>DASPIB010000001.1:0-349389 GCA_035629335.1 Verrucomicrobiia bacterium
TCCTCTTTCCCTACATACTCCAACTTATCCCCCAAAGGATGAGGCATAATCTGTAACCATATTGCCCAACCCACCAATAACACAGCTATCGCTGCCAGTACTGAGTAAAATCTTTTATCTGCTGCGGAGAGTGCCATGGCAACATCATAGCATACTTGTAGGACAAGGCACCTTATGCTATAGTTTCGACAACCCCATGAGGGGTGAACCTAACAGGAGGTGGCGTTGTAGGCTTCAACGTTCGCTGGCTGAAGTATCTTCGGAGTAATTGGACTTCTGGAGGCTGAAGTGTCACTTATGCGCAAACTGGTTGCATCTACACTTTTCACTATTAGCCTGATTGTCACGGTTCAGGAAAATGGCGCACTTGCTGCAAGTCCAGTAGACTGCGCGCAATATACTAATGGAATGCAGAAAGAGCTGCCTGTGCTTTTTGCTCATGGATTTCTAGGAAATGAGGATGTTTGGGGGGATGTTTCTAACCCAAGCTCGGCTCTCAGTACTATGAAGAGCAAAGGTATGCATGCAGTGCCTTTCGATTACTCGCCACACGCTGGCCTCTGGGTAACCAACGAGAACATTGGTCCCAAGCTTGCCGCCACTATCTCGTGCCTGGCCGATGCTTCAAAGCAGAATGGCGGACCAGGCAAGGTAGCTATTGTTGCCCATTCAATGGGCGGCTTGGCGGCGCAGTACGCAGCGGCTCAGGTACCAGATAAAGTGGACCACATGGTCACCATTGCCACGCCGTTTAAGGGTAGCGAGTTGGGCAATGTGGTCACCGCTGCAATTCGGGCTTATTGCCAGAATGCTTTCCTCTTGGGGCTGGTGTACCGGGAGCTGATTAATCAGTCCAATTGTGCTTCCGCGCTTGCCTTTGGTGGCTTGAGCGTGGGTTCGAAGGAGCTGAAAGAGCTACCGCCGCTTCCGGGCAGTGTGACGGTGAAGGCAATTGCTGGTAACGTTACGCCGCAGATGCAGATTGGTCCGGTAACCCTGACGGGTGAGTCGCTCGACTCCGACACGATGGTGAGGGTTCCGTCGGCACTGGCTGCTTCTACGAACACCGGCCGCGGCGACGGCGCTAAGGTGATTAGCTGCACTGGCTTTGTGGTGCTGCCGCTAATTTCGGATGCGCCGTGCGAACACGGACGTCTGGTGAATCATCCCGAGGTGCAGCAGGAAGTAAAGGCCAGCCTTGAGCAGTACATGGCCAGCCTGAAGCCATCTGTCCCCACGACGGACATTTATGGCATGCTGCTGCCACTCGAGCCGGAATGGGAGGTTTCGAGGAACCCGGAACTTGCCACCAGGTCGCGGACGGTGTTGTTTGAAGCACCATGCAACAGCCACGACCTGCCGCCGTCTTGCGATGTGATCGTTGTGGTGAACACAAGCGGCCCCGAGAATATGGAGCCGTACGGTGATCCGAACGATAAAGCCCGTGGTTTTGATTGCTATTCGCCCAAACTCCATAATGATATGATGTTCGGGCACCTGGAAAGTGCGGGCGAAGTAGATTTCGGCGGGGAAAGGGCGCAGATCCAGATCCTGAAGGGTTGCAATTTCCATAATAGCCAGAACGGTCCGCGAGGTGGAGCCACTGCTGACCGGCTGTATATCTGGCGATTCCCTTCGCGAGGGGTACTGGTATTTGCGGTTGTGTTTGATGGGGACTATGCGACCATGAGCCGGGGGAGGGTGGAGAACTTGCTCCACAAGGCTTCGTGGCGTTAGTTTTGCAAGACCTGTCTCGACCAAGGCGGATGTGTCCGCCAAGGTCGAGACATTTTTATTACTTTTTGGTCGGCGGATTAGGCTTTACGGCAGCGACATATTCACCAGTCGCGATTTTGGTCACTTCCCGGAAATCACTGACTACATAAGTTGGCTTGTGCGCTAGTAGGGCCTCAAGGCTATATAGCTGCTGGTGCTCAAGCGGATAGAATAATACTGAATCAACCCCGGCATTCTCGGCAGCTTTAATATCACTGCTGGTATCGCCAATCATGATTGCCTCGGCCTCAGTGCCGCCCATGAGCTTTAACGCCTTTTGGAGTGGCTCGGGATGGGGTTTTGGCTGCGTGACATCATCAAAACAAACAATCGCTTCAAATAAAATATCAAGCCCGAACCGCTGTAGAACAGGCAGTACAATTGCTCGTGTTGAAGAAGTTACCAGGGCCAAGTGTTTCCCGGCTTTCTGTAAGTCGTGCAGCACCTCAAACGCATCCGGGTACAATTCGACCTGCGGCAAGTGTTCCTTAACTATCTCAATTGCTTCAAGTAAAACTCCTTCTCCTTCAGTTTCAGGTAGTGAAGTATGTGTTGCCAGAAACACCGATACGCCGCCGGTCGCTTTCATGAGTTGCTCGCGAGTGAAAGTAAAGCCTCGTTTCTGCAGCACAATATCTAGCGCATCAAGCCAGACGTTCAAGGTTTGCGCAAGGTTACCGTCCCAATCAAGTAAGATGTAGTTGTAATGTTTCATAAGTTGTTATTATACCTCATCCAAAAGATGGAGAATGCGCACTACTTAGGCACAACTACGAATTTTGCACCAACTTAGCAATCTTCTCCCCCTCGCGAACAGCATAGTTAGTGCCGCGATCTTCGGGGTAGATTTGCGAAAAGTTAGATAAATATACATGCGGGAGCGGCGTGATATTAGCAGGAATTTTGCTTGCGTAGTCGGTATCTACAATGTGTTGGGCATTGGCAAAGCGGAAAAAGTGCCTTTCACGAATCTGGCCAGTGTCGAAGGCAGGAAAAATCTTTTTAAGCGAGCCGAACCATAACCCTTCAAGCTCCAAATCGTCGCAGGTGAATAACTGGTGATCGTGCGGGACGTAAGTTGCGATGTAGTAAACATATTTACCATTGTAATAACGCTTGTCTATTAGTTTGGTGTGATGAATAAATACCAAGAACGGCAGTTCAAGATCGTTGATATTATGCCAGTAGTACGGGCTAATATCTTGTTCAGACGAAAAAATGAGCAGGCGAGCGCCCAGATAATTAATACTGTGCAACTGTGTTAAGTAGGTTTGGTCGACATTGGCCTTTTCAATTAGTTTGGCAAATACGTGCGAAGGTACGGTGGCAATGCAATCTTCGAAGTTTTTGGTTGTGCCATCGGCAAATGAAATTACCACCTGATTGTCCTTTGAAGAGATACCAGAAATGTCGGCGCTGGTGTGAATCGTTACGCCAAGTTCTTTCAGCTTGGCGACTAGCGCGTTGGTAAAGGTTTGAAAGCCGCCTTCAAAGTAGCCTAGTTTTTCGCCGTCCGCCTCGCGCGATTGCGCCCGAATGTGCACCCGCGCCCACAGCCAGGCCATCGATACTTTATTGTAAAAGGTGTCAAATTTTCCCTTTAAAAGTGGTTCCCAAATCACTTCGGTCACTTGATCGCCGGCAGCCTTTTTCATCCAGTCGTAAGCGGTGATGTGCTGGAATTTTTGCCAGTTGTTGGTCCGCTGCAAATAAAGCACCACCAACCCAGCCCGAATCCGGTTCCAAAAAGATAGCGGGCTAAACTTAATTAAATCGAGGGCGCCCTTAAAAGGGTAGAGTTGGTGGTTGTAATATAACGACACCGAACTATCGTGCCAGAGCAGTTTATCGCCAATTCCGAGCTCTTGAGCGAGATTAATAATATGCGTATCGGTTTTAAATAGATGATGGTATGCTCGCTCAATCGACGCGCTTTCGATGGTGAAATCGCTGGCGAGCCCGCCTAAAACGGCGCCTTTTTCTAAAATAGTTACCTTTTTGCCCGCTTGGGCAAGTCGGAGGGCTGCCACCAGGCCAGTGTAGCCACCGCCAATAATTACTACCGATTGTTTGTCGCTCATTCGCTTGTTCCTTTCTTGGTAAAACGGGTTTTAATCTGAGATAACAGCTTGTGTGGCGAATTTTGAAACGATAAATGCTTATTTAAAAAGTACTGCAAAACCACTACCAGTGGAATTGAAATAAGCTTTGAAATGTTTGGGTGTATGCCAATGGCACTGCCAAGCGCAATTACTATAATACTAAGCAGTAACCCAAAAATCCCCACACTTAAAAAGAAGCCATATCGAACAAGCAAATGATCGCGGGTTTTGAAATTAAACACCGCATTCAGTATAAAGTTATTGGTGATGCCGCAAAAAACAGACAGCGTGGTGGCGATGGCTGCCGGAACTCCGAAGACGTTAAACAGCAACAGAAAAAGCAAGAAATCGAGTGTCGCCCCCGAGCCGCCGATAAGCCCGTAGAGTAAAAAGTGTCGGTGTTTTTGTAGTAGCGAACTATTCTTCATCGGTGCGGTATACCTGACGAGTCATGTACAGTGGGCGGTGACGGGCTTCGGTATAGATACGGCCGATGTAACTACCCAGCACACCCAGCATAATTAACTGCACACCGCCAATAAACAGCACCGAAATTACAATAAACGTCCAGCCTTCTACGGTAACCTGTGGGAAGAAAAACTTCATAATTAAAGCATAGACAGCACCAATAAAGCTAAGTAGGGCGATCGTATAGCCAAGCCGCGATATCAGCTTCAGCGGTGCGGTTGAGAAGCTAAAAATGCCATCGGCGGCGAATTTAAGCATTTTTTTAAGTGGATAGCCGGTTTCGCCTGCGTGGCGGGCATCGCGGTCGAATTGCACGGCGGTTTGTTTAAAGCCGACAAAGCTCACCATACCACGCAGGAAACGGTGGTGTTCTTTAAATTTTTTGAGCTCTTCAGCGACTTTGCGGTCAATTAGGCGGAAATCACCGGTATTTCGAGGAATTTCAATATCTGCTAGGCGGTGCAGTGTGCGGTAAAATACGTTGGCGGTCAAGCGCTTAAACAAGGTATCTTTGCGGGTGCGGCGCTGTGCGTAGACTACTTCGTAGCCTTCTTCCCACTTTTCAATCAGCTCAAAGCTGACGTGAGGCGGGTCTTGCATGTCGCTATCCATAATGATAATCGCGTCGCCGCGGGCGTGGTCGATGCCAGCGCTAACGGCAATTTGGTGGCCAAAGTTGCGCGAAAATTCAATCACACTGACACGTTTGTCTTTTTTGTGGAGGGCAAGCAACTTTTCGAGCGAATCGTCTCTGCTGCCGTCGTTTATAAAAATAAGTTCGTAGCGGTACTTTGTGTGTTTTTTCAGAAGTTTTGCCATGGTGTCGTATAACACGTCAATGTTTTCTGACTCGTTATAAATCGGAAAGACATAGCTAATTAACTTCATACACCCTATACCCCCTTGTTGTGTTCTTATAATACCGTGGTTATAAGAAAATCTCAAATCGCCCAGGCTCATAGGTAAATAAAGTGTAGGCCCCGCAATGATCGCAGCAGCCTACACGAGTGTGCTGCTACTTGCGGGGCGAATTGCGGTGAATTACCAGGGCTTCACATCACCGTGAGCAAGCGGAGAGACGCCCTTTGGAAAAAGGCATACGATCTCGCGTTGCCTGGAAGTGAGGCGCACAATACCTTTTTCAAGGCGTTTAATCGTGTAACATGCGAAGTAGATCTTCTCGGGCGTTGAGGCTTCCGCTGGAACCAGCACCCAGCTTCGGGTAATGGGGTACCCTTCGCCCTTTGCTTTCCACTCATATTCTACGATCAGTTCAGCGCCGTCAATCCAGAGCTTACTGATCTGTCCTCGGTAAAGGCGATTCTGCTTGGGATACTTTACCTCGATTTGACCTTCTTGAAATACTTCAACACTTGCTGGGGTAAGCTCCACCGCGCACTCCTTTGGGCGACAGTTACAAGGTTTTCTTATTATAGAGAAGTGTGCTGCTTGGTTCAATGGGGTTAGCGGCCTAGGGGCTAAATAAAGAAGAAGACGGCCCGGAGGCCGCCAACTTCAACGTGCGGATGGTGTTTCTGACCGTACGGGTGTGGCGGACTTAAGCGCGCATGGCGCCGTCGCGAAATTATAAGCCCCTGTAACGCCAAAGTAGCGCTACAGGGGGTGGTCAATCGTCCAAACTAAATACCGGAGTCCAAGTAGTCGTCAGGATTCGGCTTAGGTCGAGTCTTCGTTGGCAGATCACTCTTATCATTGGCGTCGATAATGATGTTTCCATCATTCCAGCTGCCAATGGGAGTGGCGATCACGCCCATACTGGTAGGGGAAAATGATTCCTCTGTGCCAGTTTTCAGATTGCGCAGGATAATCTTTGCATCCCTGTCTCTAATATTTACGGGAACAAGGACAACTTCATACGTACCGAAAACGCCATGGTAGACATTGTACCAAATAACTTTTCGCCCCTCCGTAAGCTCATCTGTCACAAGTGCCTTCGGATGAAGCGGGCTCCGGGCTTTGGACATAACTCCTCCTGCCATTCGGGCGAAACGGACGCTATGACTATAAACTAAAGAGTAGCTACATCACAAGAGGATGGAAAGAATTGTCACTAAACTTAACTTAAAGTTAAGGACTTTAACCTTGTTGTCGTTTGTAGAATATACTACAATTAAAGCATATACGCTTTTAATATAAATATAGTGAAAAAATCTCACGAAAGCAGTAAGGATGGGCTATGAGGGGTAGATCTAACGCGAACAGCCGCAGCACTAAGCACTGGTCTGCTGGAGCTTTGGTAGCGAAAAGTGTTCCTCAGCTCACTTTGCTCGGAATGTTTTTGCTCTGCATAGTCTTGGGTGTGTTTGTAGCTCTACAGAGCTCGCAGCTTGCCAGGGCGATCGGCGGTGCGCCAGGCGGGGTGACCGGCGCGACATTGTGGCTGCGGGCTGACGCAGGCACAAACTGTACAACAAATGGCTGCGCTGTTACTTCGTGGCAAGACCAGAGTGGCAGTGGCAAAAATGCCAGCGCAACCGGAAGCCCAACCTTAAAGACAAATGGTATCAATTTTAACCCGACCGTTGTAACAGGCTCGGGCGCCTTTTTTAGTGGTACATCGCTAGATGGCACTGGTACGTTTAGTAACGCTAATTTCTATTTTGTTTCGAATAAAACAGCCATTGGTAATGGTTCACCAGATTTTCACCAACAAGGTACCGATGCGAGCACCTATCGATTGGGTATTTATCAGCCATTTGGCGACAGTATTGTGTATTGGGATGCTGGCTCGACTAGCGCCACTCAACGCCTGAGTGTCCCAGCGGGGACGATAACGCTCAATAAATTTGAACTAAAAACCTATAATGCTAGCACAACTACCGGGCAGACGATTCCCGGTATAAATCAGGCTATTTTGAAAGATGGCAAAGTTGTAACGAGCGATGTCAATTATTCGAGCTTCACCGGCCAAAATTTTCCGTATCATGTAGGCGGTACAAGTGTCGCAGATACGTCCACCGAAGAATTTTCGGACGTCATCGCCTATCTTAAGCCGCTAACCGCCAATGAGCAGCAGCGCATCCATAGTTATCTAGCCATTCGAAACGGTATAACGCTTGATCAAACAATCGCCACAGATTACCTGGATTCAGCGAGCGGAGTTATTTGGGATGCGACTGCGAATACGAGTTACAAAACAGATATTGCCGGTATTGGCCGCGATGATGCCTCGGAGCTGAACCAAAAACAATCGGCCAGCAGTAACACCGGTAACGTTGTCACCATCGGTCATGGTGATATTGCCGCTACCAACGCTGCTAATACGAATAATTTTAGTGCTGATAAAAGTTTCTTAGTCTGGGGACACAACAATGGCCCTACAACTCAGGCAAATAAGATTGGCGGCTCGTCGCTTACTCGCTTGTCGCGCGGATGGAAGGTGCAAGAAACGGGCTCGGTTGGCGCCGTGAAAATTCGCGTGCCAGCTTCATTATTAAAAGGCTCAAACCCAGTGTTGGTTCGCAGCGCCGATGCGACATTTACAAGCGATGATGACTTAATTCCTCTGACCGTCAATGGCACCAACCTTGAAGCAACTATTGACCTAAATAACGGCGATAACTTTACCTTCGCCAGCCTTATAGCGGCGCCGGGCGGTGTGGTGAATGGGTTACGAACCTGGCAAAAGGCTGATGGTGGCACGGTTACGGGCGCTAGCTGGCCAGATTCGAGTGGTAACGGTAACACCGCTTCTCAAGCGACGGCAGGTCTTCAACCAGCAGCCATTACAGGCTCAAATGTCAATGCCATTAACTATAACCCTGGTCTGCGGTTTGACGGTGTCGATGATCGAATGGACTACGCGAACAATCTGGGTGCCAACGGCACGAATCCTTTTACGTTCTTTCATGTGAGTAGTCGATTAAGCAATAACACAGTTGACGCATACTTGTCACAACCAGGTGTCGAGACCAACGATATGGTATGGAGCATTAGCGCCGCGGGCACTCCAGCAGTCGGTGCGACAAATGTAGGCTCGGTCGGTGCAACTGGCTCGTATCCTGGCGCAAATATTCCAAGAATCGCAGCACTTACGCGCGGTAATGGTGGTGCCAATAACTTTAGTTTTTATATGAATGGCGGCTTTTCGAACACCGCATCGCTTGCGGTAACCTTCAACAACGATTTCATTCGTATAGGCGCACGCGACAATACTATTCCGGAAATGCCCCATACGGTAACTTCTGAGGTCATCACCTATACCCGCACTCTTAGTGCAATAGAACTGCAACAAGTAAACTCCTATGCATCTATGAAATACGGGACGTCACTCGACCAAACCACCGCGCAGGATTATTTGGCGAGTGATGGAGTAATTGTGCCGTGGGACGCAAGCGACAGCGGCGCGTACAAGAACGATATTACGGTGATCGGACGCGATGATGGCTCGGCACTCAATCAAAAGCAATCTCAACCGGCTGCCCCTACGGGCATGGTGGCAATAAGTCACGGCACATCTGCAGCAGATAACGCCAGTAATACCAACAGCTTTACAAACGATAAACAGTTTTTGGCGATTAGCGATAACGGAGCCGCGGCTGGCTTGACTGCAACCGATAGTCCAGCCGGCTATAGCCGCCTGCAGCGTGAGTGGAGGGTTGAAGAAAATAACGGTGATGTGGGAAATGTGCAGCTATTGGTAGATAGAGGAAAGCTGCCGAGTGCCGTCGCCGCGCCGGTCTTGCTGGTGGATGCGGACGGTGATTTTACCAGCGGGGCAACGATCGTGCCGCTGACGCAAAGCGGAACTAACTGGCAAGCAACCGTAAATCTGGCTGATGATAGTTATTTTACTTTTGCCTCGCCACCGATCGCCTGTGATACCACGACCAACTTAATTACTAATGGCACGTTCGCGACTGATCTTAGCGGCTGGGACAGGCAGGGGAATATTGGTTACGGTTCTGGTGTAGTTGTATTTAATGGCGGTAATCTTACGCCAAACGGAGTGTTCAGTCAGACAATCCAAACTATTCCTGGCCGTGCATATAAGCTGAGTTATAGCGTTACTCGTGGCGGCGGTGGCGCGGGTACGATGCGGCTACTGGCGGCGGCGAAAGACGGGCTGACTTCCGCTACGCTGACCTCCAAAACAACGACTGCTTCTGCAACCGCTGGCACGGTTGTGAGCGATTCAATAACCTTCACCGCCTCAAGTGAATCAACGGTGATTTCATACACCGATACCTCAACTGCTACAGATAGCGTCGATATTTACCTCGATAACGTTACTGCCACAACGACGGTCTGCCAAGCACCAGGCGGCGTTTTTGGCGAGGCATTGTGGCTGAAGGCAGACGACGGCCTGCAGGTTAACGCCAGTAATCAGGTGCAGCAGTGGAATGATAAAAGTGGCAACGAATTTGTAACTGGCCAAGCGCGCGCCTCAACCACGGATACAGGGGCTATCGCGGTATCAAACGACATTCTAAGAGTGCCTGGTTCGGTCAACTTTAACCCGAGCGTTGATTTTAGCGGCGCGGCAGGCAAAACGCTTAAAGGGAACGCCAGCGCCAACTGGAATACATCGCCCGACTTAAATATCTTTTCCGTAGCAACACCCGAAGGAACGCCCGGCGATGTACTTAGTGGTATCTTTACGACCAATGGTGGCTGGGCGACTTCAGCCACTGGCCGCGGCTTACTCTATTATAGCAATGCCACCTACAACCTGGATGGTTCTGGCTGTGGCACGGCGGCGACTGTTTCATCGACTGCCGGTTTTCACATTGCCCGGGGTACCTATGTCGCGAACAACAACCTAGGGGGTAGTACTTGGCTTGATGGCCGGCAGGAAAAAGTCGGGACTTCTTGTGGTGTTGGTGCCGACGGAAACTTGTTTGAAATAGGTGGACGGACTTCGCAGAGCCTGACCAACAGGGTATTTAATGGGAAGATTCCTGAAGTAATCGTTTATCGGAAGGCGCTGACCGCGACACAGGCGCAGCAAGTCGATTCATACCTGGGCATAAAATACGGTATTACGCTCAATCAAACATCACCGCTTAATTATCTGGCAAGCGACGGCACTACCAAGGTGTGGGACGCCACTGCTAATGCTACCTACAAGCACCGCATCACTGGTATTGGCCGCGATGACGTATCGGTTCTCAATCAAAAGCAGTCCAAGTCTATTCATACCGGAGGGCTCGTGACAATTGGTAATGGTAACACTATTGCCACTGACAATGCTGCTAATACTAATAACTTTAGCGCTGATAAATCATTCCTGATGTTTGGCGATGATAACGGTGCGCTCACCTGGACAGCAACTGGTGCGCCGACCGATCGCTTCAGGATGGGCCGAATATTTAAGGCGGCGACGACGGGAACTGTTGGTTCCGTCAAAGTACAAGCACCAGATAATAGCTCATCATTAGCCACTCGGTTATCAGGTGAACGCGGCCTGGTGTACTTGCTTACCGATGCTGATGGCGACTTTAGCTTTGGGGCGACTGAAATACCGATGACTCTGAACGGCACTAACTGGGAAGCCAACACGACACTCGGTAACCAATACTTCACTTTTGCCACCGAAATCCCACCCGCTCCCGATATGACGCCGGCAACTGACAGTGGCGTTTCTAATGCAGATGACATTACCAATGACACCACCCCAACCTTCACGGGCACCTGTATCGATGGAGAGGCGGTGACGCTGATTATTAACGGTACGGCAGTTGCCCCGGTGCAGGTATGCTCGAGTGGCAGCTATATGATCACGCCAACCACCGCCATACCTAACGGGAATCATACGGTCGCGAGCCAGTTCTCGAGTGGTCTCGTCAGTGCCACCTTACCATTTACTATCGATACTACCGCGCCGGTAGCGCCAGACGTACCAGATATGACCGCGGCAACTGACACTGGAATAAGCAGCTCAGACAATATCACTAAAAACCCGCGACCGGACTTTACCGGTAGCTGTACCATAGGCGAAAGCATCACCTTGTTAATAGATGGAGCACCGATTGGCACGCAGCTTTGTTCGGGCGGAACCTACACTATAGCCCCGCTATCCAACTTAGCAGAAGGTAATCACGTAGTAACAGTCACGAGTACTGATATTGCCGGTAATGTGTCGGCTCAAAGCTCAGGACTCACTATTGTAATTGACACCATTGCGCCGCCAGCCCCAGTTATTGCCAGCCCAACTTCGGGGTCAGTTACTAACGACACCACCCCAACAGTTACGGGTACGGGTGAAGATGGTGCAGCGGTGACCGTAACGGATGAAAATAATGTCGCACTTTGCTCGGCGGTCGTCAGTGGTGGTAGTTGGAGCTGTACGCCTACCGTTCCACAAACTGAAGGCAACCACACCTATAAAGCAACACAAACCGATGTGGCGGGCAACACCTCACCGCAATCTTCATTAGTCAATGTCACGATCGATACCACTCCACCAGCAGCACCAGCAGCTCCAGATATGACGCCTGCGACCGATACCGGTTCGAGCAACACCGATAACATCACGCGCGATACAACGCCTGATTTCACTGGCGTCTGTACCAATGGCGAGACGGTGACGCTCTCTATTGATGGAGTGGCGATCACGCCGACGGCACTGTGCGCGGGTGGCGTGTACCTGATCACACCGGCATCGCCGATCGCTCATGGCGATCACACAATCACCGCTACCGTGACCGACCAAGCGGGTAACGTCTCGCCGCAGAGCCCATCGCTGCCGTTCACCATCGATACAGCCCTACCCGCTATACCTGCGGCGCCAGACATGACGTCGGCAACTGACACTGGGTCGAGTAACGCAGATAACATTACCAAAAATAACCTACCTGACTTCACTGGTAGCTGTACGAATGGCGATACGGTGACACTGCTGATTGACGGCGGTGCGGTTGGCAGCCAAGTATGTAGTGGCGGCACGTATACAATTTCAGCAGGCACATCACTCAGCGATGGTGCACACGAGGTTACGGTGCAGCTAACCGATGTTGCCGGCAACACCTCTGCCCAAAGCTCTGGTTTGAATATTACAATTGACACGGTTGCGCCACCAGCGCCAGCTATTACCAGCCCTGCAAACAACACCAACACCAACGACAGCACGCCAGCAGTCAGCGGTACTGGTGAAAACGGTGCCACGGTAACTGTAACAGATGAAAACGGAGCAACTCTATGTACGGCAGTTGTTTCAGGTGGTGTGTGGAGCTGCACGCCGAGTAGTGCCATTCCTGACGGTCCACATACCCTCAGAGCTACCCAGACAGATGTCGCTGGCAACACATCGTCACCGTCAAACCAGGTAGATATCAAAATTGACACGGCCATCCCGGCAGCACCAGTTGTGACGACGCCAGCAAATGGGAGTACGACAAACGATGCGACCCCAACTTTTACCGGAACCGCTGAACCAAATACAACCGTACACTTAATAATTGATGGCGGCGCTCCTATTAGTCTGACCTCTGATGCGAGCGGTAACTGGACATACACACCAAGCGGTGATATGACCAGCGGGGATCACACGGTGTACGCCACTCAAACCGATGCAGCTGGCAACACCTCGCCAGCAAGCAATACAAATACTTTTACGATTGATACTACTGCCCCTGGGGTAACAGTCAATCAAAAAGTTGACCAGCCTGACCCAACAGCATCAAATAGTATTAAATTTACGATTGTCTTTGATAAGCCGATCGATCCGAGCACCTTTAGCCCGAGCGATTTAACCATTGGCACCGCGCCCTCGAGTACGAGCACGTACATAGCCGCCTTTACACAACTAAATGCCACAACTTGGGAAGTTGAAGTGAAGGGCATGGCTAATGGCACCACAGTGACAGCCAGTCTCGATGCAGGCAAAGTGAAAGACAGCGCTGGTAACGACAACACTGCCAGCACGAGCACCGACAACAGCGTGCTTTACGAAGTACCACCGCCAAATATCGTGCCCCAAATTACCAACGACAACACCCCAACCCTCACCGGTCAATGTGCTCCTGGCCACGATTTAACCATTGGTCTTAGTGGCCCGGAAAACCATAGTTACACAGGGGTGGTGTGCGATAGCAGTGGCACGTGGAGCCTGGTCGTTCCAGATACGCTTCCGGACGGCAGCTATAACATTACCGTCAACGATACCACTGGCAGCATTATTAACCCAGTTGACAACCAAACTGACGCCCTGACCATAGATACGGCCGCTCCGTCTGTCACGGTCAATCAAAAGACTGGTCAGCCAGATCCGACCAATATCGATAGCGCTGCCTTCACGGTTGTCTTCTCAGAACCAATGCAGGCCGCGACTGTAACGGCCGATGACTTCACGATAGCTGGCACCACGGGTACCGTCACCAGCTTTACGCAGATAAATACGACAACATGGGAAGTAACAGTTACTGGTATGACCAGTGGCGATACCGTCACGGTTAGTTTGCTCGCTAATAAAGCAACCGACACCGCCGGTAATGGCAACACTACGAGTACCAGCACCGATAATAGTGTGACTTATGACAATACACCACCAAATCCACCCGTTATAACCGGTCCGGCCGACTGGACAGTGACAAACGACAATACACCAACAGTTAATGGTACAGGTGAGAATGGCGCGACGGTAACAGTGACGGATGAGCTCAATAATGTCGTCTGTACGGCGGTCATGAGCGGCGGCAACTGGACATGTACGCCCACCACGCCGCTCGCAGATGGCCCGCATACCTTTAAGGCCACTCAAGAAGATGCGACCGGGAATGTTTCGGTTGAATCTAATTGGGTGAATATCACAATTGATACCGTGGCGCCATCAATAACTGCTGCGCCTGATATGACGCCAACAACCGATACGGGTGCAAGTAGCACAGATAACATTACAAGTGATACTACCCCAGACTTTACCGGTAGCTGTACGCCCGGCGATACGGTCAAGCTGTACAGCGACGGCACACAAGTTGGCAGCCAAACTTGTCCGCCAAGTGGGACCTATGTCATTACTGCCACCACGCTAACAGCAGGAGGGCACGTCATAACCGCCACATTTACCGACCCAGCAGGGAATACATCAAGCCCCAGCCCGGCGCTAAATATTACTATTCTGACAACCGCACCGGCCGCGCTTTCTGCGCCCGATATGACCGCTGCCACCGATACCGGCGCGAGTAACACCGATAATATTACGAGTAATCCGACACCAACCTTCACCGGCACTTGTACAAGCGGCGATACCATTACGCTATACCTCAACGGTGCGACCATTGCTCCGACGCAAGTCTGTAGCGGCGGGACATACACCATTACGCCAACCGCACCAATAGCTAGCGGCACTCATAGTCTCACCGTTACCGCAACTAATGTCGCTGGTGTTACGTCGCCACAAAGCCCGGCTTTGCCATTCACCATTGACACAACCATGCCATCAACCCCCGCAACCCCCGATATGACCGCCGCTACCGATTCCGGTGTCAGCAACACTGACAATATCACCAAAGACACCACCCCAGACTTTACCGGCGCTTGTACGCCGGGCATGACCGTTAAACTATACATTGACGGGCCGTTTGCTATCAGTCAGCCGTGTACCACCGGCACTTACACAGTAACCATACCTGCACAAACTAACGGCGTGCATACCATTACTGTCAGTCAAGTTAGTGCTGCTGGCATTGAAAGCCCACAAAGCCCGGCGCTGAGCTTTACGATTGATACGGTGGCACCGCCAGCCCCTGCCATCACTACGCCGGCTGACGGCAGTAGCATAAGCGACACCACCCCAACGATTAGTGGTACCGGTGAAATAGGCGCCACCGTAACCGTGACAGATGAAAAAGGGAACATAGTATGTACGGCGGTAGTAGGCATCGGCGGCAACTGGAGCTGCACGGCTACCACGGCCCTTGCTGAAGGTCCGCACAGCTTTACAGCCGCTCAGTCTGATGTTGCAGGTAATGTATCGCCACAATCGGCGCCAACCAGTGTTATTATCGACACTGCCGCACCAGCCGTTACTATCGGCCGAGCAGCCGGGCAGGCGGCAATTACGAATGTTAACTCCGCTGACTTCACCGTGACATTCACAGAACCAATTAATCCGGCAACGCTAACGGCGAGTGATTTTGTTATCGCAGGAAGCACGGGCACTGTAGCTAACGTGATACAAAATAGCCCAACTACCTGGACGGTGACTATTTCGGGCATGACCGATGGCGATACCGCAGTTATGACATTGCCAGCGGGCGCTGTACAAGACGTGAGCGGTAACGGCAACACCGCAAGCACCGGGACAACAAATCAAGTCACCTACGATACGACCGCTCCGGCTGCCCCAGCTATCACTGGCCCTGCGGCCGGCGCCACTACCAAAGATAACACGCCGACCATTACGGGTACGGGCGAGCCGGGTGCAAAAGTAACAGTCAAAGTCGATGACGCATCAATTACTTGTAGCGAAGGCAACCCCATCACGGTGGGGAGCGACGGTAAGTGGACCTGCACACCAACAACACCACTTGCAGACGGGCTTCGAACAATTACCGCAACTCAAACTGATGCCGCGGGTAACACATCGCCGCCATCAAATGCCGTAACTGTCACAATTGCTACCACGCCGCCACCGGCCCCAGTTATTACCGGACCGGCAGATAATTCAGAACTGACTGATACCACCCCAACAGTAACCGGCACCGGAGAAGCTGGTGCCACCGTGACTGTGCGGGATGAACATGGTAACGTGTTATGCAAAACTACCGTTGATAGTGCTGGTAATTGGTCTTGCGATAGTGCGCCACTGCCAGAAGGCAAGCACAAGCTAATTGCCACCCAAACGGATACTGTTGGCAATGTTTCGGTGGATAGTCCGGCGCTGCATGTCGCCGTCGCTGTTGATACCGACACCGCTCCAGCTGCCGTCGAAGACGGCGCACCAAACGGTGGGGACGGTAATGATGACGGCATTCTCGATAGCGAGCAAGGAAATGTCACCTCGATTCCTAACCCAATCACCGGTGGCTATACCACGCTGGAAATCATTGGGAACAGCTGCCCATTAACCAGGCACTTTACCACCGTGGCTCAATCGAGCCTACCAAAATCCGACGATGGACGCACCTACCCAATCGGCCTATTCGATTACTCGTTCGACTGTTACACAGCTGGCGAGCAGGCAACCGTAAAAATCTTCCTCAACAAATTGTACGACACGAGTGTGTGGGAATGGCGCAAGTACAATTCGGTCACGCAGCAGTTTAGTACCATGCAGCCAATTGTCGGCTACGCTGCGCCCACCATCGGCACAACTGCCGTAACCACGGTGACCTATACAGTGGTCGAAGGTGGCGAGCTCGACGAAGACGCAGCGGCAAATGGCACATTCACCGATCCTAACGGCCCGACCTTAAGTAATCCACTTGCGCCAACAGGTCAAGCAATTGGTGTAATCATACTCGGCGCACTGCTACTCATAGGTAGCGGAGTAGGATTTATAGGCAGTAAAACTTTACAGAACAGACGTAATTACAGAATAAATGGAGGTAAGTAGTGAAGTCACGGCCTACATCGATACCAAAGAAAAAAATATTAATAATAGGTATTCTACTTATAGTGGTGGTTGCCGCCATAACCTTCTTTATAGTTCAATCGCAAACAACACCCCAAAACGCAAACCTTAAAAGCCAGAAAGGCATGATCGAACTGCAGCAGCTGGCGGCAAATAAACTTTTAAAGAATGGCGATTCAATTAGTGGCAAATTTAAACCACAAGCTGATGCTAACTTATATTACATCGTCAGCACCGAAGATAAGAAAGTACTTGGCCTAGGTAGCATTTCCCCTGGAAAAGACAATCATTTCTCGCGTAATTTAAATATTAATACAAGCGGGCAAATTCAGAAAAAAGGTGAGCTGAAGGTGTATTTGCAGGGGAAAGACGGTCAAGCGATAGACAGCGTGACCACTAAAATCACCCTTGAGTAAAGAAAAAATTAATTGTTGTCATAATGAATACAGTCATCTACAATCAAAGCATATGCGCTTTTAATAAAAAATAGCAAACGTGTAACTATAAAAGGGGCAACAAAAAATGCGTGGGAAGGTCAAATTGAGCCGATTAGAACGTAACACTTCGCATGGTGAACTAACCGGCTTAAGAATAGGTCAAAGACGAATCTGGGGCCTTGTCTTATCGTTTGCTGCAATAGCGCTAATTATTTCAAGCACCATTCTTATTACAAAGTTTGTAGATGTTCAAGCCCAAGGGGGGGTAGGTACGCAGCCAGCGGGTACTAACGCAGGAATCGTTGGTGAAAACCGAAGCGGCACGACACTATTCTCGTGCCCTGCGGGAACAGTGTTCACGGGTGCCAAGCATATCGATAAATCACTTAGTTCTCCTAACTCTACTACCAGAGGCATGACCACGAACATTGGGTTGTACTGTTCGCGGATTACTACTAATGGTACAACCGTTACCTTGACTCGTACAACAGCTGCCGGTACTCCAGCGGTTACAGGCATTGCATACGCATTGGGTGGGGGTGTGCAGAATGGCTACTGTCCTGCAGGCCAGGCTGTCCAGCAGATGGGTGGATGGGATCGATTTGCAGGTACTGGTGAGCAATGGACATCAGCCATCAGGATAGTCTGTCGTCCGCTCATTCTGAATGCCAATGACTGGATACGAGTAAATACTGCGACAGGCGCCAATGTGGATGTTGGAGCACGTGAAACTAATTTGGCAGCGCATACCTATCGTGGGCCATTTTGTGCGAACACGGCGACAACATTAGTTTCGGGCTATGTACTACAAGGCGGTGGAGAAGGCTATGACGGGATAGCTATTCGTTGTGGAACAATCGAGCAGGCCCGTTTTTCATCAGTAATGCTCTTTAGTGATTTTGCCTGGTCAAAGACGCTTGGTGGAACCGGATGGAAGATGAACCTAAACCAAGGAACAGCACTTATTAATGCCGGCGGCTGGTCGGGAGCGGGTAAGACCCCCCATGCATCTACCGCAGCTAATACAAATATATTTCACGCACCCAATGAAGTATACGTAGAGCCGGGCACTAACTACCGAGCCGCTATTAGCCAGCGGCCTACCGGCATTGCCACGAACACTTATGTAGCAACAGGCAACTGCCTGACTGGCCTCACACTGGCTAACGAGCAGGATGCTGCGTGTTCAATGACTATTACCGGCCGACCAGATATTGCTGTATCCATGACGATGCCAACCTCACCCTACACACTGTACGGGCAATCTCAGACTGTCAGATTGACCGCAACGAACAAGGGCCCTGGCGCAACAGACACCAATGACGGGTTTACGCTGGTTGCAACACTACCAAGTGGCTGGACGGCTGGCGCAACACTACCGGCTAACTGTACAGCAAATACCGCTCGGACAATTGTGACATGCGTACTTAATCCAACGCCACTTGCCGCCGCGGCTTCACCAGGTGCCAATGGTGGCACAGTCAGCTTCAATATCCCTGTTATCGTCAACTCTCCGACTGCTCCAGGATCTTATAATGCTAGTTTGGCGCTTGGCCGCACAGTTCCAGACGGTGATACTGATGCAACCAACAATGACTTCAGCACGGCAAACGATAGAGCAACGGGCGCGCTGGTGTATACATTGCCAGGAACGCTCGTGTTGCACAAGGTCACCACGGGATCGGCTGGTGGTCCATTCGGCTTTACTTTGACCAATACCACACAAACAACCGGTACCGCAACAACCACTGAAGCTGGAACGTCTGTAGATGTTGACGGTAATTCGGGTACTGCAGGAGTGCAACCATTCACCATTGGGACGTTGAATACCGATGTAACGATTACGGAATCCGCACTTCCTGCTGGGTGGAGCGTTAGCGATATTACATGCGTGAATAGTAGCGACGTTGCTGTAGGTAGTCGCAGCGGCAATACGTATACCATTCCCGGGTCACAGGTAGTAAGCGGGCAGGCCTTTGACTGTACTTATACTAATGCACCAACAACAGACCTCGCGATTAACAAGGATGATGGAAATACCACATTTACTCCTGGCACGGACGTAACCTACTCGATTATCGTGAGTAATAATGGGCCGCTCAATGTCGAAGATGCTCTGGTAACAGATGATTTGCCTGCTGGGATTGATGATGCCAGTTGGATGTGTGGCAATGCAATTGGCGGTGGTATATGCGATCAACCAAGTGGCATAGGGCCACTCAGTGAAATTGTTGATTTGCCGGTTGGCGCGTCGGTTACCTACACCTTTACCGTACCCGTTCCCGAGACATTTACGGGCAACTTGGTTAATACCGCAACAGTTGCTCCGCCCGAGGGCATTACTGATTCCACCACAGAAAATAACAGTGATACCGATACCGACACACCCCCTCCTACCACGATTGTGCTTAATAAAGTAACCAATGACGTAGAAGGTGGACCATTTGATTTCACCTTGACTAACACCACGCAAACAACCGGGGCAGTGACGACTACGGAAGGCAATAGCCCGACGCAAGTTGATGGCGACACCGGCTCTGCAGGCGTACAAGCGTTCACTGTTAGTGATACAGACGCTGACGTGACGATTGCTGAAGCTTCGTCATCTAACTGGACTCTCGAGAGCTTCATTTGTACGGATAGGAACGGCACAATAGTAGGGAGTTTGAGCGGCAATACGTATACTATCACCGCAGCGGAAATTGCGACTAGCTTGGCGTTTGATTGCGAAGTAGTCAACGCGCCGACGCCAGCTACGTTAACCTTAAACAAGGTGACGACTAATGGTTTTGGTGGACCGTTTGGCTTTACGCTAGTAAATACTGTTCAAACTGACGGTACGGCTACCACTACTGCGGCTAATAGTCCTGTTCAGGTAGACGGAGATGCTGGTACCGCTGGCACGCAACCTTACGTAGTGGCGTCGTTTAATGAAGACATTACGATCACTGAGTCTTCGTTGCCGGCTGGCTGGAGGCTGGATGGGGTTAGTTGTATCTCGAATGGTAATCCTGTCGGAAGTTTAGTTGGCACTACCTTTACTATTCCGGCCGATGAAGTCGATGCCGCAGGCGAAAACTTTGCATGTACATTCACTAATGATGTTATCCAAGCTGACCTCGCCATTACTAAGGACGATGGCCGAACAGAATATATTCCTGGTGACACAGTAACCTACGATGTTGTGGTGAGCAATAATGGACCGTTTGAAGCTTTGAACGCGAGTGTTACCGACCCACTTCCCAGCGGCATTACAGCCGCCAGCTGGACGTGCGGAGATGCAACTTTAGGCGCTAGTTGTGGTGCCCCGAGCGGCACGGGCGCTTTAAACGCCACTGTAAATTTGCCAATCGGTAGCCAGGTTACTTATAAAATAACGCTCACAATACCAGCTACTCGTACAGGGGCTCTGACGAACACAGCTACGGTAACACCAGCGACTGGTACTATTGACCCTGATACGACAGATAACTCAGCTAGTGACACTGACTTACAAGCTCCGCCGATAATTAGTTTGTACAAAACAACCGACGGAGCTGCCGGCGGACCATTTGATTTCACTCTGACAAATACCAGTGTATCGACGGCGAGCGTGACTACCACAGCTGCAAATACGCCAACACAAGCAGACAGTGATCCGCTCGTAGCGGGCAATCAGCCTTTTAAAGTACTCGACTTTAACCAGGATGTGGTGATTACAGAATCTTCCTTGCCAAGTAGCTGGAAGTTAGCTAGCTTTACCTGTACAAACCTAGCCGGCAGTACGGTAGGGAGCTTAGCGGGAAATGCCTATACTATTCCGAGTGCCGCCTTAATCGCTAGCCCATCATTTAGTTGTACGGCGACAAATGCGCCACGTGAAGTGGACCTGGCCATAAATAAAGATGACGGCAGTGCAACCTATAGCGCTGGCGCAAATACTACCTACGAAATTGTTGTGACTAACAACGGTCCTGATGCGGTAAGTAATGCGGTTATTGTTGACAATCTCCCGAGTGGCATCACTACCGCTAATTGGACTTGTGGCAATGCCACAGGTGGTGGTGTCTGCGATCAAGCGAGCGGCACAGGCGCGATCAATACTACTGCCGATCTGCCGGTTGGCGCATCTGTTATGTATACCTTGACTTTGTCGGTGCCATCGAGCTATGCTGGCACGCTGTCTAATACCGCAACAGTGACCGCCCCAACTGGCGTTCAAGAAAGCATTCTAGATAATAACTCTGATACTGATGTCGACACGCAAAGTCCACCACCGTCATCATCTGCTTGTTCGGTTAGAAACGTTGGCGCAAATTTTGGAACAGCATTCGCTTACAATCCTTACACATTTACGGCTACTGCCAACGGCACAAGTATGGGATGGGTTGGAGTAGCTGGCAATGCTACCATTGTTGACCTGGCGGGTATCGACCACACGACGGCTCTCGTTGGTCAATGGAATTTTGGCAGTCGAGATTCAAGAACCTTTACCTACACACTCACTTTTTCACAGCCTATCCCGGCTAATTTGATTGCCTTACAGATTGCTCATGTCGGCGCCGCTACCGACGCAGCGTATAACCCAACTATAACTGTTACATTGTCCGGTACAGGAACGACCGCTAACCGTGCCGACCTGAGAATGGCGCCTGGCAATGGAACTTTGCTCTACAACAATACAACCGGAGTAATTTCGAAAAGCGTCGCTAACTTCAATCCACCAGAAAATGGTTTGCTTGTTGGTAATTCGACCGACCTGATCCGGACGATTACGCTTACTGGCTCAGACTTCTGGCCAACCGACAACGGTTCGATTCGTCTCCTTACCTTGCCGAGCTGTATCACTGTGCAAAAAACCAGCAGTCCAAATACCGGCACCTTTACTTTTAATCAAACCAATGTCGTGAACGGCACCCGCGCGGCTGTTGCGAACACCAGCCTGACGACAACTGCGCCAAACACGCCAGTATCATCGGCGATGCAGTTTGCGGGCACTGTTGGTTCGAACATCGTCCTGAGCGAGGTAGTACCGACGGGCTGGAACTTAAGTTCAGCAGTATGTACCGATAGAAATGCCGCCGAGACGGGCAACCCTGGAACGATCGGAACGCTATCGGGCAGCACGGTAACCATACCTGGTGCCAATGTGCGCGTTGCCTCAGATATTGCTTGTTTGTTTACCGACACACAAAACATTGACTACGGCGATGCGCCGAGTAGCTATGGGACAGATTCGGCAAATAATGGCGCTAACCATGCAACCACAGCCGGACTCCGCTTGGGGGCGATTGTGGATACTGAAACCAACGGTCAGCCGTCGGCCGATGCGGCAGCTGATGACACCACCAGCCTCGCCGACGAAGATGCAGTCAGCGGGCCAATTGAAATAACATCTGGGCAACCAACCACAGTGAATGTGTCGGTGACTAATACAACCGCTCAGCCGGCAACCTTGGCCGGTTGGCTCGATTTAAACAATAATGGCGTATTTGATGCGGGCGAACGAGTTGTGGTAAGTATCCCAGCTAATTCCGGCACTGCCACGTATCCGGTGGTATTTCCAGCTGGTACGCCCACTGCCGACACCTTTGCTCGCTTCCGCTTATTCTCGGGTACGGTAGCCAGCCCATCACCAACAGGCTACGCGGCGGGTGGTGAAGTAGAGGATTATGCGGCCAGGCTGCTGCCAGCTACGATAACTCTAACAAAAACCACCAACGGCATGGGCGGCGGACCATTCAACTTCACGCTCACTAATACCACTCAAGCAAGTGGGTCAGTGACAACCAGTGCTGCTGCGACGCCAACTCAAGTTGACGGCAACACCAGCACTGCCGGCACGCAGCCTTTTACGGTGGCTAGCCGTACCGCTGATGTAACTATCACTGAAGCTTCACTACCAGCTGATTGGACCCTGAGTAACTTTACCTGCACCAATGCTTCGGGTAGTACCGTTGGCAGCCGCAGCGGCTCAACCTATACCATAACGGCCGCGCAAATCACCGCTAGCTCCTCGTTTACCTGTACTGTGACAAACACGCCAGCACCAGCGACTATCATCCTTAACAAAACCTCAAATAACGGGGTAGGTGGTCCATTTAACTTTACACTGACAAATACCACTCAAACTAGTGGTGCCGTTACCACCACCGCTCAAGGCACGGCGACCCAAGTAGATGGTGATACGGCTACTGCCGGAGCCCAAGCCTTTACCATTGCTACCTTTGGTCAAGCTGTTACAATCACCGAAGCTGATGCACCAGGATGGGATTTAGCAAGTATAGCCTGTACTTCCAATAGTTTTCCAGTCGGTTCACGCAGTGGCCGCACCTTCACTATTCCCGCGAGCGCCACGACGACACCAGGCGGAGTGATCACCTGTACCTTCACCAACGAGAAGCTTCGTGCCGACCTTGCCATCACTAAGACCGACAATAAGGCCACCTACAACCCAGGCACGAACAACATTTACACAATTGTAGCGACAAATAATGGCCCTTACCCAGTCACCGGCGCCAGCATCATCGATACCTTACCGGCAGGCGTGACAACTGCTAGCTGGACCTGCGGCAGTCCCACTGGCGGTGGCGTTTGTGGTGCGGCCAGCGGTACAGGTGCCATTAATACCACGGCAGATTTGCCGGTTGGCGCTACAGTCACATATACGCTTACCATGGCGATTCCTGCGGGGCAGACCGGCGATCTGACCAACCGTGTAAATATTATTGCCCCGAGCACTATCACTGAAATTGACACGACTAATAACCAGGCCATAGATATCGACCAACTCGTGAGAGATTTCGCTGATGCACCGGCAAGTTACGGGACGGGCACTACAAGCCATGCCACCCTGCCTGGCCTCACCATCGGCTCTAACATTACCTTCGAGTCAACCGCCCCTGTATCGGCGGATGCTGGTGCCGACAGTGCCGATGACGGCCTTGCTAGCCCAATTGTTATTACTCCAGGTGTTTCTAGCACTGTGACAATTTCGGCTACTAATACCACAAGCGAACCCGCCACGCTTGCTGGTTGGATTGACCTTAATGGAGATGGTGTTTTTGAAGCAAGCGAAAGGGTAGTCGTCACTATTCCGGCTAATTCGGGCACTGCCGACTACGCGCTAATCTTCCCGGCTGGCACGGTAACCGCCGATACCTTTGCCCGCTTCCGTCTTCTGAGTGGTGCAGTCGCCAACCCAAGCCCAGTCGGTCAGGTTATCGGTGGTGAGGTAGAGGATTATCCAGTGCAAATTGCCCGGGTACAGTACCGCAAGGCGGTCACTCCGGCACCAATCGGCCCACTAACTCCCGGTCAAACTTTCACCTACAGCATAACGGCAGAAAATGTCGGCACAACGCCCCTTACCGGACTCACTATTACCGATGATATGACGCAGGTGATTGACGACGCCACCTACAACAACGATGCGACTGCAACCAGTGGCAGCGTGAGCTATGCCGCGCCAAACCTTAGCTGGACAGGCGACTTAGTGCCAGGTGGAACAATGACGATAACCTACACAGTCACCACCAACAATCCGATTACCGGCGACGCAGTGCTGTTCAATAACATTATCGGTACCGGCCCAGCTAGTAACTGTACGGCACTCACCACAACCTCCGATCCTGCCTGTTTCGTCCGAATTCCACAACCAAATGTCACCAGTATAAAGACGCTTGTCAGCCCTACTAATCCGAAAGCTGGTGATGTAGTAACCTACCGCTTTACCGTGGCAAACAATGGCGGTGCGGCAGCAGGTGGCGTTATAATCGGCGATAGCTTAGCGGGTGTACTCGACGATGCCACCTACAATGCGGGTAGTGAAACTGCCGATATTGGTTCTGCTACCTATAACGCAACAAGTCAACAAATAACCTGGACCGGCAACCTAGCAGCGGCGGGCAGCGCCGGAGATACCGCCACCATCGAATACACTGTCACCCTGAACGGACCAGAAGACCTTGGTGATGGTATCCTAGAGAACGGCCTGATTGCACCCGGCTGTCCGAATCCGCCAATTTATGACCCGGCACATCCAGACTATGACCCAGACTGCGTGACGGTCACTCCTGTCGAAGCTTGGGTAGCACGTAAAACAGTCAGCCCAACCGGCAACGCGCAGCCTGGCGACAGCTTAACGTATTCGGTAACAGTCGAAAATACCGGCCAAACAGATTTGACTGGTGTTAGCGTCGCCGACAACCTTACAGATGATCTCGATGACGCCACCTACAACAACAATCCATCGCCAGCAACCGGAGTAAGTTACGCCGCGCCAACCCTTAGCTGGACAGGCGATCTGCAAGTTAGCGAAACGCATACATTCAGCTACACCATGACCGTCAAAGCTGCCGATGCACTTGGTAACGGAAATATGGTGAATAGCATCACTGGTTCCCCAAATTGCCCAAGCCCAGCCATCACCGACCCAGTCGACCCAGCCTTTAACCCCGACTGTGTGACCATTACTCCTATTGAAGCCTGGACAGTGGTAAAAACCAGCGATGCGACAGGGGTGGTCGAAGCAGGGGATGTCGTCACTTATACTCTGACGATTGAGAATACTGGGAGTGCCAACCTAAGCGGTATTAGTACTAGCGACAACCTTAGTGGTGTATTAGACGACGCCACATTCAACAATGACCAAGCTGCAAGTATCGGTGTCCCCATCTATGCCGTGCCAACCCTCACCTGGACGGGTAACCTGAACGTCGGTCAAACAGCAACCGTGACCTATTCGGTAACTGTAAATCCGGCCAGTGCGGCCGGTGACGGCGCACTACGAAACGCAGTGGTGGGCGGCCAGTGCCCCGACCCAGCCATCACTGACCCAACCGATCCAAACTACAATCCAGACTGTATCACGATCATCCCTGTAAAAGAGTGGATAAGCACCAAGACCGCCACACCCGCCTCAGGCACGGTACGCTTACCTGGCCAGGTAGTCAACTACACAATAATTGTCGAGAACACAGGTACGGCAAACCTGACCGGTGCCGACGCACCAGCTGTTTCGGACGATTTGTCAGCTGCCCTCGACGACTCTACTTTCAATAATGACCAGACTGCCACCATCGGGACCCCGGCCTACGCCGCACCAACCCTTTCGTGGTCTAACGACCTCAACGTTGGGCAGGTGAGCACTATAAGCTACTCGGTTACCATAAATGACCTCGATAACCTGGGCGACGGCGCACTCAGGAATGCCATCACCGGCTCACCGAACTGTCCGGATCCAGCCATCACAAACCCGGCCGACCCGAATTACAATCCAGATTGTGTCACGATACACCCAATTGAAGCCTGGAAGGTTATTAAAACGTCCGCCGCCACCGGCGCTGTTACTGCTGGCGACACCGTTGGTTACACGCTCACGATCGAGAATCTCGGCAGCGTTCCGCTCAGCGGCAAGTCGGTAAGCGACAACCTCGGCGGCGTGCTTGACGATGCCACCTACAACAACGATGCCAACTCTGGCGGTATCGGATCAGTCTCCTTCGCCGCGCCAACCCTCACCTGGACCGGCAACATAGCGGTCGGACAAACCGTGACCGTGAGCTATTCAGTAACGGTAAATCCGGCCAGTGCGGCCGGTGACGGCGCACTACGAAACGCAGTGGTGGGCGGCCAGTGTCCAAATCCAGCTATCACCAACCCAAGTGATCCAAACTTTAATCCAGACTGTGTCTCGATCATCCCTATAAAAGAATGGATTGGCATTAAGAAAGCAACCCCAACTGGCTCGCTCAAACCCGGCGCTACGGTAACCTACACCCTTACCATTCGAAATACCGGTACCGCTAATTTGACCGGCGCTGACGCACCGGCTATCGAGGATGATCTGACCGAAGTAATCGACGACGCCGCCTATAATAACGACGTCACGGCTACTCTCGGTACACCAGCTTACACCGCGCCACTACTGACCTGGTCAAACGACCTAAACGTCGGGCAAACTGCAACTATCAAGTACAGCGTCACGACAAACGCTGCCGGCGACTTCAACGATGGCATGCTCGTTAACGCTCTCAGTGGTCCGCCAAACTGCACAGTAGCAATGGCTGCGCCGTTCGCGGCGGCTGCTGATACGGATTGTTCCACCACACGCTACATTGAGAACTTTGAGATGACGAAGACAGCGAACCCAGCAGATAGTAGTAAAGTGAAGCCCGGTGACACGATTACCTATACAGTCACTATCCGTAACACGGGAGCGGTTGATCTCACGGCGTTTACCTTCGATGACAAGCTCGACCAAGTGCTCAACCACGCCACATTTGTTGGTAGCCCGAACGTTGATGGCCCAGGTTTGGCAGTGCGCAACAATAACCTACTTACCTATACTGGTGACATTCCGATCGGCCAGTCAGTGACGGTATCATACGCCGTCCGGGTAAATCAAGATGCTCCGCTGGACGCAGTGCTAAGGAACGTGGTGACCGGACCGTTTAGCAACTGCTTTACCGGCGAAGAGCCCGAGTGTTTGACAACCCATACGGTCGTATCGCCTTCGCCAATTCCGGCACTTCCTAATACGGGCATGAATCTGCTTCTCCCAATTGGAGCCGCCGCCCTGCTCATTGGCACAGGGTTATATATCAGAAAGCGCAAGCAGGCATAACAAAGGTCAAACCAAAAAAACAATAACGGCGTAACAGCCGTTATTGTTTTTTCGCTTGTGAGCCATTTTTATGCTCGTATTTTTAGCAAATATCCACGAAGCCGGTTTTTACGAAACTCTATAGAGCTCATAGAGGTAGAACTGCATATAAAAACCAGCTATACTACCAAGGTAGTGTATGGAAAAACTTAGGCGACTCATACCATTTACGCCCAGCAAGCCATTTGTCTGGACGCTTATCGGGGTAACGCTGCTGGGCGGAATCGCGCTGCGGTTTATTGCTATGCAGTTCGGTCATAATTTCGACTTCCAATCCTACACGATTGTTCGTGACATTATGCTCAGCGGCGGGAATGTCTACGCCGAAACTGCTCGCTACAATTACGGCCCGGTTTGGTTTAGTTTATTGGGTTTTTTTGGCTGGCTAGCTACGCTGTTTAATAATCCTGAGTTTTTTCGGCTTTTCATCGTGGCTGTGCTGACACTGACGGATATTGGCATTGCCCTTTTATTAAAGAAGAAATTTGGCCTGGCGGCGTTCGTAGTCTTTTTTCTGAATCCTGTGTCGATTGTCATCACTGGCTACCATAACCAGTTTGACAATCTGGCGCTACTGGTGGGGCTATTAGGGCTGGCAATAATGCCGGACGACTCAGTAAGGCAATTCCAGCGTCGCCATGTGTACGCCGCGCTACTCATTGGGGTGTCGCTTTGTATTAAGCATTTGTTTTTTGTGCTGCCACTGTGGTTGTTTATTCGCGGCGCGACACTTAAGATTAAGCTGTTTATGGCTGGCGTGCCAGTGGCGGTTTTCCTGCTCAGTTTTGTACCATTTTGGGCGGAAGGGCAGGCGGGGATTATGCAAAATGTCTTTTTGTATAAGTCGTTTGCAAACGCGCCGCTCCTAAACATCATCTTTTCGCCAGAGTTTGTGCGGTGGATTCATCCTACCGTGCTGGTGGTTGCAGCTTTGGCGATAACCGGTATCCTGACGCGGCGTTTGCCAATATTTGACGCGGCGATGTGGTATTTATTGGTGTTAGTGGCCTTCTCGCCGGCAATTGCTAACCAGTATTTGGCAATTGCTATGCCGGCGGTGGCGGGGTTGGGAGTGCTATTTTTCTTGCCATTTATTGCATTGGCTGGTTTGCTGCTGGTGGTGACATCGCGCAATGGCCTAAGCATCCAGCGCTTTATTGATAATATTCCACCCGATGTCGTAAAATACCTCACCGAAAACGCCCGAAACGGCCAGTACCGCTTAATTATTCTGAGCTTATTTCTAGGCATGGTTGCAACGGCAATTTTTCTCTATAAAACCCATTGGCTTTTGGCGCCGATCGCCGCTGTCAAACGCTTCTGGCGCGAACAAATAAAAACCATTAAAACTAAAGAAGATACCAGTTGACCAAGCGGCCTCATTACCGGTATAATATGCACTGTATTCCGGCGTAGCTCAGTGGTAGAGCGGTTGGCTGTTAACCAATAGGTCACTGGTTCGAGCCCAGTCGCCGGAGCCATGAAAAGGCCACCTCATAGAAGGTGGTTTTTTCATGGCCCGCGGTAGTTTGGCGTGTAGAGCCAGGGCATTTAGCAAGATCGAATTTCTTAAAATTTTGATATGGTGGTGAACGAGTTATTTTTATTTTTGTTATAGGTATGCGAAAAACCAAGTTACTTGCCCTAAAGGATCATCTAGTTCAGGGAAAGCACAATGGCTAGGATACTTTTTGAGAAAGCGAAGTTATGATCAAGTCATGAAAGACTAATTTCATTTAGGATCGGCCTCTGCCCTGGTATCATAAAACTATGCACCAACTATTCACCATTGGGCATTCGACGCGGCCGTTTGCAGAGTTTGTTAAGCTGCTCAAATCACACGGCATCACGCAGCTCATCGATGTGCGGACTATTCCGCGCTCGCGGCATAATCCGCAGTACGAACAAACGGAGCTTGAAAAACAGCTCCCCAACCACGGCATTACGTATCGCTACATGAAACAGCTGGGTGGGCTACGGCCGGCTGCAAAGCAGTCAGTAAATACTGCTTGGCGCAATAAATCCTTCCGCAACTATGCCGATTACATGCAAACAGACGATTTTAAAGAAGGCATCACTGCTCTGATTACTGCCAGCAAAGAACGGCCCAGCGCTATTATGTGTGCCGAAGCTGTGCCACCGGTCCTTGATTGGCGATGCCTTAACGGTAAGAAACATTCACGTAATTGATATTATTAACTCTTCAAACACTAAAGAACATAGCTTGACCTCATTTGCCGTTGTCGATGGCGAAAATATAACCTATCCCGCGGCAGCTGAAGAATGACTTTGTTCCGGAGGTAAGCTTTGCTATACTAACAACGCCTGGTTGTCCGTAAAACTATGGTCAGGTTGAGGGCTGAACAACCGCTCGTTAAGCCTTTTACCCGGCCATAAAAACCAGTTCTTAGAGCGGGTTGGACAACGGTATCCAGGTTTGTAAACACTAGAAATAGTTTAATAAGTCTTAATAATTTCTAATAAATATGGCGAGGTGAATCCACTGTACATATAGGGGATTCACCTCGTCGCAGCTTTATACGATTGGGTAATCGTAGTCTACGCGTTCAGGCGGATTCTCAAGTGCCCAAAACGAACCCGGGCGGCCAAAGTGTCGCTTGCGCCAGAACGATGTTTTATCCGGGAAACGATCCGTGTAGGGACCGCCGATCGTAAGCTTGCCCGTTTCTTGATTGGGAGTTCAATTCGAACGTGATACCTGAAGCGTTCAATATCGCGCCCGCAGCGCTCATAAAGCTTCCAGATACTCTCTCCGTAAAGGCGTTTCTCGTCCAATACAACCAACTCAGTAAACAGATCTTCTGATGATTTAACAAACTCTACCAATACTGCCATTGAGCCCGGGAGGCGTTCTGATAGTGCGTACATTCCTCCTCGATTGTCGTATCGAGTGTCAAGCGACCCTTCGATGTGGCAGCCATAGCCATGCCTTTCTGATAATCAGCATTTTTAAAGCATGAGATCCATAAACCCGTAGCGACTATAGCAGCTTCAAGAAATAGTTTCCAGACCGGTAGTTAGCAGTCGAGGGGGTATAGGCAGGGCAGGCAGTGGCCAAAACTAGCTTTTTCTCACTATGGTCGTATAATGAACTCCACAATGAAATACTTAAAACAAAACAAACTCTACTGTTTCTCGCCGCCAGTTATGCTGGCGACTTTTATTATTGAAATTGGCCTAGCGGCGTATACTATTTGGCGATATAAATTGAACTCAATTACCCGCCTAGCGTCGGCAATACTTATCTGTTTAGCCGCTTTTCAGTTAGCCGAATTCAACGTTTGTGAAGGTGCGTGGGGGTTAAATAGCGCTGAATGGGCGCGACTTGGCTATGTGGCGATTACGCTGTTGCCGCCTTTAGGTATTCATCTGATCGCACGCCTGGCGGGTGATGTCCGACGCTGGCCGTATCTTGCGGCTTACCTACTAGGGGCTGGGTTTAGCGGGTTCTTTTTGTTTGCGACGAATAGCATCGCGACCGAAGCTTGTCTCGGTAACTACGTGATTTTTGAACAATCCCCTGGCACAATGTGGGCGTACGCCCTTTACTACTATGGGCTTCTACTGGCCGCAATTGGCTACGCGGCAAGGCTTGCAAAAACCGCAACCCCACGAGTAAAACGTTCTTTGCAGATGCTGATTATTGGCTACGCATTATTTATGGTACCGACCACGTTAGTAAATAGTATAGACCCGTCAACCATTGCCGGTATTCCCTCCATTATGTGCGGGTTTGCCGTCAGTCTTGCGTTTGTGTTGGTATTTGCTGTTTTACCATTTGCCCGAATAAAACCTAGGAATTAAAGTAGTATACCGGTGTTAAGTGATGGCGCATATGTCGCCTCTCGGGAGATTTAAGATAAAGTTAATTAAAATTTCATAATATTATAGTGAGACTGTTGTGATATCGACATTACTTTGAAAGGCGCGAAAGAAAAAGGGGCTTCATGGGGAGTAAAGCGTCTAGCTGCTACACATAAGCAATATATAAATTCATATAATACTGGAGGGTAACTATGAAGGCCCTATTCTTTAAGTGCCGCAGATAGTCGGCAATCCGCAATCTTTGACTATCTGGTTAGCAGATCCACCCACAGAAGTGCGCAAGAAGTTTCAGTTGGCAAGTCAAGATAACTGGAGTCATATAATTTGCATGCCCGGGGTGTCCAAGGAAGTGATTGATGAGTTTATACACGACTTACAGTCGAGCAAGCATTAGTAGTCATCAAGTACCGGCAAGTCGGACACCGAAGTTTGCAAAGCTTTGGCCAATCGGTCGAGCTGCTGAAATTTACCGTATTTAATCGGTTGATGATCGGCGTCGTATAGGCGGTAGTAATACGGGTAAGTTTTGACCTCGCCGTTAAAGGCTTTGGTGGTGGTTGGGGAGGGAATGCGTTTAATGTACCAACCTGGCGACTGTTGCTTTAGAATGCGCTTTACTTTGGCGTAATGGTTAAAAGCCATGCATCTAGCATAGCAGGCCAGACGATTACTAGCTGCAGAAGACCGTCAAAAACCGAAGCTGTTGTAAATATATAAGCATTAGCATAAAATGGAAGAAATAGGGCATAAAAAGGTAAAAGCAAATGCAAAAAGCGGCAATAATAAAACGAATGAGTGTCGTAGGGCTCACACTTGGGCTCGCGATGGCAATTTTAGGCATAGCGGCGCTGAGTAGCCAGCCAGCCAGCGCAGCAACCTTTACTGTTACTAATACTAACGATACCGGTGCTGGCTCCTTGAGGCAGGCGATTACCGATGCCAACGCGGTAGCTGGTAGTCATACCATCACCTTTAATATTCCAGGCGCCGGCCCTCATGTTATTACGCCGGTTACTGCCTTACCACTTCTAGGGAATACTACCCATGCCTCCCATTCGATCATTATCGATGGCTGTAGCCAACCAGGATCAATCTGTAGCGCCTTCCCCTTGACCTTGAAAGTGCAAATAAACGGAGTAAATGTCAATGTAACCAACTCAGGGGTTTTCGGTGTAATCAGAACCCGAGACGGCGGCATGACCATACGCGGGCTATCAATTACAAACTCCCAAGTAGCGGCGATTCGAGGCCATCGTACCGCAATGGATGGTCAGTTTTGGCATCCTAATAATTTAGTTGCTGAGTATAATTACATCGGTCTCATGCCAGACGGTACGGCAGCACCCAATGCTCTAGGAGTCGGGCTCATAAATAGCCTCGGTGGTATATCTGGTGGCGATAACGATCGGGTGTCAAATAATGTCATCAGCAGCAACACCGGGACAGCCCTAATTACAAACAGCGGTGGTGGGTTTTCACCCGTGCAGCCGATGGATGATCTGATAATTGAAAATAACATTGTCGGACTTGACCCAACCGGCACTCAGCCGCGTCCAAACGGTAACGGTCTCAGCATTACGGGCACAAACAATGCCATCGTCCGGAATAACACGGTCGCCCACAACACCGGCTTTGGTATGGAATTTAGAATCCAAAGCATTAATTTGCTCGTGCAGAACAACACCGTTCGTAATAACGGTACACAGGGCATGACCTTCTCGCGCGGGGCAATTGTCAGCCCAGAGTTTGTCGGGCCAGTCACCATGACAGGCAATACCATTACCGGTAATACCCAAAATGGTATTCTCATTACCGATTCGCCCGATATCACCATAGGCGGTGCCGCAGCGGCAGAAGCAAATACCATTTCTGATAACGGAGCGAACGGCATAAATGTGACGGGTGCGCTGGCGGTAAATACCGACGTTTTAGGCAACCAGATTAACGATAACGGACAGTACGGCGTCCGTATTACTGGTTCGGCTTCGAATGCAACTATTGACGGTAATACTGCCAGTTCTAACACGAACGCTGGTATAGCGGTGAGTAGCGGGTCTGCTGTGCAAATTACTAACAACGCTGTCACTTCATCGGTGCAAAATGGTCTGGAGCTGACCAGCTCGAACAACCTTACCATTACGGGCAACGATATTAACAATAATGACTACGGTATTGTTGGCACCAGCGTGAATAATGCAACGCTCCACGACAACACCATCGCCACTAATGCCAGCGATGGTATATCGCTGATGAGCAGTAATAATGTCACTATTGGTGGTATCGCCGCAGGCCAAGCAAACCACATACATGCCAACGGCGGCGTTGGCGTAGGGGTTGGGTTGAGTGCCAGCGATGCAAGCACAGCGGTTAGCGTTCGCGGTAATAGTATCCACGACAACCAAGGCCTTGGGATCGATCTTGGCTCGAATGATGTCACTGCGAACGATGGCGCACCCGATGCCGATGTAGGACCGAATACCTTCATTGACTTTCCGGTTATCACCTCTGTCACTCGTGGTTCGGTAATAGTCGGTGGCACATATGAAGGCGCTGCCAACCAAACTTACAATCTAGACTTTTACGTAAATACTGCCGCGGATGCTTCTGGCTACGGTGAAGGGCAGACCTACGTAGGATCAGGCACGGTAACCACGGATGCAAGCGGCTTGGTAGCTTATGAATTCACCTTCCCTGGCACCCTTCCTACGGGTGGAGTGGTGTCTGCAACCGCTACCGATGCGAGCAACAATACTTCGGAATTTAGCCTTGCAGCCCTAGCCAACCCAACGGCAATCGATAACACCGTAACCGTCACAGTTGGTCAACCAGTCATCATTAACGTGCTGGCGAACGACACTACTGAGGGACCGGCTCTCGATCCAGCTAGCGTGCGCTTAATTGATCCGGCCACTGATGCTGAAGTTATGACCCTAACAGTAGCTGGCGAAGGCGTCTGGCAGGTTAATCCCGACGGCACCATCACTTTTACCCCTGGGGCCGGGTTTGTCGGCACTACAACCCCAGTTAATTACCTAGTAGCAGATGTCGATGGCGCGGTGTCAAACCCAGCTGCTATAACCGTCACGGTGGCTGAAATTGTCGGCGACACGCCTCCCGGCTCTGGTACGCCTGGTACCGGCACGAATACACCTGGCGGCCTTGCAGATACCGGCCAGAGCGTAATGGGCGTCTTGATTGCAGCCTTACTACTTGTGGGTAGTGGCGTAATCGCAGTAAAGCGTTTACGAGCACACTACTAAAAAATCGAAGAAGCGCTCGGGCAATCCGAGCGCTTCTTCGATTTCCAGAAGTTTACATAGAGATGCGGCTGAAAAAAGACTAGTCTTCAGCTTCAATTCTGGCGACAAGGTCGTTCATAGCCACGACTTCTGACGTACCCGCAGCTAGTTGCTTAAGCGAGACCGTGCCACTACTCACTTCCTGATCCCCAATAATAACCGCCCAAGTAAAACCCATTCGATCAGCGTAACGCAGCTTCTTTTTAATAGCATTTGGCTCGCTGTAAAGCACAACGGCGTGACCTGCTGTTCGTAAGTTGTGTGCCACGGTTAGGCTGGTTGGTACCTGCTGCTCGCTCAGCGGCATGACCACAATACTTGCCGGGCTCATCGTTTCAGCGTTAATAACCCCAAGCTCGCGCAGCTTGTAGAAAAGCCGCGACAAGCCAATCGAAATTCCTACACCCGGGAGTTTGGTGTTGGTGTAGTGGCTGGCAAGGTTGTCATATCGTCCGCCCGAACAAACGCTGCCAAGCTCGGGGTAGTCGTTGAGGGTTGTTTCATAGACGGTGCCGGTGTAGTAATCTAACCCACGGGCGATTTTTAAATCAATCTGGAACCGCCGTTCAGGGACTTGCATGACGCGCAGCGCTTTGACTACTTGGGTAAGCTTTGCAAGGCCGTCTTTAAATTGTGCAGCGCTTATTTCCATGTCTTGCAGCTGCGATAAGATTTCGTCATTGGTGCCTGAAATAGCAGTGAAGTCCAGCACGGCCTCGGTTTGTTCATTGCTAAGACCTAGTTTATGCAGTTCCTGAACTAACTCCTCGCGCGAGATTTTTTCAATTTTATCAATTATGCGCAGCACTTCTTTTGAGGTTTCAGCTAGCCCAATTCCTTCAAAAAAGCCGTTGAGCACCAGGCGGTTATTGATCCGAATGGTAAATTCACCAAAGTTAAACTGCTCAAAGATCTCGTTAATCACCGCCGGGAATTCAGCATCAACAATTGGGCTTTCTGAGCCAATAATATCAATATCGCACTGGTAAAACTCGCGGAATCGGCCAGCTTGTGCCCGTTCGCCACGGTGAACCTTGCCAATGTGATAGCGTCGAAAAGGAAAAATCAGCTGGCCTTCATGCTGAGCGGTATAGCGCGCTAACGGCACGGTTAAGTCGAACCGCATGGTGAGGTCGTTGCTGCCTTTTTGGAAACGATAAACCTGCTGTTCGGTTTCGCCGCCACTTTTGGTGAGCAGCACTTCCGAAAGCTCTAAATCGGGGGTATCGATTGGTGAAAAGCCGTAGCGTTCGTATGTGTCGCGGATAATCGCAAGCAAACGGTTAAATTCAAGCTGTTCCTGAGGCAAATATTCAGGAAATCCACTTGGTGTTCGGGGCTGAACGGTGCCCATTGTAATTCTCTGTCTCCTTGTCTGCTGATGGCGTGTAAACTACTTATTCTGGATTAGTAAATTGTTACTAGTATAGCATGCTTACAGGGGAGAATGATGTGTAATGATTTGATTGTTAGTATTGAGCAAGCAGCTCAAACTCTATTCCCACCACGCCGTATCTGTGCTGTTCTTCAAGACTGTAGAATTCATCAATTTGTTTTTCTAACTGTGCGGGTGACATTCCGCCAAACTTACCGGGTGGGTTATGACGAAATAAATCGTAAAAGGTTTGATAACGAAGTAAGCCAACCACCCTGACGGCAATGGTCTGCTCGGGATGTGCGCGATGCGTAAAAATAATGGTATCGCCAAGTTGAATTATTTGGCGCTTTTCGTCGTATAGTCGGGATTCAATTGTCTTATCACCACGAAGAATAGCAGTAAAGGGTTCAGTAGCGAGCCGTAAGTGGTGTGTGGTCATCTCTCTCATGATACGTATTTATCTACAAGAAATAAATAGGTGAATTATCTTATTGAATAGCGTCTAGTTTACGTGAAATAAGTTCATTTTAAAGGGTGACCGGCTCTAGCGATGACCGGCCACCCCGTTTCTTAGTCCCAATCCGCCTTCAGTGCCTTTAGAACGGCTTCAAGCCACTTCCAGGGGTTGAAGCTGCTAGCGCCAGAACCTCGCCGGGGTCGCTTGAGCGTTCCGTGGTCGGCGTAGGTGACATCTAGACCAAGATCAATCTCGGCATGCTCCTTGACGCTTGCGCGGAAGGTTTCTTTGAATCTGTTAATTGCACCGTCCGACAAAAACTTATGACCTTTATCATCGAATTCAGAAAGCCTAAAGATAAGCTTCCGGCCGTAACTAATCTCACAGGCGACAATAACACCAGCCGTGAAAAGATCCTCAAGAACAAGGCACAGTGGCGCAAATTCTGCATCACGAGCTTGCAGCTTCTTAATTTCAGCGCTATAGTTCTGGCTATTTGCCCTGAAGATACCAAGACCAATAGATTCTTCCAGTGTCAGAGTGAGCGTGTAGCCACTGCGCTTAGCTTCCGGATTTGCCACCATCTTTGGCTCCCTCGTGTTTTCTGGCATGTGACTAATGTATTTAAAACTAAATAATAATATCTGTCAATTATAAAGGGTCAAATTGCCAAAAGGGAATGAAGCGGGCGCTCCCGATGGTGGTCGGGGGCGCCCTGGGTGCGCCTTTTGGCGCTTAAAGCACTTACCTGCCCAGCGGAAGGCGCCGCCACCAGGCGTATCCGTGGCGATCGATGCCGGTGTAGCCGTAGAACCCGTCGTTTTCGCGGGCAGGTACTGCGGGTACGTACAAGTCAATCTGATCAGTAAAAGTGCCATGCCGGCCCGGACAGGTGCCATCATCGCGAACTTGGGAAACGTCAATGTTGGCGACTTTACCGATGCAGGTGATGCAGATGAGCGTCATGCCTGCGAGTGAGCTGCCGGTACTGCGCCAAAGCTTGATTCCCGACTTGGCACAGCCGCTACAAGCATAGCTGCCTGGAACACTCAGCGATTGGTAGTCGACAGGCTGCGTAGGATCGATAATTTTGACGTTCACAACACTCCAAACTGTTTGAACTTTGAGCAGGGCGACACAACTAATATATCATAAAAAAACTTAATTGTCCATACTACCATGAACAAGTCTGCCAGATAATGAAAGACCCCGCAGGGGCCTTTCAGGGAAAGGTCTTACGGGGTGTTGAGTAGGTTAGTTGCAGTCCTGGCATCCACTGCCGTTGAGCGGCATGGTGATGAAGTGCTTCTGGCAGATGCGGCCCAGGCGCACGTCCAATGGGATGGACAGTGATCCTGGGATGATGTCGGGGTGGTGGATGATGGTTTCTTTGCTGCCGATGGGCTTGCCGGTGCCCGCTGGGCGACCGAGGTGCGAGACCTCGCCTGGGGCAAAAATCCTCCGCACCGGTACCTCAAAAAGCTGAGCCAACCGCCACGCGACATCCTGTTGCGTGCGGTAGGGCGACGTGCGCCGCTCGATCCCGGTGATGGTACAGGGGGCAACGCCGGTGAGCTCGGCGAGCTCGTTGATGGTGAGGCCGTTCGTTTCCCGCAGCTCCCGCAGAGTGTGCATGTCGTTCCCATTCTGTTTTGAAGGTGCAATTAACTACTTATGTTATATAATACCACAACAGCTTTAATATGTCAATAGTCTATGAACTATTCGGGGCAGTGCTAAAATTGCCTACTTTTATTGTGTAATCTATACTAAATCAGGCATCCATCGCTGAAGGGAAGCTCATGAAGCAGCTGTTCTACGTCCGGCATGGTGAAAGTGAAGACCTTGCCGCCAAAATCCGCAGTCGAACAACGACTGAACTAACCACAAAAGGCTGGCGTCAAGCCACTGAAGCCGGAGAGCTTCTCAGGCGGCGTAGCGTGCAGCCCGATCTGATTGTCTGCTCTGAGCTGATTCGTACTAGGCAGAGTGCCGAAGCAATTGCCGATGTACTTGGCTACAGCAAGGCCAAAATTCTGCCACAATCGCTCCTTAATGAACGGTTGTGGGGAGAAGGTGAGGGCGTGCTAAACGAGGTAATTGGGCAGAAATGGGATAAAAACTTTGACATCGTACCCGGCGCCGAACCAACTGCGGCGCTGCAAATTCGGGCAGGTAAAGCGCTTGCATGGCTGCGTGAGCTAAAACCAGACTGTGTTCTGGTTGTTGGGCACGGTACAATCGGGCGGGCGATCGTCCGCGCCATTCAGGGTCGCCCTTACACTGATGAATTCAACAGCGAACGGGGCGAGTTTAAGAACGGTGAGATAGCGCAGCTGCTGCCCAACCTTGTATTGCCTCTAAGCTAATATAACTGCCGAGCGACAGGTACGCGGGTAGTGCCTGTCGCTTTAAAACTCTGATATTATTTAAGTAATGCAACCGACCCCAAAAACCATCTACCTCGTTCGCCACGGCCAAAGCGTCGATAACGCTTCGCCAGTTTTTCAATCGCTTCAAACACCGTTAAGTGAAAAAGGCCGACAGCAGGCGCAGGTAGTCGCCGCTCGGCTCGAAAAAACACCCTTTGAGGCTCTTGTTTCGAGCCCCTTACGGCGCGCAATAGAAACCGCCGAATATATTGCCAAGGCCACGCATACGGAAATTATCAGTTCAGATTTGTTTGTTGAACGAAAAAAACCAAGCGAAATAGAAGGCCAGCCCTGGACGAATCAACGGGCGAATAACACCTGGCATGAGTGGGAAGCATCGCTGTACGAACCCGGCAAGCATGTCGGCGACGGCGAAAACTACGACGACATTGTTGCCCGGGTCGATGCGGCCTTGGCTTTTTTATTGGCGCGCCCGGAAACGACTATCGCGGTGGTAACCCATGGCTATTTTCTGCGTGCAATGGTGGCTCGGGTAGCGCTAGCGAATGCCTTAACGCCCGAAACAATGCGTCAATTTCAGCGTCACGCCCACATAGAGAACACGGCAATTACAGTATTGAAATACAAAGATGCTTTCGAAGAAGATTTTGCTTGGCGTCTTTGGACGTTGAATGATTACGCGCATTTTGCCGAACAATAGTAGTTAAATTCGCGTAGCGCTATGGTAAACTGGGACTTGTAATTGTCGTCAAAGCGAAGGAGTGCTCCGGTGACGCATAGCGATTTTGTTAAGATGTGCCGGCCCGGCGGTGTGCTGGTTGATGCTCCGGATAGTCGTGCGAAAGTGACACAGGTCGGTGGGCTGGAAGTTGGCGGCAACTACACGCTCTATATCTGTCGGCCAGTTCTCCCTACTGAAGATAATATGCTGAACTACCAGTCCGACGGAGAGTACGAGCACCTGCGTATTCTCTTTACCGTCGAAAAGTTGTGGAAAGACAAGAATCCGGCAGTCCTTATGAGCTTTGCCGATGGATCGGCGTTCTCTCTGCCTGCGTGGTGGCTTGGACTGGCGCCTTTTCCCAAGGGTCCCGCCGAGGGTAAGTACATGCACGAGACCTACGTGACCCTGGCGTAGCACCTAGCCCGACTAATCTTTTAGATTAGCTCGGGCATTTTTATTTTGAGCCTGCCACAGCGTTCGCGCCAGGCTACTACAATACTATATACCTGATGTTCCCAAGCTATAACAGAGGTAGCATTTCGGGAAGCCAAAAGCTCTTGTGTCTTCGCTAAATTCTGCCAAAAAACTTTCGAACTGGTTTTGTCATGACTACTGCACTACCTGTGATTAATAAGCTGGCTAGCACAATAACAAGAGTGGTGCTTTGCCCAGTATTTGCTAGCTCTCCAGGAGGGGTGCTGCCGGGATCAAGAGGTGCTGGCTGTCCTGGAGGGGTATCGGGATCAAGAGGCGTTGGTGTCTCGGGCATAACCAGGGAACTGCTAAATTCTGAAGTATTCCCTAAAGTATCGGTTGCAGTGGCACTTACCACCCAGTCCGGTTGAACGGTGCTACTAAGTGTGAAGTGGAAGGTGGCGTTGCCACTAGCATCAGTCGTGACCGTGTCTGCCCCAACCCAGGTTTGTCCTGAGCCGTATCCGCTAGAGTGACCTGTCTCGCTCGCGTAAAAATCGAGTGTATAAGTCTCGTTTGGCATGCCTGCATAAGTACCGTCTACTACAAGCGACCCGTGAGCTAGCTTAGTAATTTCCGGGTAATTGATCAGGTTATTTGGACCAGTTCTTAAAGTCCCGGCTGGACCGTTATCTGTCACGTCATCATTGCTAAGATCAATGGCAAGGCCGCTATTGTCAAAGATACTGTTCTTTTGGATAGTTACCCTTGTTGGCATGAACGAGCCGGAATTCACGACTGCGACCCCAGGGCCTGCTGTTGTCCCTGCAATTGTATTGTTTTGGATAACCGAGGGTGTTTGAACAATATTTGGTGGATTGCCCGTACCATCAGTAGTTATACCTGAGCCCAAGACATAAATGCCGGCAATTGTACTATTCTTTATTTCATTATTTTCTATTGTCATACCGCTCGACCTATACAGGTACATGCCGTGCTTACTGCTATTGGCCAGTTTGTTATTACGGATAATGACCCCCTTCACGCCACTAGTCGGGTGTGTATACGCTCCTGATACAGCGATATCAGCACCACTCACAACCGAACCGCCACTGTTTGGCCGAGACTGAGTGCCGGTTGGGTCAAGACCGAAGTAGTTCCCTTCGATTATCCAACCATTCGTTTGGCCCGCTCCAAAGACTGGTATGTTTGTAGCCACGCCAAAGTTTGAATTGCTACCAATGACATTGCCTTCCCCTGGATTAGGGCCGCCGACACGAGTAGGGTAAGCAGCCGTAGCACTTGTACAAGGCGCTAACCCAGAGACGTTGCCATTCGCACTGCCATCTGGAGCTATGCCAATAAAGTTAGACTGGAGCGTATAGCCACCAAGACACACAAAGCGTCCATTATAAGCAATCCTGATCTGACTAAAGGCTGAATACCCTTTAGCCGCACCGCCGGTAATAGAAAGACCCTTCACCGTTGAGCCGACCCCAGCCGGATTAAAAATACCTGAATTTGCTACTACCGGTAAATTGGCAGCATCTACTTGAACCTTAATAGTAAGTGGAAACTTACTACAATCACTGCCCGGTTGGCTACAACCATCAACTATGACCGCGTTAGAACCGTCCATGCCACTACCTAGGTGAGAGTTATCGGTAATAGAATAAGAAGTAAGCGGCGAAATAACATGAGGACCAGCACCAGGAATATTGAAGGTGATCGTATCAACACCGGCGTTAGCATTGGAGTCAATTAATGCTTGCCGGAGCGAGCCCGCACCAGCATCATTGGTGTTGGTTACCGTAAAGGTCGCGGCATAGGCATCCTGAGAGCTACCTAGGGTTGCTATTGTGCCTGCTGCCACTGCCATGAGAGCGAGCAGTTTAAAAGGCGACCGAAGAAACTTCATTCGAAAGCGCGAGCTCTTAGTTTGCATTTTTTGATTTCTGTAACTCATTTTATCCCACCCTTTTACCCTATAAAATGATAATGCTTACTAAAATCTTAGCATAATTTGTTGTAAAACAAGGTACTTTTACAACGAGTTCAGTCGATAACACCGCTATGGCGGCTCTTAATTTTCGAGCTGATCGGTGCAATAGCAATCGTATGATATAATTGTAAAACTACAGCCCATCTACGAGAGAGCGTGAAATGGCCGACACGCGTCAGGTAATTGGTCCGTGCATGGTGCCAGACTCGGATCTTCATAAGACTACGTGCCAGAGTCCAAGCGGCACAATCAAACGCGCAGAGGACCTTAAGCCTGGCCAGGATTACTTACTACACTACTGCGAACTAGTCAGTGATACCTCTCAGCAGCGTCAGCATGTTAAAATTAGGTATACTTTTGAGGGGTGGATGCACAAAGGCCAGCTGGCTCTTTTGAGAGAAGAGAATGGCACGCCGTGCCCCCTCCAGCGTTGGCAGCTCGTCCTTGAGCCGTTCGATGATGGTGAGTGGGAACACTTTCTCTACCTGACGAAGGTGTAGTATGTGCCCTGACTAATCGAGAGGTTGGTCAGGGCACTTTAATTATAAAAAGTTAAACCCCGACAAGTCGTCAAACTCATCGGGGTGGGAGCGTAAGCCGTGAAAGCGCGGGTGTTCAGTGCGTTTGCGCTAGTTTTTGGTCTAGCTCGGTTTACCCACGGTTTACCATATGGAAAGTGCGCAGTTTCTTGTACTGGTACATTCTAATCGGCCACCAGAGCGTCGGTAGTGGGGAAGAAATCGGGAAGAATCCACCGTCCCACATGCACCAGCTCCTTCCCCAGTACCGGATAACACCAAGGACGTAGATGGGCGGAAAGAAGCCCAGAAGCACAATCCATGGATGCCTGTCAGTCATGGACCTCGCCTTCCGGATAAAGTGGCGGTGTTTACTAAAGCATTATATAATTATTATTTAAGTATAACAAGTACCTAGTAGAAGCGTGGGTTTTAGCTGAAGCAACAATAAAACTTAGCTCAGCGCGAACTAGCTGGACGATGTGCTTTATCTATATGCAACTTCCGTCATACGTCCAGGAGCTACTAACCAGATAAAGACACGGTAAAGCACCTCGCATCAGCTAGAGAAATAAGCCAATCTCTCAAGAATTACCGCTATATACATACACAAAAACACCTCCCAGAATCAGCGCGCCTAGGATAGTAAGCGTTCCATAAATAATTGTTCGTTTCAGGCTGGTGACCTTGCGATGCAGAATATAATTGCCTAGCCCGTGAGGGGCGTACTACGCGAAGTGAGGCTCTGTATTATCTCTGTTGCAACTGCCCCAATTACGAATAAGCTAAGGTAGGCAAGGCTACGGTTAGCGAGCGAGGAGAAAGGGCTATACTCTTTCATAAATTACGGTTATTGTAGCATGCCAATGCGCGGCTTTAACCAAGGCAATAGAATGGTACAATAAAAAGAATACAAGCCAAAACACTTACCTTGTGACTGGAGGACGACCAACCCATGGCGCAGCATAAAGTGCACTTTTTCAGGATTGCGGCCCACGACCATAATTTTGCCGCCCGACCGCATATTTTTGAGGAAGTCTGTCAAGAAATTTTTGAACTACCAGTAGAAGACAAAAGCTTGGAAATTTCTAATGAAGATTCGTATCGCCTGAACTACTTCCAGAAAGTCAGCGACCATTACGAGGGCAAAGTAGTGCGCTACCGGACCAACCACATGATCACCGGCTCGCTCAGCGACGATCAACTCAGCGATTTCACGCTTGCTAATGGCCAAAAATTTACCGAAGTCACCCACTTTATTTACACGCCCGAAACCCGAATTTTATCGTTTGAATACAACCATCGTGGGCCGCGCTATGCCCAATTTATGCGCTACCTTAACACCGTTCAGCAGCGCTACAAAACCGATGGCTACCAGTTCGAGGCCGAGGTGTTATTGCACCCAAATGTTGTCCAAAAGCTCAGTGAAGCCAGGCGTATTAAAAGCCTGACGTTAGGGCTGCCGGTATCTAAGATTCCCAATAAATTCGAAAAGAATAATCTGCTGGCCGGACTCGCGGCTGGCGCCCAACTTGGCAACCCCGGCCAAATAGAGTTGCGGCTCATTGGTGCCCGAAAACGTGGCGATACCACGCCGCTCATTAGCGCTGAAGGGTTGATGAACGCTATTGAATCTGGGCAAGTAGATTTAGGGCTGTTCGGCAAGGCAAATGTAGAAATTGTCACCGATTTTGCGGCTGAAACGGTTAACCTGCTTGAAAACAAGCTCGAAGCCTTCAAAGATTGGAACGTCCCTATTACTAGCCAAAATGCCCACCGCTGGTTCGCCGATATCAAAGAGCTGTACCAGCGCAATAAATCGCAACTACTTATCGCTATGGGAAGGCTCGAAAATGAACAATCTTAGGCAAAAAAGTTGGTACTACGCCGTACTTATTACGTTAGAAGGAGCGGTGGTCAGTGTGGTGGCGCTGGTGGGCAATGGGTTACTAAATCAGCCGGGTGTGCTGAGGGATTTTTCGGTCAATCCAGTTGGTTTTTTCGCGGTAGGTGGCGCAGCGGTGGCACTGCTGACTATCTTTTTATTCGACAAACTTTCCCGAATGCAAAACCACCGGATTGCGTTTTTGCTGCATAGTCCATTTTTATGGCAACTGATTGTTTTTATACTCTGCGCACTTATAGTTATAAGTGTAGTTACCGCACTGCGTTCGGTGTCGCAATCCGAGCTGCTAGCGGCGCTCGATATTGGGCTGAACGTTACCTACGCCGTCTTTAGTTTGTATGTTTTATATAGAGTTTTGGCAACGTTATTTAGAAAGTAATATGATATACGCTAGAGATTCTTGGAAGAAGTTATTGGAAAGTAACAAAATAATTTCTATTAGTAAAAGTGTGAGGGTGGCCGCCGTCGCGACCACCCCAGTGGGCTTAGTCGAAGATTTCGTCGAACGCCTTTCTAACTAGCCCCGCAAGCTTAGCCAGCTTCGGCTTTGGCAGCTTTATAGCCGAAAGGCTAATCGACTGATGGCTAGATGTGCGCGGCCCGTTTGGCAGGCCAAGCTCACCCGCAGTAAATTTCTCTCCGAAGTGGTCTTCGACGCTGCTGATCAAGCTACCGGTGAAGCGCAGCAGGGCCTGATCGGGAGTCAGTTGCTCGCCACTGGGCCAAGCCGTGCGAAGCTGAAGTGCAAGATCGGTGCGATTAATGCTGCAACTGTCAATTACCTGCCATCGGAACAGATCACTGAGGATTTTACACAAGTTCTGTAGGTCAGTGTTGGTTTCGTCCCTCCGGCGCAACTTATCGAGTTCAGTGTTAAAGTTGGCAGAAGATCCCTGAAAGCGTTCAGTGCCGATGTCGAGTGTAGTGAGCTGCATCTCGACCCTATAATCGGAAAGCCGAGTGCCATCTTTCTTAAAGTCCATATCGCCTCACTCTCTGTAGGGATATCCGTAAAATCATACGGATTATTTAACCCCGTGTCAATAGAGGCTGGTCGGCCGTGTCATTTAAGAGTATTATGAAAGTGAACAACAGGGGAATAGTATGGACAAAACAAAGAACTTCAGCGACCTTTCGGCTCTATTTATTAACTGCTCAATCAAAAAGGACAAAACGGGATCGCACACGCAGCTGCTTATAAACAAAGCGGCGCATATCATGGAGGCTCAAGGGGTGCGTGTTGAACAAATATACGCCCTCGACCATGCTATTGCCTTTGGCATGATAAAAGACGGCAAAGAAGAAGGCCAGGCCGATGATTGGCCAGAGATCCAGCAAAAAATCCAAACTGCGGATATTTTGGTAATTGGTACGCCAATTTGGCTGGGGGCAAAATCGAGTGTGGCGACACTGGTGATTGAACGAATGTACGCCTACAGCGGCGACCGTAACCAAAAAGGCCAGTATATTTATTACGGCAAGGCTGCCGGTTGCTTAGTAACAGGCAATGAGGATGGCGTGAAGCACGTGTCGCGCGATATTTTGTATTCGATGCAGCACATTGGCTACACAATTCCACCACAAGCCGATGCCGGCTGGGTGGGTGAAGCCGGCCCAGGCCCGAGCTATGGTGACACCGAATGGAACGGAAAGCCAGTAGGTGACGGCAAAACACCTGTGGGTTTTGCTAACGATTTTACCAATCGCAATGTCACCTTTATGGCCTGGAACTTGATGCATACCGCCAGGCTGTTAAAAGATAAGGATGGCTTTCCGGCAGTCGGAAACACCGCAGATGGCTGGGAGCAAGTGACGAACGCTAAAAGTGACAATCCGGAATACCGCTAGATAAGTATAAAAATACTGAATGAAAGCGTGGCAAAGGCGCTGCACTACTTCAGCATAATTTTAATTTGACTTTACTATTTAGTTATGATATTATCTATATATCTCGCTAGTTATACTAGCGCAATCTTCTAAATACGAAAACTATTGGCAGTTCCTACTGTCAGCGACGCGCTGCCCTTACTTATCTAGAGATTCATTAAACAAGGAACTAAAAATGGACCTATTATTAGTGGTGACGTTTGTCGTCGCCTTATTTTCAAGTGTTATTAGCGGCATGAGCGGCGGGGGAGGTGGCTTTATCATGACGCCTTACTACCTGCTGATTGGTTTTACACCGCAGCAAATTGCGGCTGGTGCTTCGGTGGCGAGCCTCGGACTTGGCGGTAGTTCGCTGATGGCGATACGCGGCCAGCAGCTACTGCATAAGCAATTTTTGTGGCCACTGCTCGCCATAACGGTACCTGTAACACTGCTGGCTATGATGGCGCTGCCAAAAGTACATAGCGATGCCTTCGAGCTGGTGATCGGAGTGCTGCTTATTGTACTGGCGCCGACGCTATTTATTAATAAGAAAACATTACAGCCCGGTACGCGGAGCCGAAAATCGGTTATCGCAGGCTACTGTAGCTACGCTATTATTTTGTTTGCTAGCTCGCTCGGTACTGGACTCGCCACATTGCTTTTCTTACCGCTGATGTTTCTAATGGGTCTTACCGCACTCCAAGCGAACGCCACCCGGCGCGTGCTGCTACTGGTTCAGGCGCTGTTGGTTTTTGCTACCGTACTCCCTCAAGGGTATATCGTCTGGAGTCATGCTTCGGTAGCGCTAATCGGTAATTACCTGGGCGGCTATATTGGGACGAAATTCGCCATAAGGCGTGGCGAAAAATTTGTTAAGCTAGCCCTAGCGAGCGTAATGCTGATATCTGGTGGGGTACTGGTCTTTTAAAGATAGCGCTTGATTTATTGTTCTACAGGCTGTTTAATCAAGAGGCCCACGACAAGGAGGCTGTGATGGAGCTTGACGAGCAACGTGTGAAAGACCTAGCGGTCCGCTACGCAGATATGGCCCCGGGAAGCGTTATTCGCGAACTCAGGACGGCTGACTCGGAAAAAGAGTTGCTGCACCGAATCGAGGCGGTCTATCGGCTTCCGAACCATAATGGGATTGAGGTCGCGCAAGCTGTATGCAAGCTGGCAGTGAACGAATCACATCCACGTATCTTCGCACTGGCAATTGAGCTGCTGGATTACGGGCTTAGGGTGAACGAACAGCATGAGGTTCTGAAGGCAATTAAAGATAGGCTGAAGAAGAATAGCGAGCTGGCTAATTCGGAAATCGTCAACTTGGCTTTGCTTGATCGTCGGGACGGCATGGTTGGCGAGCGGATCCAGAGGCTCCTTGAAGAGTACTTCCCTCGTCACTAGATCTTAGACTGATAGCGCCCGCAGATAAGTAGTGGTGTTAAACTTGCTGGCCTGCGGTAAACTGCAGGCCAGCAAGCATTCTTTGTAATTATTTAAATTTTGAGCCCCCGGCTACGTGCCGGGGGCGGACGGTCAGGGCCAGCGCGCTTCAAGCAGGCGCATCCCTAGCTGGGGCTCCTTTTCGTGAATAGCCAAGGTGACGGCATCACCGGCGATGTTCTTGACGAATTCGCTGTCATGGTGTGGCAGATGCTGCTGAATGGCTTCGGCTTGAGTTTGCCACTTTTCCGGCATCAGGTGTACATCGGGCATGACACCCTTGGTGGCGGCAAGTAACCAGCCGTAGTGTACCGTTCCGAAGCCCAGCACTTGTAGTGCAATCAGTAGGCGCGTTGCCTTCAGGTCGAAGTAAAGGTTGTTGTCGTAAGCGTCTGACGGAACGTTCTCACGCAGTCGCAGCACGTAAGTGGCATAGGTGACAGGCGTCACCACGACCACTAGGTCAAGATCGTTACCTTTCTGCCCGCGGGCAACCGAGCCGATGACATCGACACCGAGCACACCAGGGGCATTCAGAAATACCGTGGCTGTGCGCAAGGCAGTAGTGCGGCCAATCTTGGCCATGATGACCTCCAGGTCCTTCAGTTGGCTTCGGTAACCAGATAATAATATAACTTTAAAATAAAAAAGCAAGTATTGCGCCACTACTATTATAGTGCATACTATTTCTGGCTGGTAAATACCAATTTGACACCTGAGAGCTGTATACACCCAGGAGGAGCCATGGCTACCACGAGGAGCGGAAATCTTACACGAATAGTAATAAGTGTTGACCCGCCACTTTCTCCGGAAATCTTCGTGGGTAGCTTTGTACACTTTAACCTTCAACGCCCTAAAGTGGTCGTTACTGGCACGGATCTTGACGTTCTAAGGAGTGCAGACTCGGTTCAGGCAAAAGTAAAGAGGGCTGAGCCCGAAAAGCGCTGTCTTGTAGTGCAAGCAACGCTGGTCACGGAACAAATGTTTAATACTGGCTTTAGCGCCGAACTTGAAGCTCGAATAGGGGCAGGCGGTTCGGGCGAGTTGAAGATTGCATGGTGCATGAACAGGTAAGTGGCTTGCACCTCACTGATCTTGGTGAGGTGCAAGTTTTATCAAAAAACTGCTATAGTAACAGTATGAATTTTAAAAATAGATCTGCACTTATTCTGACAATTGTCATAGCCGTGTTACTGATTGTGGGCTCGGCTGGCCTTGGTTTCTTTGTCGGCCAACAGCACCAGGCATGGCGCGTGGAGCTGCTTGAAAAAGAGCGCATCATCCAGGACGATAGAAATGCCACCGCCCTTGAACAAAAAGACAAAGAATTAAACCGCACACTGAACGACTATGATTCGGCTTGTTTTGAATTCCAAGAACTTTACGCGGCCTACGAAAAGCTGTACGCCAAAGCCGGCGCCAGCTCCGGTGAGCCTCGTTACAGTGCACCAGATGGCGCGCGGGGTAATGAGGAGTCTTGTTATCGATAGCTAAATCTCTAGTGGCTGCGTATACTTAAAGACATGTCAGATGTAATTATTACGCTGGGTCGCGGCATCTATCATGATGGAACGCTACCGCCCGATCCCCGGGCGCGAGTGCAAAAAGCCGTCGAGCTTTATAAACAGGGTCAAGCGCCAATAATTGTTATGTCTGGTTCTTGGTCATTCCATCTAGAAACGCAGCCTCAGCGTACGGAAGCTGCTGCAATGAAGCGGTATGCTATAGAACTAGGTGTGCCTGACGAGGCGGTAATTGAAGAGACGCTGTCCAAGGATACACTTAGCAATGCTTACTTTACAAAGGTGGCGCTATGCCAGCCACGTAATTGGCGAGATATTAATGTGATTGCTTCTGATGAGCACATGCTAAGAGTGAAATATCTATTTGGAAAAGTGTACGGACCGGACTACAGAATGACATTCATTACTAGTGAAAGAGTGCTGAGTGATCGGGCATATCAAAGAGAGCTAGCTCACGAGCAGCAATCTCTGCAGGTTGCCAAGCAAGCACTTGCAAGCTTTACAGATGGCGACGATAAGGCGATTGGTCAAGCATTGCGACAGCACCATCCAGCATATCGAGAGGATTAAAAGTGTTCGACAGAGTGTAACCCACCTGTAGCAATTGGTAAGTTCAGCCCACCTGGAAAAGCGCAATGGACTTCTCTAGGGGGATGCCTATTGAAAAAAATACTTCAATTCGGTATACTACCTAGACGTTATAGATTGGAAAAAAACAAATGAAGAAATTTTACTCAGTACTGCTTAATACTCTTGTTGCAAATGTGTCAACAAGCTTTTTGTGGTTTGCCTTAACTTTTTGGGTATACCTTGAAACAAAGTCGCTGATCGCTACTTCAATTATCGGCGGTTCGTACATGCTATTCGTGGCTATTTGTGGCTTGGTGTTCGGCACTTTTGTCGATAAGCACAAAAAGAAACAAGCCATGCTGCTTTCAAGTGCTATTACTGTTGGAACCTATGCTGTTGCGGGGCTACTGTTTATGGCGGTTCCTGAAGGGCAGCTTTTGGTAGTCAGCTCGCCGCTATTCTGGGCCTTTATCTTGGTGATTCTAGTTGGTGCAGTGGTTGAAAACATGCGAAACATAGCACTCTCTACCACGGTGACACTGTTGGTACCGAAGGAAGATAGGGCCAAGGCTAATGGCCTGGTCGGCTCAGTGACGGGTGTAGCGTTCATGGTGACCTCTGTTTTTAGTGGTCTATCGATTGGCATACTTGGCATGGGCTGGACATTAGCCATTGCCTTCGTGCTAACTGCGATTGCGTTGATTCATCTTTTCTTTGTGGATATCCCAGAAGAAGAAATCTTCCACGACCCCGAGCTTGCGGGGAAGAAAATTGATTTCAAGGGCAGCCTTGCTGCGGTTCGGGTAGTGCCTGGGCTTTTGGCGCTGATTTTCTTCGCCACCTTCAACAACCTGCTTGGCGGTGTGTTTATGTCGCTGATGGACGCTTACGGGCTGAGCCTTATGCCAGTTGAGGTATGGGGGATTGTGCTTGGCATAGTGAGTACCGGCTTTATTATTGGTGGTTTGATTCTAGCGAAATTTGGCCTTGGGAAGAACCCACTTAAAACCTTACTTTTGATTAATGTTCTAGCTTGGCTTGTCTGTATTGGCTTTACCATCCGTGAATGGGCTTGGTTGGTAGTGGTTGGTTTCTTTGTCTACATGATTATTACCCCTGCCGCCGAAGCAGCCGAACACACAGTTATCCAGCGAGTCGTGCCATTTAAGCAACAAGGGCGCGTGTTTGGGTTTGCACAAAGCGTCGAATCAGCTGCCGCACCAATTACTGCCTTTATGATCGGGCCAATCGCCGAAGCCTATATCGTGCCGTTTATGAATAGTACGGCTGGAAAAGACATGTTCGGTTGGCTACTCGGTAGCGGTAATGCCCGCGGTATTGCCCTGGTGTTCGTACTCGCTGGCATCATAGGTCTTATCGTCACCTTATTTGCCTTCACGACAAAATCTTACCGACGTCTTTCACAGTTTTACGCTAAGAGCTAGAAAGGTACGAATTCCTCTGATATAATCGACAGGTCGAAGACGCCTGGAGAGGAGCTAAGCGTGCGCTCTGTAAAAAAGGAACATGCCGGCTTTCTTGAGGCTGCCGTGGCACACGCAAGCGGCGCCAACGCATCTATAGATAAAGTCTTTTGTAATGATGATTTCCTGAAAATCAACACAATTTCAGGCAAGCTTCGAATAAACGATTAAACGCCCCAGCCTCCCGACCTACTACCAAGCAGTGTACGCAAAATGTGAACAGTACGGGGCAGTCCGTCGGATTACCAATAATGTTCTGGAAGTACAGCCTCGGCAGAGGAAGGACGCTTAGCGGTGCTCTTTGAGGAGATGCAGAAGGATGCGATTGAACGTACGGTGGCTCGACTGCTCGGCGGTATGACTATCGACTATAAGCATTACCACGATGGCGCTATAACGATTGAAACAGTCGGTGGCGATATTGTGATCACTACCGCAGAAGAGCTTCGTGACGTTATCTATAACTGGTGTAACTCAGTTTTCTACAATAAGCCGGTGGTGACCAACAGAGGTGAAACGCCCGAAGTGGTGATCATCGCACCACGCGACAGCTAAAATTGAATGGCCTCTCTCTTATGAATGTAGGAGAGAGGCCCTCCTTTACTTGTAGAGTTGCGCTGTCAGGGATATAATGACATAAACTATATTGCAAAAGAAGAGGAAGTTATGGCCAGAATTTGGGCAGCAGAAACCGCGACTAGAATTGATGAAATTGTTGAAATTAAAGGCTGGGTACACGCTCGGCGTGATCATGGCAAGCTTATTTTTATTGATATCCGTGATCGCAGTGGTTTGCTACAGGCCGTGTTTTGGGGTGGCGGCGATAAAGAATTATTTGAAAAAGCCAGCACGCTCCGTAGTGAATACGTGATTGCCGTCAAGGGTAAGGTGCAAAAGCGCGGTGAGCGGCAAGTTAATCCCGACCTTCCGACTGGGGTGGTGGAATTAGCAGTCGAAAGCCTAGAGATTCTTAACGAAGCCGAAACGCCAATTTTTGAAATTGAAAAAGCCGCTGAAACTGGCGAAGAGCTCCGTATGCAGTACCGCTACCTCGACATGCGCTCGGCTCGAATGCAGGAAAACCTGAAAAAGCGCCATCAAGTCATAAAATTAGTGCGCGACGAGTTGGACAAACAGGGCTTTTGGGAAATCGAAACGCCGTATCTCACCAAAGGCACCCCTGAAGGCGCCCGCGAATTTGTGGTGCCGGCGCGGCTAAGCCCCGGTAAGTTTTTTGTGCTGCCGCAATCGCCACAGCAATTTAAACAGCTATTGATGGTAGGTGGCACCGAGCGCTATTTCCAAATTGCTCGCTGTTTCCGCGACGAAGACACTCGCGGTGACCGCCAAGCCGAATTCACCCAAATGGATCTCGAAATGAGCTTTGTTGAGCGTGAAGACGTGATGGCGCTGAACGAAAAGTTACTCATCGCAATAGTTGAGCAGCTGTACCCAGAAAAACGGATTCAGCAAGTGCCCTTCCCGCGCATTTCATATAAAGACGCGATGGAAAAATATGGCACAGATCGACCTGACCTCCGTGAAGATAAAACCGACCCGAATCTGCTGGCCTTCGCCTGGGTTATTGACTTTCCTTTCTTTGAAAAAACTAACAAGCAAGAACATCATGGTGCCGAAGGCGAGTGGACATTTACCCATAACCCGTTCAGTGCGGCTATTCCAGAGCATCGTGAATGGTTGAAAAACAAAGAGAACATTGGTGAAATTTTAACTACTCAGTACGATATTGTGCTCAACGGGTATGAAATTGGCGGGGGGAGTATTCGTAACCACAAACCAAGCGACCTTAGAAAAGTTCTGGAAATTATTGGCCATAAACCCGAAAACATTGATCGCGACTTTGGCCACTTGCTTAAAGCCTTTAGTTTTGGCGCGCCACCACACGGTGGCATTGCCTGGGGCCTTGAACGGCTGCTGATGATACTGCAAAACGAACCAAGCATTCGTGATGTCATGGCTTTCCCTAAAACTGGCGACAGCCGCGATCTCCTAATGGAGGCTCCTTCGGATATTCCTGAAAAGCAGCTGAAAGACCTAGGCTTGCGGTAAAGTTAATAAAAAATTAACCTCTCATCACTACACTAATTTGGTGATCATTTCCGAAGAGGTGACTGACGCTATTGTTGTGTTTGGTCTACAGCTTGGAGATAAGGGGGAACTTTCAGATTGGCTCAAGGCACGGATTGACGCGGCTGTCCGGCTCTACAAAAAGGGTAAAGCAAAGCATATCATTTTTTGTGGGTATTATCCGCTGAAGCGTAAAGATCTGCAAAAATATCCGGAAGCGACGGCCATGAAGCAGTATTGCCTCGAGACATACCCGGAGGTGCCCGCAGCAGTTATCTTTAAGGAAGAGCGTTCGCTCTCGACGCCGGATAGTTTGATCTTTTTGCGGTCAGGGTTTCCAAACCTGAAGCGATTCACGATTGTTACCCAAAAAACGCTTGGGAAGCGAATTAAATTCCTTCAGGAAATGATTTACGGTCGGTCGGCGAAGGTGGAGTACGTCGCGCTCCCTTCAAGCGATAAAGATTTTCCGCTTGAGGCCTTTCTGCTCGATGATATGAAGTGCACCTTTGCGTTTTATACGGACCATCTTCCGGGCGGAAAGTATAAGCCGGGCGAATACCAGAAGCTCCTTAACCCCGACGGCACTACTCGATGGGACGAGCTACGCTTGTTGCATCACGACTGTCCTTTCTGGAGTGATGACCCAAGCTCAAGGATTCGCCATCCGCATTCTGAGTTCCGTTAACCAGAACTCGTGAGGCGCCACGCGAAGTGGCCGCTGCAGCTTCGGCTGGCCTCATAAATAGCTATTATTTTAGGGTATACTATAACGGTGCATGCTTCTCGGGTAACAAAAGCTGTTGTCGTGTTTGGCTATAAGGTAAATGAAGGGGGTGAGCTGCATACATTCGCTACGCAGCGTATCGATCGAGCTGTCGAAGAGCATAATCGAACCGGCTGGCCGCTGATTTTTTGCGGATCCCGCTCGTTCAAAAACTCTCAATCGGCTTGCTTTTCTGAAGCTGAGTTGATGAAAGACTACTGCCAAAAAACGCATTCGGTGCCGGCCGAGGTAATTTTTACAGAGACTCAGTCGACTTCTGCCCCTGAAAACTGGTTGTATTTGAAGGCAAGCTTTCCGAGCCTGAAAGAAATTGTTCTCCCTACGCAGGTACCGTTGATGGGGCGTTTGAACCTCCTTCGCCAGATGATATACGGCACCGATAAATCTCCACAGGTGCGGTACGCGGCGATCGCATGTTCGCCAAAGGAATTTCCGCATGAGCAGCGGCGAATTAAGGTGCTGCAGTGTATCTTCGCTAATTACATTCCCGGCTTCAGGCCCGGAAAGCACAAAATGTTGCTTGATGCCGCCGGTCAAAGCTGTTGGCCAGCATTTGCGGCGCAGCACAAAGAAAAGTGTGCCATTGAGCATGGTTGATTGAAGCTCAGCAGCCTGGGGGCTCCCCTCGGTTGCTGAGCTCATTTTAAGCTCATGATATAATAGGAACATGAATTCGCCAACAGGGGATGCGCAGCGGATCGGATTATTGCTAGGTTGTCTAGCTTTACCGTTTGTAGCGGCTGGAATTGGCTCTTTATTTACCTCGCCAGCTATCCCCGGTTGGTACGAAGCTTTAAGTAAGCCCTGGTTCACGCCGCCAAATTGGGTGTTTGGGCCGGTATGGACTGTTCTATATCTTTTGCAAGGCATCGCCTTATACCTCGTGGCTCGTACGCAGCAGGCGAATAAGGGGTTGGCGATCGGGGTATTTTTAGTGCAGCTGATCTGTAATGCGCTTTGGCCAATTGTCTTCTTCGGTGCGCATCAAGTGGCCTGGGCGCTGATTGTCATCGTGCTACTGCTGTTCTTGATTATTGTAACCATGCAGGTATTTCGGGGTATTTCTCGGCTGGCTGCTTGGCTATTATTGCCGTACGCGCTATGGACGAGCTATGCAACCGCGCTGAATATTGGTATTCTAGTACTTAATAAATAGGTGGAAATATGAAACAGCCAGCACACAAAAATCTTGTTATTCTTACAGTCATTCTCGCGGTGATTGCCGGTATTGCCGCAGTGCTATTTATTAGCGGTGCCTTTAACCGGCCGTTCTTTGAAGAAGATAGAACGACGCCACCCGGGGAACGCGTGGTACTAAGCGGGGAAGTTGTTTGCTTACCACACAAAGATACCTCTGGTATGCAAACCATGGAATGTGCTTTTGGCTTAAAAACGGCTCAAAATAAATACTATGCCCTCCGTGATCAGTCGAGTGTGGGCAATTTACGTGAAGTTGGGCAAAAGGTAAAGGTGCAGGGTACGCTCACGGCACCGGCGGCTAATGAAATATATAATATTGTTGGCGTGGTGCAGGTTCAAAAAATAGAGAAGCAATAATATGAAAAGCGCCCCTGCCTTGCCTGAAATAACAGACAAAACAGGGGCGACGTACCTGAGCTAGTTGAGGAGGTTGACGATCGGGGTGACGATACTGCTCACCAGTACCGCAACACCCACCAGCACGCCGGCCATCGCTGCGGCCGGAACTTCGGCGTCTTCGCGTTGCGCCTCGCTCACCGAACAGTAATGGAAGATGACCCGGTTACTAATGGCACGAAGCGGGTAGAGCAGGACCATGCTGATGACGAAAGTCAATCCGAAGCCGATCAAGGCAGCCGACCAACTGACGAAATCACCAGCGATGGCGTTGCGTAGCAGGATGCCCATAGCCAGCAGTACGCCCGTCAGCTCGAAACTGGCTGCCAACTTGCCGCTGCGGGACGCGGCCAGCAAGTTCTGGTGCTCACGCAAGTTGCGCAGCTTAACGCCACCGAATGCAGCGATCAGGCCGAGCGCAGTGAACGTCACGGTGGCACTAATGGCGATTTCGGTGCTCGGCGTCGAACCACTCAGCGCACCGTTCAGGATTAGCCCCACCATCACGAAGGCGGCTGCCTTGGTGATGCTGATGCCCATGTTGTCCTTGTGGGCATCATGCAGGCGGGGCGTGCGACCTAGGTACCGTTCGATTACCAAGTAGGCAACTACGAGCACCACTGTCACCCACAACAGGCCCATGAAGGCGACGAAAACACCGCTGATGCGTCCAGAAAAGTCGAAACAGGCGGTGGCACCGATGATGTGTGCCAGTAGCACGCCCAAGCGCTGCACCAGGTACGGCCAATTCCGCCGCACCATGATCTCGTGGTGGTCGTTGAAGCTGGTGATTCTGTTGAGTACCAGCCACAAGCCACCGACGATCAGGATGGCGAGCGCCGTTTGAAGTAGAAAACTGACAGCCGCTGCGGCATCGGCCCAACTAAGGTCTACGGTCGACATACCTGCTCCTTACTGGGTGACAACGTGGGGAACAAAACAACTGGTGTTATCGGTGACGAGTCCCGGGCTCTCTCGAATGCCCAACCCGGCCGATTCGCCGTCAACCACCCATGCCCCGAGCATTGGGTGATGATTGTCGCCAGAAAACGGTGAACGGAAATTGGGCAACCCAGCGAACTGTTGAACGATGTAGTTTCCCTTGCTGTAATTGCCCGGCGTGCTTAAAACCGCTTTGCCGTTACGGACAATTTCGATATTTGCACCCTCGCGGCTAAGTAGCGGCTTTCTCACGAAGTCCGTGAGAGTATGCTGCTCATCAGCGAAGAAGGTGGGCAAGAGGTACTGGCTGAGCTCAGAATCGTTGCCAAACTGCTTCCAGAGCAGGGCCAAGAAGCCCTTATTACTCCAGAGCAATTTATACGGCGGTTCGATCCAGGTCGTGCCATGCTTCAGGTAGGGCGGGTACTTTACATCGGTTAGCCATTCCCACGGATACAGCTTGAAGATAAGGTCGATTGCCTTACCTTGCTTGTTCATGTAGAAGAAGCTGCCGCCCGTGACATCGAAGACATCAAGGCTTTCGACCGAAATCAGCTCAACCTTGAACCCAGCCTGAGCAGCTGTTTCCGCTAGGTAAGCGGTGTTAACCAGGTCTTCACCAGAAGTATCTTCGGTCGAAAAGGCGAAGTAGATGCAGTCGACGGTGCGATTAACTTGCCGTTCGAACACGCCAACTTGACGTTTCCAGGCCTCAATCAGCATCTCGTGCATATTATTCCACTGCGTTTCACCGATGTGCTTGGCGAAATTCAGCCAATTCCACTGCACGACTGACGCTTCGAAAAGCGTGGTAGGCGTATCGGCGTTGAACTCGAGCAGTTTGGGAATCTGCAGGCTTGGGTCAGCTTTTGAAAGCTCGCAGTCGCCGGCGAACCGGATATCGAACCGCCCATAAACGCTGGGCGAATCTTCTTCCCAGCTTCGCCTGATCTCAGGCAGCGCCTTGTAGGGGACCGTCAAGCCCTCGAGAATAGAACGAATATCCGACCTACCAAGCAGGTGCTCGGTGAGGTCGTAATACATTCCGTACAGCCTGTCCGTCGCCTTTTCCAGGACTTCAACTTCAGTAGGTGACAGGACGTAGTAGGCGTCTTCACGCCAATAATCCACCATTTTGCCATCGGGCAGGAGGGCGTGGTTGTAGACCAACCCCTCGCTATGCACCTGGGCGCGCCACCCTTGGCGAGGCTCAGCGTCGTGTTTGCGCCACATGTCAGCCTCCGCTGCTTCCGCCACTTGGCCCCTTGCCGATGCCTGCGCTCATGCGCGTACCAACAACTGGCTTGCCATTCGGTGCAACGCCGATGCTTTCGCGACCGGCCTTGTCGTTCCAGGCAACCTTGCGGGCGATCTTTTTATCTTCTACCTTGTGGCCATGGGCGTAACTGGTGTGCCCATCGACAACAATGATCGAGGTATGGCTGCCGCCGTACCCCATGCCGTCGTCATCACAGCCTTCAGGGCTGACAACCATATTCTGGTCATCAACGCAGTAGATAGTTTGTGGTTCGCGGTCGTCGTCGAGTGCTTCGTAAAGCACCCACACACCGGCGCCAGCGAGGCCAACTGCTGCGAGAACAAGCAGCGCCTTCCGCTCTTCGGGCAAAAGTGCCATCAACACTCCTTTGTTAAGGTACGGTCTCTGGTTGCCCTTTTGGGCGTAAAGAGACGAGGAGGATGATCCTCCCTTATTAAAAATCCTGCCCGCAATTTCTAATAACGGGTATCAAAACTCACGTAACAGGCTTATTTTACTATAAAACTAGAAAATTGTAAATGAATTGTTACTTAACGATATAAGGATAGATATTGCTATAATAAAGCCTATGAAAATCTCACTCTGCGGCTCTATTACCTACGGCAAAGAAATGTTGGCGACCGCTGACTATTTAAAAACAAAAGGTTTCCAGGTTGAAACGCCTGATATGAACGAAGACCGTGATTGGTCTAAGCTAACGCCCCCCGAGGCCGACGCCTTGAAAGACCAGCTCATGCGGCAGCACCTCGATAAAATCTATACTTCAGACGCCGTGCTGATTTTTAACAAAGACAAAAACGGCATAAAAAACTACATCGGTGGCAACACCTTAATGGAAATGGCTTTTGCTTACGCTGATAATCTCGAAATTTTTCTCCTAAACCCAATTCCAGATATGTCATATGCGCTTGAAATAGCCGGTTGTCGGCCAATTATTCTTGATGGCCAAATTGATCGCCTGATAGATTACTTTAATCGCCTTCCTACAGTGCTTGTTTCGAGTGAAAGCGATATTAAGCTTCGGGCGGTCAGCCGAGGCCTAAGAAAAGCAGGCTTGCGCACCACGGTCCGCGGGATAAAAAGCAACTCCAATGTTTCTGAGCAGCCGCAAACCATTGAAGAAACCTATGCCGGCGCCATGCACCGCCACGACCAATTGTTGCAGCAAGGGGTAGCCGATTATTACGCGACGATTGAAAGCGGCAACCACGCTTTTCACCCCAACCACAACGTGTTTGGGAGCCATGTGGTGGTGCTACAAAAGCATGGCGATACCCTGCGGGCTGGCTTAAGCGCTGATATTGAACTGCCAAAAGCTATGACCGATAAAGTACCAGCAGTCTACTCCGATCTAGGTACGCTCGTTCAACAAGAATATGGCATGCCTGAAAAAGACCCTTATTTACCCATCACCAATCGCAAAGTCTCACGTTTGCAACTGCTTGAAACAGCCGTCTATAACCTCGCGGTACAGAACGACTTTCTTAACTAATGCTTAAAGACTGGTGTTTTCACGGTGATAATCGGGCAAAATGTGCTAAAATAGACGCAGCACAATAGGCTTTAAGCCAAGGGAGGATGCATGAAGATTGCGACGATGGTTCGAGGGTACATACCCGCGCCGCGTCCTGCTGATATGGTGTACGCACCGATTGATCTTGCAGTAGCTATCAGCGAACAGCTGACGAAACGTGGACATGAAGTAACTTATTTTGGGCCAAATGGCACGCATTTACGCGCAGAGGTAGAGACACGAAATCTCCGACCACTAGCCCATAACTATGAAGAATTTGCCGGACTACTGAAAAATATTGACGCGCTCTCTCACCATGTGCCGGGCATGTGGGACGCCTACCTGGTTCGTGAAATGTTTGAACGGGCGCGCCAGGGTGAATTTGACCTTTTGCACTTTCATCACCCGGAATCGGCTTTGCCGTACGTTCATTTGTATCCGGATGTACCAGTCATCTATACCTTGCACGACCCGATTAATCCGCTGTTTCGTGAGGTGCTTGAGATGTACCAAACGCCGAGCCAGTATTTTGTGTCGATTTCAGAAAACCAGCGCATTCCGGCGCCAGATTTGCCGTATGTGGCAACGGTTTACAACGGTATCGATACCGACGTATTCGAACTGACCGAAGAAAAAGACGATTACCTGCTGTTTGCAGGCCGCATTAATCAGCAAAAAGGTGTGAAAGAAGCAATCCAAGTTGCCCAACAAACAGATCACCGGTTGCTGATTCTTGGGCCCATTTACGCCGATCAGCAAGAATACTTTGATCAACACGTAAAACCGCACCTCAATGAAAAGATTCTGTATCTTGGATTCGTTGAGCGTGAAACTGCCGTTCGGTATTTCCAAAAAGCCAAGGCATTCTTGATGCCCATCCAGTGGGAGGAGCCGTTTGGCCTGACCATGGCCGAGGCTATGGCTTGTGGTACACCGGTGATTGCAATGCGCCGCGGCTCGGTGCCGGAAGTGGTGGCCGATAAGAAAACCGGTTACATTGTTGATTCTGTTACTGAGATGGCCGAAGCCGTCGCGAAGGTCAAGCGAATCAAGCCGGAAAACTGTCGTAAGCACGTTGAAGAACGCTTCTCGACCGACAAGATGGTCGATGGCTACGAAGCCGCCTTCCAAAAAGCTATCGAGCAATTTCAGCAGTATAAAAATAGCGCTGAAGTAGCCGCCGGCGACGCGAAAAAATAACCTAAGGTTAAGTATCAAAAAATCCCTCTCATCTCGAGAGGGATTTTTAATAGGCAAAGTTGTATGCTATTCAGTCCGAAGGGCTTCGATCGGATCAAGCTTAGCTGCACGTCGGGCTGGTAAGAGGCCAGCGAGCAGGGCAATAACGCCAAGCGATACAATCACAATCAGGACATTAAGCGGGGTTACGATAGCGCCAGGCGCGCCAGAACCACTGCCGGCGGCCAGCGCGTTCAGCCAAATGATAACAGGAACCGAGAGTACTATACCAATGATACTGCCGGCAATACCAATCCAAGCCGCTTCCAGTGAAAACAGCCCCAAAACACCACTGCGCGACATGCCGAGTGCCTTCATGATACCAATTTCACGGGTGCGTTCGTAAACGGTCATGTATTGAGTGTTGACCACCCCAAAGACGGCGGCCAGAATCGCGATACCGCCAATTCCCAACAAGAACAGGCGAATGATATTGATCTGATCAAGGAACTCCTGGTTCATTTTAGCAACGCTATATACTTTATAGCCGGCATCTTCAAGCGCTTTAACGCCTGCGGTCACATCGGCTTCGCTATCTGATTGCACACGCATATTGATAACGTTATAGGTAAGTTCGCCGCCCAAGCCCTGCTGTTCTTCGTAGGCCGCGACTTTTTTAGCTAGTTCGTTATTGGCTTCAATTGCAATGAATGCTTCATCGAAGGCTGGGTCATCTTCAGATTTAATAATGCCCTTAATTACGGTGTCGACCGATACCAGCGTCCTTTCGCCGGTTGAGAAATCCGTTTCTTCACGGCCAACCGTGACCCTTTGGCCGATAGCAGTCTCAGGGGTCAAGCCGGCTTTTTCAACAAAACTTTCCGGCAAAAAGATACCGTCGGTGCCAATATCCTGACGATCACCTTTTATGAGCTGTGGCTGTTCTTGCAGCGTTAGGGGGTTTACGGCGTATGTCGAAAATCGCTCCTCGGCAATTACAAGGGTAGAGATGTTTGTTTCGTAGACTGGCTCAACGTCTTTAACTGCCGAGAAGGTGCGGATTTTTTCAACATCGGCATCTTTTAGGGTGAAGTTTTGGTAGTTCTTGCTTAGATTTTTCTGCTCGTCTTCGGTGCGCAGGCCGCTCTGGACGCCTTCTGCCTTGCCGGTGACGAGCAGTACGTCTTTTTGAATATTCACTCCGAGGGATTTATTAAAAGTTTCGCTGGCTGCCGAAGTAATTGCCAGTGTCAAAGAGATAGTAAAAGCACCAACCGCCAGCGAAAGGGAGGTTAGAATAAAGCGGACTTTGTTTTTTAAAACATTTCGCCAACTTCGTTTTAACAGGTCATTAAAGCGCATTAGTAACTACTCCTTGCTTTTGGGTTGATGGTGACCGGCTGGGGATGATTTTTTCAATCTGTCCATCAAGTAGGTGTACTTGCATGTCGCAGCGGGCGGCGAGCTCTGGGTCGTGGGTGACGATAATTAGTGTCGAGCCGAGCTGTTTATTAAAGCTAAACAGCAAGTCTTCGATTACTTTACCGGTAGTTGAATCAAGGTTACCGGTCGGTTCATCGGCAAAAATAATACTAGGACTATTCACGATGGCCCGGGCGATCGCCAGGCGCTGTTTTTGCCCGCCCGAAAGATCACGCGCCTTCACCTGCTTTTTGTCGGTGAGTTCAACTTTAGCGAGCGCTTCTTCGATTAAGCGGCTACGGTCATTCGGGTTGGCTCCGCTAATCTCCAGCGGTAAGCTAACATTGGTTAGGCAGGTTTCATCGGCCTGCACAAAAAATGACTGAAAAATAAAACCCATCTTCTGCGAACGGAAGGCATCCATTTGCTTGGGGGTAAATTGCAGAATGTTTTGGCCATCAATCACAATACTGCCGCTTTGTGGCCGGTCGAGGCCGCTCATAACGTGCATCAGGGTTGATTTTCCTGAACCAGAACGCCCAACAATTGCCACACTAGTACTCTTTGGCAGTTCAAGATTAATTTCTTTCAAGGCATAAAAGGCAGTAGCCCCCTTGCCGTAGACTTTGCTAACGTTCGTGAGTTGTATCATATCTTCTTATTATATAGTAGTGCGCCCTGTAACAACAGGACGCACATCACGAGCACGATTTATGGAGGAAAAACAGTTTAAGAGCGCGCAGGCTTAATCAAGATCGATGAGGCCATTGCGCGGCTCGCTTAATGCGTTCGACCTTCTCCTTTGGTGTCTCCACCGGTGGAATCGGGGGAATATTACGAGGCGCTGGTGCTGCAACATCAATCCGGCGGGGACCGATTGCTCCAGGCTTACGCTTCATACTTCCTCCTTTGTAAGGGGCCCGAGTACTTAAATTGTAACATGAGATATTAAATACTGAATCGCCGGACGGGTGCATAGATTGACAATCAGGTATGATTTGTATAACATGTATAACAAATAGAGACAGGAGTAGCGCAGATGCACGACATTAATTTTTACGGCACGGTGACCGTCGGTGCTAAAGGGCAAATTGTGATTCCGGTTGAAGCTCGCGAAAAAATGAATATCCAGCCGGGCGATAAACTATTTGTCATCGGCACCGGGCCAGAAGGCAAAATGCTCGGCATTTGCACCGAAGATAGTGTGCGAGGCATCATGACAGCACTTAGCGATAAGCTAGACAAAATGCGTCAAGCTGTTACTCCTGACGACAGTAATAAATAAAGGACTTTATGTTACATCATATAAATTTTAGACAAAAAGTAATTGTCATGCTCGCGGTTATGTCGGGTATGTTTTTGGTGGCGCTCGACCAAACTATTATGTCAACCGCGCTCACTAAAATTGTTGAAGAATTTAACAGCTTCAGTAGCCTCAGCTGGGTAATCACCGCATATCTGCTTACCAGCACTATTTCAGTGCCAATTGCCGGTAAGATGTCGGATATCTTTGGCCGACGGCTGGCGCTATTGGTTGGTGTGGGAATTTTCACCCTGGCTTCATTCCTTAGTGGTGCTGCCCAAAGCATGGACCAGCTAATTTGGTTCAGAGCGCTGCAGGGTATTGGTGGCGGTATTGTGATGAGTAACGCTTTTACTATTATTGGTGACTTATTTAACGCTAAGGAACGCGGTAAGTGGCAGGGTATCATTGGTGGTATCTTTAGCTTAGCATCGGTAATCGGCCCCGTGCTTGGCGGCTTCTTGACCGATGGCAATACCATTTTTGGCCTCACGACCGATTGGCGCTGGACGTTGTGGATTAATATACCGATTGGTATCGTTTCGCTTATCCTGATTGCTGTCTACTGCCCAAGCATTAAGCACGACCACAAGCCAAAAATTGATTTCCTCGGTGCGGGCTTAATTGGGCTGGCGCTGGCGACCTTGGTGCTATCGGTTGAAAATACTGAACATATTTTTGCCGATGTGATTACTGCAACTGGCCTGACTAGCGGTGCTATTCAGTTGATACTACTCGGGATAGCAATTATTTCGACGATCGGCTTTATTCTGGCTGAACGGCGAGCCGCCGAGCCAATTCTACCGCTGAGCTTCTTTAAAAAGCGTAACTTCAACTTAATGTCGTTGATTGCCCTCTTTTCGGGTGCAGCTTTCTTGGGCGGGATACTCTACCTTACCCAGTTTAACCAGCAGGTGTTTGGTGCCGGGGCAACTGAAGCCGGCCTGATGATTCTGCCGATGATTGCCGCTTTAACAATCAGCAGCATTGCCTCGGGACTTCTAGTTGCAAAAACGGGTAAATATAAGCCACTGTTGATTGCCGGATTGGGGATTGCTACCATCGGCATTGGCGCTCTAATGACACTGACGGCCGAGAGCACATATCTGCAAGAGGCGCTACTCATGGCGATGGCAGGGCTCGGTATCGGTTTGACATTCCCTGTTATTAATATTGTTATCCAAAACGAATTTGAACAAAAAGATCTTGGGGCGGCCACTTCGTCTTCGCAGCTGTTTCGTAGCCTCGGTTCAACGCTTGGTACGGCAATTCTGGGCGCCATGCTAACAACAGGCGTCGCAGCACAGTTAGGTGAAATTAAAAACGACGCCTACATTCAAACCTTGCGCCAAAACCCGCAATCGGCCCAAATGGTGGAAAAAGTTGACGCCAACACTTTGCTGGCGCTGAACACTGCCGAGTCACGTGAGCGGATTATCATCGGTGTTGAGCAAGGCTTGGCACAGGCGCAGCTTCCCGACGCCCAAAAAGGGATTATGAAGCAGCAATTTGTTCAGCAACAAACCGCTTTCGGCGATAAAGTAACCGGTGCATTTGCCGAAACACTACGCGGTATCTTCTTCGCTTCAGCGGCGCTAATGGCTGCTGCAATACCGCTCGCTTTCTTTGTAAAGCAGCGCCCAATGCGCCATATGCCCGATACCCCTGGCGTGATTGAATAGTGTTAATTACACAATAGAAAACACTACCAGTAGCGTTATAATAAAGAAACAAGTTAAAAGTTAATCCTCAGGCAGACTGGAATCACGTGCAATTCGTGAGCTGTGCCGCAACGGTGAAAGCCCGACACAGTCTGCCATACTGAGGTTCCCGAGCAGGATATTCTCTCCCTTTTTATATGAGGGATTATGCTGCTCGGCCAAAAAGAGAATGGAAGAGTGGCAGAAGTAGGGGAAGATGTTAGGGAGAAGGTAGCTGCGCAAAAAGAGCGCGACTTTGTGCGTTTTCACGAATTTGAAGCGCGCCACGAAGCCAGTTTACGGCTCGATGAAGAAACTGATCTTTCTGAGCGGTTATTCATACCAATGGAGAACACTTTTCATTATGAACTTAAAGACGACAAACTTTACTCCGAATTTGGCGATCAACTCGAAGAAATTTTTATAAGAGGCTATGTCGATCTTCGCGAGTATGCTACCACTCGGCCAGACCTGACCTTTGAAATAAATCGACGCTACCAGGATATCTTAGAGGTGCGCCAAGCCGAAACCTTACAGCCCGGCGAGACAATGGTGGTGTTTTCGCCCATCCCCGATGATGTGCGCTATGGCCGAACGCATATCGATGCCTACAACCGCGAACGGCTGAAAATGCTGGTGCGAGTCTATGAACACGCTGCCGATACGCCGAACGGCTTTTCAATAACTTCTTTTTCACTCGACGGCTCGAATTATGCGGCTATGCAAGCTGCGGCCCAGCGGCTTGGTATCGATATTCCCGACGGACTTGGATCGGAAGATATTGTGCAGCAGCGCCATGTATTTACCGCTAACGACGAGCGCCTTGAAGTGGTGCGTCAGGAAGCACAAACTGGTAAGCAGACAGTCTCTAAGGCAATGGTGGATGCACTGCGCCAAGGTTACGATGACAGCCTGGAGGAGCAGCTTGGCGGCCAATGGCATGCTGGCCGGCCGGCGCTTAATGAGGCCGATGCGCTATCGTTTATTCGTTCGCAGCCAGAAATCTTTGAAGCCCACATGAAGCAGGTCAAGACAATTATAGCCACTGTGCGCGACGTAGCCACCCAAAAACAGCGTCTGGCTGATGCGCGCTACAACTGCGCGGCGGCGCTAGACGACCTGCTGCACGGCAAGCGCGTCGATAGCCTTGAGCAAGCCGGGGCCGACGCCCGCGCTGAAGGTCGAGATTACAGCGGCGATTGCATCACAACGCCAGTTACTTCCACCGAACAACAGGCCGAACGGCTTGGCTACCGGGTAGATTCGCTCAAGTGTGTGGTCTGCCCACTACCAAAGTGCGGGCGAGTGGTAGATGCCAAGCGCACCGCCCAGGGCGGTATTTACTGCCCGGCTTGTCGTCGCGAAGCCCGGGGCGGAAAAATTATTGAGCATACGGCACCCGAAAGCAGTACGCAGCAGTCTAGCAACGAAGCCTGGATTTTTTCAACAAAAATAGTCGAAAAACAACCAGCACTGCGGTTTCAGCACGAAATTGCTATCGGGACTGCCGTGGTGACGGCCATGGCGCCAAATGGTCAGGTTATCGCAACCGGCGACGAAGCTCGCAGCTTATATTATAAAAGCCAACGCCAAGCATAACCGACTTGTGTCGGCGTGCTGTAGCAAGTATACTGCAAGGAGAGATGGTCACTTATTATTACAAAGATGTGCACAGCGCTGACTTAAAGGTGCTCGAAAAACCGCGCAATGGTACATGGGTGTGTGTGGAGAACCCAACTACCGACGAAATTGACGCGTTAGTCGAGCTTTATTCGCTTGACCAAGGTCATATGAGCGATGCGCTTGACGTTGACGAAATGCCGCGACTCGAGCGCGAAGGCGATACAACCTACATTTTTGTACGCTATGCCTACGTTAATGATGACCTTGAGCTCACCACCGCACCCTTATTGTTTGTACTGCACCCAACGGCGCTATTAACTGTTGCCCTCCATAGCCTTCCGCGAAAACAGCGGTTTACCGGCGGCAGAGTAGATTTTTCTACTACCCAGCATATGAAGCTGCTTTTACAGATTTTGGCGCAGATCGTTGATCAATACGAGGTGTACATTAATAACATCAGTCGGCGCATAAAGGCCATTCGGACCCGTCTGCGCACTCATGAAGTAATCAACCAAGATTTTATTGACTTCGTAACCATTGAAGATGAGTTAAACGAGTTCCTTTCGGGTTTACAGCCGACCAACGCAATTCTAAGGCGCCTGCTAGTCAGCAAGCACGTGGCGGTTTATGATCAAGACCAAGAAATAGTTGAAGACTTGCTGCTCAATAACGAGCAATCGATTGAATCGTGCCGTAACTTAGTGAAAAGTATTGTTAACATCCGTGAAGCTCACGCCACCATCACCAACAACAACCTAAACCGGGCCATGCGGACCTTGACTGCCGCAACGGTGATAATTACCTTGCCGAATGTCTTTTATGGTATGTTTGGTATGAATGTGCCGATTCCTTTCGCGCACGAGCCGCTTGCCTTTGCCGGAGTAGTGGGGACGACAGTCGTCGTGACATTACTGGTGGTGATTATTGGTCGTTCGAAACGCATGTTTTAGTCTAAAAAGAACCGCCGCCTCATTAATATAGTAAAGATTACAACTATTAAGACAAGATCGTCTTTATAGCGTGAGCAATTTCAACAGGGAATCATTTGACTCGTACACCAGCTAGTGCTACACTCTCTTTTGTGTTTCTGGGTAAAGCTAACTTGTAAAGGTCGAATTCCCTGAAGCGCTAATCTAAACAAGGAGTACACACATGCCAATCACCGTTCGTAAGGTGCCGACGCGCGCCAAACGAATAGAAGTGGATGTTGTGCCGGCCGAATGGCAGCTGTATATAGCTCACTAAAAAATATAAAAAGACCCCAAGGCACCGGGGTCTTTTTTGGTTTTAAGAATCTTCTTTCTTGTCTTTTGGCTCTTCAGGAAGCTTTTGGCCGCTATCGGTGATGGCCTTTTTGATAGTTTCTTCTAACTGAGTAGCGTCACGCAAGACGTTATCTCCCAGTTGCTTGCCGTTTATAAATAAGGTTGGTGTGCTATCAACTTTACTTTTGCCGCCCAAAGCTTGATCGCGCCGGATTTTGGTAGTCACGTCTTCGTGGGTGAGGTCGGCTTTAAACTTCTTTTCATCAAGGCCGAGTTGTTTTGCTAGGTTCTGGAAGTAATTTGTGCGCTGTTCGCCGCTGAAGCTTGTCCAGTTGCTCTGCGTGTTATACAGGGCATCGTGCATCTGATAAAATTTACCTTGCCGGCCAGCGGCTTCAGCCGTGGCGGCAGCAGCTAACGCATTTGGATGAATATTGGTGAGCGGGAAGTTGCGGAAAACAAACGTGAGCTGCTCTTTATATTTTTCGATCATTGGCTTCAAAACTGGGTGCAGTGAACCACAGCCGGGGCACTGGAAATCACCATACTCGATGAGGGTCACTTTTTGCTGATCATTGCCGTAAACATGATCACCGACTTTTAAGACTTCGGTGGGGCCGACCACCTTCATTTCGTTGAGCTTAGAAACATCAACGCGGTTGTTGTTTGAAATAATCACTAGGCCACCTAAAATAACGATACAAATAATCGCGAATATAATCCAACGCGTCCGTGTCACGGTAACTCCTTATGCTTACTGTATTAATAATAGCAAACTTCTAGCCTACGTCTAGCTTTATCGGCTACAATAAAGGTAATGACTGGTTTAATGGTAGTATTTTTGTTTATAGCGCTTATCTTTTGTGCGGCGGCGCTACTACTGCAGGCGCTTGATCTAAAGAGCGATCCTTTAAGCACTTTTGAGCTCCGGCGGCGTATTGCCGCAGGCGATGCAGCAGCGGCAGCGATTGTAGAGCGAGAAAAGCGGCTGCCGAAAGTTCGAGCGCTGCGCAGATTCAGCCTTCGCCTCGCTTGGGTGCTGGCGCTTGGTAGTGCGGCCGCCAGTGGCCTCACGGTCTGGTTGGCAGTAAGTGTTATTTTGCTGGCTTCACCACTTCTAGCCCGTCAAAAACTATTGCGGCAGTGGTCCCAGAAGCTACTAAAGCAGTACGAGCCGCATATCACCCAAGTCAGCCATCAGGTTTGGCTGTTAACTCGCCTGTGGGCGCCCAAAGCAACGGCGCGTGAACTAGCGGTGCAGTCGGTTGAAGAATTGCTCCATATTGCGCAAAACGCGAGAAACATAACCGACGAAGAAAAAGACGCTATCACCACCCGGCTACAGTTACACCAAGAAAAAATACGGTCGCACATGACCCCACTGGTGCACATGGCGCAGGTTGGCGCTGATGAAGTGCTTGGCCCGATGACGCTGGATACTTTGTATCGTACGGGGCAGCCGGTGTTTGCAGTTATGCAGGAAAATGAAGTAGTCGGTTTGCTCTACGCTGAGAAAATTATGACCATTTCGGCGGCCGGCACAACCGCAGCTCAGGCGATGGATAGGGACATGCGTTATGTGCACCGCGACCAGCCAGTAGAAAGCATCGGGCAGTTGGCGGCAACGAGTGGTGGTCGATTCTTCTTGGTAGTGAACGACGAAGGTGAAGTGGTCGGCGGTATCGCGCTCGAGACGGTGCTGCGGCTGTTATTTAAAAAGGGGACTTATAAAAGCTATAGCGAACCCCGCTTGGCCGCCAAGTCGATGGCAGCTAAGCGGGGGTAAGGGGTTAGTGTGCCGTTAGCGGGCCGCGGAAAAAGCTATCCGGGCTCATAAGCAGCTCCAGTGCTTCTTCCTGTCGTTCGGTGTAGTTACCCACCGACATTTCGATGTAAGGAAAGCCAAAAGCTTCAGCTTCCTTCTGCAGGCGCCGGCTCATATCAGCCTGAAGTTCGGCGTAGCGTCGGATGCGCTCCTCGCTCCAGGTCTTCATCCAGTTATGGGAATCAGATGATTCACGGGCGTGGCGGAGCATGTGTTCCGCTTGCCCTTCTTGTGTACCCATCACTACGTAATGGAAGGTGTAGGGCAGGGCGGCAACCAACTCCGGGTAGGCAGCAACTCCTTCAATTAAGGTAGGTTGTCCGGCTTCGAGCTGCTCTTCAATCTTTGCGCGCACCCTCATGTGCCACACCGCAATGTGCATGCGGCGCTGGCGCTCTTCAACGTAGCCAGGCCGATTTGCCACATTTTCAAACCATGAAATATCGTCTGGATAATTCTGGCTGTCCCAGATCATCTGGAAGAGTTCAGGATAATTTTCTTGTACGTTATCATGATCGTCCCAGAGCTTTTTGCGCTCTTTATCACAGCTGATCAACTGAACCATTGGGTAACGCTCGAGAAAACGGCGACTTTGTTCTGTCTTGCCTGTTCGCGGCGGACCCGTCACAATGAAAAGGCCAGGTTGCATAGTATAATTATATCATATTTATGAATTTACCGCTCCATAAAATACAAGAATTTCAATCAATCGTCTGGGATTATTATGCCAGAAATCAGCGCTCCATGCCATGGCGCGAGCAGCCGTCCCCGTATTGGGTATTGGCAAGCGAAATTATGTTGCAGCAAACGCAAGTCGAGCGGGTGCGGCCAAAATTTGACGCCTTTGTGACCCAATTTCCAGATGTTACCGCCTTAGCGCGGGCGCCGCTTTCAACGGTACTGACGGCGTGGAGCGGATTAGGTTACAACCGGCGAGCGAAATTTTTGTGGCAAGCGGCGCAGCAAATCGTAGCCGAACACGGCGGTAATATTCCCGAAACATTCGAAGCGCTGGTGAGCTTGCCGGGCATTGGGCCCAATACCGCTGGGGCGGTGCTAGCCTATGCTTTTGAGCAGCCAGTAGTGTTTATTGAAACAAATATCCGCACCGTGCTGTTTCATCATTTTTTTGAAACGCAGCCCGAACAAGTGACTGATCAGGAATTACGGCACATCGCAGCCCAAGTACTCGACCATCAGCAACCGCGCGAATGGTATTGGGCGCTTATGGATTACGGTACCTTTTTGAAACAAACAGCCGGTGGCCGATTATCACAAAGCAAACATTATAAAAAACAAACGACTTTTAAAGGATCGATGCGGGAAATGCGTGGTCGAATTCTTAAGCAGCTGATCGCCGGGCAACTGACAGAGGTAAAGCTCATGAGTGCAGTGCGAGCTGACGAACGGTTTCAGCCAGCCCTCGCTGCTTTACTGCAAGAAGGTATTGTCACGCGGGCTAGTGGCGGCAAGCTCGGTTTGACAGATGCACCTCCGGCTCTTCATAATACAAGCAATGTTACGTAAACTGCCTTTTATCATGCTTCCGGGTGCAGCTGCGCTGCTCGTGTTTGTCGTGCCGCAAGTATTTGCCCAACAAGATACTTTAACCGAGCGCCAGATTACCGCCATTCGCCAAAGCTGTCTAGAGGCGCAGGTGAACATGCAGCGTTTACAATATAGTGACACCGCGGCCCGCATTAATCGAGGGTCAATGTATGAGGCGATTATGGAAAAGTTAATCGCACCATTTAATAGCCGCGCGGCCTTAAATCGTTTGCAAGATTCGCCAGCGCTCGTAGCGGCCACGACTAATATCGAGCGAACATTTGCCGATTTTAAACGGCACTATACGGCCTACGAGGACGCGTTATCGAGCACCTTGCAGGTAAAGTGCCAGGATCAGCCGGTGACTTTTTACGATCGATTAACCGCTACTCGTGAACTTCGGCGACAGCTATCAAAAGATATACAGCAGCTTTCGGGATTGCTTGCTGAGTACCAAAGGATAATTGAAGAAATTACCAAAAAGACCGGAGGAGCCGCCTCATGATGCCGCGTGCCACGAATTTAGTGCAGCGCTATCGCCTGATTACGCTGATTATCGGGGCGATTATTGTTTCACTGCTACTCACGGCTTTTAGCGTCATGGTGTACGTTCGCGATGGGACCTCGCAGCTTGATTTAAGTCGCCCGGGGTACGAGGAGGCCCGCAGCCAAGTACGCCCAGATGACAAGTCGCCAGCCTTCAAGCCAGAGGGGGCACTAACAGCAAAAGTAATGGAAGAGTTCACCAAAGAACTTAAAAAGAAAATTAACGAGTTTAATCAACTGAGCTCGTTTGATGTTGCACCGCTAGAAGATCAGCGGTTGAAATTAGATCTCGAGCTCTAGCGCTAACAGTAAAAGACCTACCGCTTCGGAACGCTGAAAGTCGAGTACTGCGATAACTCAATGCCTTGGCGTGCGAACTCGGCGATTAAGCGTTTTTTCATTTCACTACTTACCGACCATTGCGTGCCGGGTTTGGTGGTGCCAACGACGTTTACTTCCAGGGCGATATCATTAAAAGCACCAAGATTCATAAACTGTGGCGGTTCAATGATCTTATCTTTCCATTTACCCTCCTGAGCCAGTGAAGCGCCGACTTCGTTGATGACTCTGACGACTTCGTCGACGTCGCTATCAGGATGGACAGCGACGGTGAAATATGCTTTACTATAGTCCATGGTCTTGTTGATCGGGTGCATGATATTGCCGTTTGATAAATAGTGCACGTTGCCATCGATATCGCGAACAACCGTGCAGCGAAGCGTAATACGTTCTACCACCCCTGCGGCGCCGTCGATATCGACGACATCGCCAACGCGGTACTGGTTTTCGGCAATGATAAAAATGCCGGCGAGAAAATCCTTCACAATCGATTGGGCACCAAACCCAATAACAATACTGAGCACACCAGCGCTTGCAAGGAGAGGCGTTAAATCGATCGACGGAAAGGCGAGCCGGAATAAGCTAAAGCCGGCAATAGTATAGACCACAATTCGCCAGGTGACGGTTAGTACGCTTATAAGTGTATTTTGTCGCTTACGAACATCTTCAGGGGTGAGCTTATTGAGTGTTGTGCTACGGACGGTTTTTCCGATGAGCTTTTTAAGCAGTAATCCGCCAAAGTGCTGCGCTATCCAGGCGATAACAATTACCGCCAGCGCCACAAACCATCGTTTATCAATCCAGCTGATAAAATCAATATTCATATAATGGTAGTATAACAAACATGACTTATTTTACAGATAGAAATCATCCTCAAGTTACAGAACTCCTAAAAACAGGGGCGGTGGGCGTCTTGCGTACCGATACTTTGTACGGCATTGTTACATCGGTTTTTCATGAAGCAGCGGTCGAGCGGCTGTATGCGGTGCGTGGCCGCGAGCGCAATAAAGCCTGTATTTTACTGATAAGCGACGAAAGAGATATGTTCGATATTCCTCCCGAGCAACTGAGGGAAGTTTTAAAGACCGCCTGGCCCGGACCAGTGAGTGTGGTGGTGCCAGCACCGTCGGCCCCAGGCTACTTGCCAAAAGTTGACGGCACGTTGGCGTATCGTTTGCCAGCCGATGCAGAGTTGCGGGAGCTTTTGCGCCACACTGGGCCGTTACTAGCTCCGAGCGCAAACTTAGCTGGACAGCCGCCAGCTAAAAATATTGCAGCGGCCAAAGCCTATTTTGGCGATAAAATTGATTTTTACACCGATAGCGGCGAGGTGAGTGATAGCGCTCCATCGCAGATTTTAAAGCTCGAACCAAGCGGGGCAGTGGTGCGACTCCGATGATCGATCCTAAAGAGTTTATTATCACCCGCAAGCGCAAAAAATATCGTTTTGCGCTGTTTCACAACTCGCCACTCGCTCACGAAGCAGAAGGCTGGCGCCAGATTACAGATTTCTCCCCCGATGTGCTTGAAGTTGGGGCGGGCACGGGCTTGTTTTCGGTGGCGGCGGCCCAGTTAACACCCGATAAACGCTTCGTTGCCATTGACGTCAAAGCCGACCGCTTGCAAAAAGGCGCCCGGAAAGCCGAAGAGCAAGGGCTGACAAATGTCCGGTTTGTCCGCACGCCTGCCGATGCACTGCTGGAAGATTTCACTGCTCATTCATTAAGCAGTATTTGGGTAACCTTCCCCGACCCGTTCCCTAAAAAACGGGCTGCCAAGCACAGGCTGACACACCGGCGATTTCTGGCACTTTACCAAACGCTTCTTACACCACAGGGTGCACTGTATTTTAAAACCGATAACCATCCTTTATTCGATTGGAGTCTGGAAGAACTGGTGCAAAATGGCTGGCGAATTGACCAATTAACCTATGATCTTCATGCATCAGACTTGCCATCACTGTATAAACAGCTCACCACCTACGAACAGCGCTTTTTAGGTGAAGGGCTGACTATTTGTTTTGTTCGGGCGTTGCCGCCAATTGTTGCCGCACCCACGCATCAATAGAGCCAGCCCCCATGCACAGCACCAGACTACCCGCACGACGCTCGGCTTGAATGTGTTGCCATAAGCTGTCATCGAGGTCCGAAATAACCACTCGTTCGCGCACGGCGAGATTGTTACTTAATTCTTCTGGAGTCAACACCGGCAAACTTGCATCTTCGCGCGAAAGGTAAGTTGGCAGCCAATAAATCATTTCGGCGGCATTCATGCTGTTTTCGTATTGGTGTCTGATGAGATGCTGGCGAACGTTTTGATGCGGCTGATACACCAGCACCACGTGATCAGATAGCTCCCTGGCCATCTGTAAAGTAGCTTTAATCTCAACCGGATGGTGGCCGTAATCGCTGTATAAGTTCTCGGCTAACTTCTCAAACCGACGGTGAGTGCCAGGAAAAGTGTTTAAAAGCGGGGTGAGCTCGGCGATTGATTTGCCTGTTAACTTTGCAGCCGCGGTGAGCACCAACCAGCCATTGTCTCGGTTGTGTTGGCCCGCCAGGGTGAGGTGGCTAACATCAGTGGTGTCGGGGAGCCCAGTAGTAGCCGTTATCGTAGCGGTGGGGATTTTTTCAAGATCACGCTGCCAAGCGATTGTTTGGTTGCTTTGTTCGATAAAGTCGTGAAATGCCTCGTAGTAATTGTCTGCGGTAGGGTAAGTGTCAGGATGGTCATAGCCAATTGAGGTGATCAGCGAAAGGTAAGGGTGAAATTGCAAAAAGTTACGATCAAACTCATCGCACTCGTAGATGAAATAGTCGCTATCAGATGTAAAAACACCACTCGGGCCAAAACTGATAGTGGTGCCAATGGAATAACTAACGGGCAGCCCAAGCTGCTTTAAAAGCCACACCAACATGCCGGTAGTGGTGGTTTTGCCGTGCGTGCCGGCAACAGCGATTAGTTTCAGTTTCTTTTGCAGAATAATTTCTTTTAATAGCTCATCGCGCTTTGAAACGCGAATGCCGTGTTGGCGAGCAAAGGCGAGCTCGGGGTGGTCGCTAGTAAGGGCCGAAGTTTGCACCAGCCAATCAACTGGCTGTTTGCGATGTAGCTCGGCGAGATATGTGCCACTTTGATCGGTGGAAATAGCGACACCGCGACGCTCAAGGCGGGTGGTCATCGGGCCAGTTTGTTGGTCGGAACCGCTGACTTGGTGGCCAGCGTCGAGGGCGATTTCAGCGAGTGGGCCAAGCGCTACGCCATTTATTCCGGAGAAGTAGATGTGCATAGCATTAGTGTAACAGAAAGTAATTGGACGAGTCTCGTGACAGCGAGATAGTCTGTGAAATGCAGGCACTCTGCGCTCGCAAGCAGCTCGCTGCGTTGCAGTGGGAAACACTGACGCCTGCATTTCACACAGACTATCTCGCCGTCATTCCCCCTCGTAAAAATCTGCAGTGAAACCTTCTACTAGTAGCAATTGCCTAAGTTTTATATAATAAGCACATGCATAAAGCGGTGGGGGTAACCATTGAGTAATAAAAAATTACTCGCTCATCGGTTATGGCAAGTTCGTCGCGTAAAAACCTGGCAACTGGTCATAATTTTCATAATCGCAGCCTTTTTGGCGGCGACGTTTTTGCGTCTCAACAATCTGGGGATGATCGAACGGCGAGATGCCGTCGTCGAGGCCGACAAGCGCGGCGACAAACAAGCCATTCGGGCCGCCCTGGCCGATTTACAAGCTTTTGTGTCGGGCCACATGAACACCGATTTACAGCAGGGGGTGTATCTGCAATATAGCTACGAACGCGACCGCGATAAAGTCATCGATAGCGCCAGTAATGCCAGTAATCCAAGTAGTCAGGTGTACCAAAAAGCCAGTGTAGAGTGCCGGGCACGCTGGCAGGGTGGGACAGAGTCATTCCGGAACGATTATGTACAGTGCGTGATTGATCGGGTGCGATCCCTACAGGCAAGTAACGATGCGCTTTCCAGCTTAAAATTACCCCGAGCCGATGCCTATCGCCATACCTTTGCTTCACCCCTGTGGTCGGCCGATTTAGCTGGCCTGAGTGTGCTCTTTTGCCTGCTGGTATTAATCGCGATTATTATCCGGGTTGTGGCGGCGGCTTTACTCAAGTTCCTCTTGCATCGCCGCTATCAAAGTGTATAATTTGTTGACAACCTTTACTCAACCGGAGTATGGTTAACTCGTAAGCAATAAAAAGGAGGAGAAACACTTATGGCAGCTTACTCGCACACAAACTCAAAGGGCGTTACCTACTACTTACACAAAAAAGATGTGGTATTGCGCGGCAACAAAACACAAACTATTTACTTCTTCACCAAAACCGAACAGGGTGCTAAAGGTGAGCCAACTGAGCTTCCAGCCGGCTACGAAGTAACTGAAAACGCTCGTAACGGTTTCTTGACGATTCGCAAAATTCGCAACGAAGAAAAGTAAAAATAATTTGAAACATAAGCTTTTTGTATGATACGATTGTAGCAAACAAAAAGGTGCCAAATGACCCGGCTCTGGCCGGGTTTTTGGATGGCGCTTTACTTCTTGACGCCCGACTGCGCTGTGCTATACTGGCATAAGCATGAACAGTATCCTAACAGTTAAGGATCTCCGGAAGTCGTACAACGGCACCGAAGTTGTGAAGGGTATTTCTTTTGAGGTAAAAAAGGGTGAAATATTTGGTATTTTAGGGCCAAATGGGGCAGGAAAGACCACCACACTCGAGATGATAGAGGCACTGCGGCCAATTGATGGCGGCGAAGTGTTGCTTGATGGCATTAATGTGGCCGAGCAGCCGCAAAGAATTAAAGAAATTATTGGCATTCAGCTGCAAAGTGCCTCATTCTACGACAAAGTCAACCTGAAAGAGCAGCTCAAAATGTTCGCCAGCTTTTACGGCATTAAAATTGATCCGCTAGCGCTGCTTGAGGAAGTAGAGCTGGTCGAAAAGGCCGACAGCTACGTCGAACGATTGTCGGGTGGTCAAAAACAACGCTTTAGTATTGCGACTGCCTTGATTAACACGCCAAAAGTGTTATTTCTTGATGAGCCCACCACCGGGCTCGACCCGCAATCACGCCGGCATCTGTGGGAATTAATTCAAAAAATCCAGAAAAAAGATATCACCGTTATTCTTACCTCTCACTACATGGAAGAAGCCCAAGTTTTATGTGACAGGTTAGCGATTATGGACGACGGGCAGATAATAGCCCTCGATAGTCCGAAGAACCTCATCAAAGCTCTGTTAGGCCGCGGATTTAAGAAAGAAATTGAAGTCCAGCAAGCCGATCTTGAGGACGTCTTCATTGACCTAACAGGGAAGGCATTAAGGGAATAAGCATGAAACGATATTTCTTAGGAACTTGGGCATTTGCGCTTACACAAATTAGGCGTTTCTTCCGCGACCCGGTAGCGCTGTTCTTCACTTTTCTCTTTCCGCTGTTATTCTTATTTGTTTTTGGGTCGCTGTTTAAAAATAGCGGCGACGTCAGTTTTACTGTTGCGCTTATCAACAAATCTGAAACACCATTTTCAAAGCAATTTGTCAGCGAGCTTAAGAAGAACAAGGGTCTCGAAATTGACCAAAAAGTAACTTCTATTGATCAGGGCCGCGAGCTTATGGGACGTGGCCAACTTGATAGTATTGTTGAGCTGCCGGAGAATTTTGGTACTCCCGGGCAGAATAAATTGCCTTCGGGCAAACTAATCGTTTACTACGAGGCTTCAAGCGCACAAACCGGTCAAACGGTCGGCGCTTTAATGCAAGGCGTACTCGACGGCATCAACCGCCAGTTAACAGGGGCAGTGGAGCCATTTGTCGTTGAGCAAAAATCTACGCAAACGGCCGATTTATCGCAGTTCGACTACACTTTTTCGGGATTACTTGGTTTCTCACTGCTCAGTTTAGGCATCTTTGGCCTGGCTAACGGCCTGCCTTCAGATAAAAAAGCCGGTATGTTGCGCCGATTACGTGCCACACCTCTCCGGGCCAGTCAGCTGGTGCTTGGTACGATGATAAATTACGTTCTGATCGGCGTGCTGTCGATAATTTTGATGTTCTTAGTCGGAGCGCTATTATTCGATTTCACCATGCGTGGCGACTATCTGTCGTTCTCGATATTCATGCTGCTGGGTATGGTAACAATGCTTGGATTTGGGTTGGCGATTGGCGGTTGGGCAAAGAATGAGATTCAAGCCGCGCCACTTTCAAACTTAGTAGCTTTCCCGATGATGTTCCTGAGTGGTTCGTTTTTCCCGCGATTCTTGATGCCTGAGTGGCTGCAGGCGGTTACGCAATATTTGCCTCTGACTCCAATTATCGACGGTATTCGCTATATTACTACCGAAGGCAAGCATTTGTTCCAGCTGGGGCCAGAGCTGCTCATAATCGCGGTGTGGGCAGTGGTTATTTACGCAATTTCGTTCAAAGTTTTCCGTTGGGAATAAGAAATTTTAAATTCCAGGCGCAGCGCACGCCACTGTTTATTGGCTCTGGGCACACTTTGATAATAGGCGTGTGATGATCGACTCTATGGGTGTTATAGTAAGAATATGTCAGAGCAATTAACCCTTGATTTCAGCGAATTTGAAGCGCCCACAGTTAAACAGCAATCCGAGATTCTACCAGAGGTGGTGCCGGTTCGTATTTCTCGAATTCGAGCGCAGCTTGGCGCACGAGCCACGACGGCTGAGTTGATGGATAAACCGTATTATGAACTTGGTGGTGGCGTTGCCGAGGCCGCGGCAGAGCAGGAGCGGGATGGCTTAACGCCTTTTATCGAATTCTTAGATGACTATCAGCCATATAAACGCGAGGCTGCAGCGTTATTTGAACAGTTTCGTTTCCACGAATTAAACGAACAATCGTTGGTAGCCTTGCCGGAAGACCAAGCGGGCCCACTGAGCGCCCATATTGTTGAACATATCGATCAAATGCAGCGCCGTGGGCAGGTGCTAGCAACTGAAGGCGCTTTTGGCGGAGCGCTGGCTGAAAGCTATGGCTTTCAGGATGAAGCCAGTTGCCAGGCATACGGTCGCGAGCTCATGGCCTTATCTGAAACGGTTATGCGACAGCCACTATTTACAGAGCTCACTGCCGTAGCCCATACTTTTCTAGACGAGTGGCTGCAAAAACGTCGTCAAGACCCGCGCCCTCATGCGGCTACTAATCTCACGCGCCGCCAATTTGTTAAATACGATACTGCCAAGCACGGCGAGCCGCACTTACTCGCGACACGATCTAATGGCAGCACTGCGTTCACGCTTGCTTACCATAAAAATCTTGCTGCTTAAACTCTACGCAAAAACGCGTTTTACGAGCGAACGTAAAAGTAATCTTCTTCGTGCATTGCTGGGCCAAGCTTCATGGCATCTTGGGCATCGCTTCGCTGGGAGTGATGGAGTCGCATAATCTCAAATTTCTTTTCTACCCAGTCTCTAACATCTTCAATATGCGTTACGTCGTTGGTATCTCGCCCTTCATTCATAAATACATAGCCAGTCGATACTTCGGGTTGTCGCGCTTTTGATAGACAGTAGTAATAGATGCTATCCATTGTGACGTTCGGTAGCGGTTCGGCTTTTAGGCGATAGAAAACATAGCTGGCGATGCGTGTTGCGGCGATATGATCAAGGTGTCCGGTAAGGCCATTTTCATCGAAACACATAAAATTGATAGTAAGCGGTTCGTTGTATTCAGCCGCAACCTGAGTGATCGTGGCGTTGATTTTATCGGCAATCTCGTGGTAGAGGTTGTTATTTAAGCTGCCATCCTGATACCCAAAACGGTGCAAACTCGCAGCGCCCATAGCTTTGCCGGCTGTGTGCCATTCTGTGGCTCGGGTTTTGCCGAGATCCGGCACGTTATCTGGGTTCATGCCGGCCTGACCATCTGTTAAGCAGAGTAAATGCACATCCGTGCCCTGGCTCGCCCACTTCATTAGGGTTGCCGAAGGGCCAAAGGCTTCATCATCTGGGTGCGCAAAAACGCCAAAGAGGAGTTGTTTCATGATTTAAGTATAGAAGACTAATGGGCGATCGTAAACTAATCGGGATCATAACGCTACTAATAAGATCCCACATCAGAAAAAGCACCCATAAGAATGAGTGCTTTTTCATGGTGGGGGCGACTGGACTTGAACCAGTGACCAATCGGTTATGAGCCGACTGCTCTAACCACTGAGCTACGCCCCCGCGGTAAGAATAACAGTAGTAGTATAGCAAAAGGTGAAGGCTGGCGCTACTAATGAACCCCGAAGTTATTTCAATTTGTGTCCGCACCCCTAAACACGTATAATGAAGCTGCATATGTTTCCGTTTAATTTTAAGAAGAAACCCCTCAAGAAAACACTCGAAGAAAAACTCCAGCCCCACCTCACCAAAGTGAGCAGTGGTTTTACGCGCCCCGATGCACCGCCAGACGAATTACTTGGCGAATTGTTTCAAGATGTTCAGCTGCGCCGGGTGCACGCGGACGGCAAAACTTTTGTAGACCTAGTGCCAAGCGCGCGGCTGCGTAAGATCCTTAAAATTTATAAAGTGCAACGCCTACGGCCAGATTTTGATCTTAAACAATTCGTTCAGCGCTATTTCCAGCAGTATATCGACCAAGCAGAAGCCGAATTTGAAGCCAATCCAGCCAACACACCCGAGCAGCACATCAATGAGCTTTGGACCGTACTCCGCCGCACCACCTACAAAAACCGCGGTTCATTAATGGCTTTGCCCTACCCATATATCGTGCCTGGTGGGCGGTTTAGCGAACAGTTTTACTGGGACACCTACTTTATTATGCTGGGCCTGGCTACGGCTGGTCGTTACGACGAAATCGAGGGAATGCTTAAAAATTATGCCTTCCTCATCCGCAAAGTTGGCTATATTCCTACCGCTAGTCGAACCTATCTGTTGAGCCGTTCTCAGCCGCCGTTTTTTGCGGCCATGGTACGACTTCTGGCTGAAGAAAAAGGCAAGTCGGTGATGGTGCGCTATTTACCGTATCTGCTTAAGGAATATAACTTTTGGATGAAGGGCGCCAAGGAGCTTTCTGAACAAGATCCGGCTTTAAACCGGGTGGTCCGCATGCCAGATGGCGCCATACTGAACCGATATTACGACAAAAAACGCACTCCTCGGCCTGAATCTTATAAAGAAGATGTCGAAACAGCCCATCGGGCACACGACCGCAGTGCGAGTCGGGTGTATCTGGATTTGCGTGCCGGGGCTGAATCGGGTTGGGATTATTCAAGCCGCTGGTTCCGTGATGGAAAAACCCTTGAAACTATTCATACCACCGAAATCATCCCGGTTGACCTTAACTGTTTACTGTACGATCTCGAAAAAACTATCGCCGATACTTACAGCTATTTGCGCCAAAGTATCCTGGCGAAGCGCTTTTTGCAGCGGGCCGAACGCCGGGCAGAAGCGATCCGGAAGTACTGCTGGTCGGAGAAGCACGGCTTTTACTTCGATTATGACTTTGTTGCCAGCCAGCAAACCAGCGCTATCACGCTAGCGGGGGTATTTCCGTTGTATGTGGGTATTGCGCAAAGCGACGAAGCCGAGAAAGTCCAGCAAGCCATCAAAAAACAGCTGCTTCGGCTTGGCGGCGTGGTTACTACCCCTGTAAATAGCGGCCAGCAGTGGGATGCACCTAATGGCTGGGCACCACTGCAATGGACGACCATTATTGGGCTTCGCCGTTACGGGCACCATAAACTTGCCGACGAAATTAAAAAACGTTGGATCACCACCAACGTTGCAACTTACGAGTTAAACACCAAACTGGTTGAAAAATACGACGTCGAAGATCCCACTAATCTCGCCAGTGGCGGTGAATACGAGCTGCAGGATGGCTTTGGCTGGACCAATGGCGTTTTGCTGGCGCTGTTGAACGACCGCGACCGATAGCGTATTATTAACAATAGAACTAACGGTGGTCAAAAGTAAAAATGATAAAACAGTTGCAAAAATTTGTGAACCTGCAAAACGCAATCTTGCTTGCGGCTATTCTTTTGACACTCAGTTGGGTGTGGGGGACAATGCAGGCATTGCAGCGAAACTTTATATTGCAGCAAGAAGTAACCATCAAACAACAAGAAGTTGAACTGCTTGATCTCGAAACCCAAACACTCGCTTTTCAACAGCGTTACCTTCAGAGTAATGAATATCTCGAGCTCGCGGCTCGTGAGCATTTAAATAAAGCAAAGCCTGGAGAAAAAGTAATTTTACTTCCCGACCATAACGTAAAAGATACCCAAGCCAAGCAGCAAAAACCACCAGCTCATCTGCCGCAGAGTAATTTTCAGCAGTGGGTAAACTTCTTTTTTAGTGAGAAAACGCGCCAGTCATAAAAATGGGTCAAGCGATGCGGGTGTTATCGTTGACCCAGGGGCTGTAGGGATGACTAGTAGAAGTAACGGCGGGTACGGCAGCGGTAGGCCGCATAGCTGACAGCGACCGCCAAGATGCCGGCGATACCCAGAAGACACAGGCTGGCGATAATTTCCTGATGGCTCAGCGGGGCAAGCAGGCTTTCACGCGTGGACATGGCGTCTCCGTTCTCTGGTAGTAATCTCCCTGTAATCACAAATCTAGCTTTGTAATAGCTACATAGTAGCAAACATATAGCGTAATTTGCAAGTATCGCAAGAATAACCGTCATCGCTGGCTATGAATATTTGCATTTCAAGCCTAGGAGTGCTATATTAACTAATGTATACCGCGGGGTGGAGCAGTCTGGTTAGCTCGCGTGGCTCATAACCACGAGGTCGTAGGTTCAAATCCTTCCCCCGCTACCAAGAAAGATTCCGAAAGATTTTCGGGATCTTTTTTGTTTACAGACGTTAATTACAGAAATAAAGATATCCCGGAGCACCGACAAGGTAAAAGTCGGTGCTCCGGGATGGAGTGAGCGTGGGGCTACTAGACCAGCCGCTTGCACGCTTCTCTGAAGAGCTGGTGCAGCTGGAAGCGAGGGTCCAGCTCGTCTTGGTCTTCCAGCACCGCCGCGCACAGCAGCTTGCCGTTCGGGTTGAAGGCAGCGAGCGCGAACACGGTGCCCTCGTTGCTTCCACAGACGTACCAGACGCGACTCTTGTCGCAGCCCCCACTACCGGGTAGTACGATCGGCAGGTCATCGCTGCCGACGGCCACCAGGCCCTCGACTGTGAACGTCACCGACTGGTGACCTTCACCGAAGGTGACCTTGTTGTCTGTGCCCAGCTTGCGCCGCACTTCGGCGAGGCCAGCGCCCGTTGTTACCATCAGTAACATTAGCACTCCAAGTTCAGGGTGAGCAGAAGCTATTGCCAAATTAAATTATAACACTCAAAGATTAAATCGTCAAGTTTATAGCTTACTACAAGCCACCCGAATCGCCTCGCTCCAAGTAGGGAAAGCGTGCATGGTCAGGGCGACGTCTTGGGCGGTGAGGCCGTGTTGAATCGCTAGGGTGAGTTCGTGAATGAGTTCGCCAGCAGAAGGTGCGGCGATAGTTGCGCCCAATATAACTCCTTTTTTGTCGGTAATGATTTTTACAAAGCCATCGCGAGTGTTGGTGGTGTTAGCTCGGCCGATGATATTAATCGGTACGGTTGCTTTGTTGATTGCGAGATCGCGCTTGATGCAATCATCTTCGCTAAGGCCTACAGAGGCAATTTCGGGCACGGTGTGTGTGACGCGTGGCACCGCCTTGTAGTTTGGCGTCACTTTGTCGCGGTGGAGAAGGTTATGCGCCGCCACCCGGCTTTCTAGCAGTGCCACATGGGTAAACATATGTGTTCCCAGCACGTCACCGGCGGCATAAATATGCTTCACGCTTGTTTGTAGATACTCGTTCACCTCGACGCCTTTTGGTGTGTAGGCGACGCCGGCGTTTTCAAGGCCAATATCAACGTTAGGGTCTTTGCCGGCCGCGATCAAAATTTCGTCGACTTTTACCGAATGTTCAGCGTCGCCGCGCAGGTAAGTGACGCGTTTCATAATGCCATCGCGAGCGACTTTTACCACTCGGGTGCTCGTAAGAGTAGTGACGCCTTTTTGAGTGTCAAACACGCGTTCGATAAGCTCGCTGACTTCATCGTCTTCCTTTAGTAATAATCGCGGGGCGACATCGGCGATGTACACCTTACTGCCGAAAGTGCTAAACAAATGTGCAAATTCTACCCCTGTCGCACCGCCGCCAATAATAAAGATAGACTTTGGCGGTCGGATAAGCTCCATAGCGGTTCGCGGTGTCAGGTGGAGTAGCTTATCTAGGCCGACAATTTGTGGCGTCATCCAGTGGGTGCCGGTGGCAATGATAAAATATGCTGCCGAAATATGTCGCCGGTTGACCGTGATTTCGTGGGGGCTAATAAAATGCGCCGTGCCCTCGAACACCGTAATACCTTCAGCCTCATAGAACCGCTGGCTGCCCCCAGCACCCGCGCGAGACACCGCCAGGTCTTTCCAAGCTTTAACAGAAGGGTAGTTGTAGCCTATGGTGTTTGAACGAATGCCGAACTGTTGGCCAGCCTTGGCTTCACCATAAATGCGGGCGGCGTGGAGCAGGGCATTCATTGGGACATCGCCAAAATTAGGCGCATCGCCGCCCAGTGCATCGGCTTCAATAATTGCCACTCGCTTGCCTTTACGCGCTGCAAGCATAGCCGCTACACTACCGCCAGCGCCGCTGCCGATAACTATAAGGTCGTAGTCGAATGAGTGCTTTGCCATAGTGTCTCCTTTAAATTATGGTTCGATGGTGTTCATATAAGTAGGCCGCTTCAGGGTGATAAATGTGTAAATTTTTGGCTGCCACGCGCCGGATGTCTGCTGAGGTAACTTCTGTTTTGGTGGCTAGCCAGTCAATTACCTTACTGCAGACTTGTTCGGCAGTTAAGTGGGCTTCGCCTTCGAGGCTTCGTACCGATAAACAGGCTGCCATCACGCTTTGGTGCAGCTTTACCGGGTCGAACGGTTCGCTGTGCTGGCGGTGTCGTTTTAACACGTAGACGCCATTCATAGTAGAGGCACTCCTTCAAGCGCAACTTGGCTGACGACTTCAGAAATAAAAATATACAGGCCCAATACCACCAACCCACTACCGGCAGCATACTGTAAAAACCGCTTGTTTTGCTCGCGCCAGCGCTGTAGGCCACTAACTTTGTGGCCAGCGCCAATTAAGCCGGCAATAATGAGAAGTGGCAGGCTGGCGAGGAGTACGTAGCCAATAAGCCCGACTAACTGCTCCCAGCCAGTTAAGCTCGCGACCGCCAAGACGGCAACGCTTAAAGGGGCAATAATAAACCCGATCTCTGTTAGCACGCTCATGACGCCCAAGGTAAAGGCTTCCTCGGCTTGCCTAGCGGCTTTTGCGCGCTTCACAAGGTACTCAGCAAATTTTCGCGGTAGCCATAACTCGGTGCCGGTGCCCTTACGGAAGTAAAATAACATCACGCTCCCACCAATTGTGACGTTCAAGGCGGCTATAATCAACCAGGTTACTGCCGGCTGGTAGGCGCTAAAGAAAAGCGTCGCAAAGTAGCCAAGGGCAGAAAAAAGCAGAGCAGTAGTGACAACAACACCTAGTAGATACGCGAGCACTAGTTTAGCAGTGGTAGTTGCTGGTCGTTTGGCGCCAATTGAATGACTACTCAACAGCATCAACAAGCTCACCCCAAGCTGAAAACCAGCATGGAGCAACGCGGCGAAACCAACCAGGGCAACAATCAGCCAGATATACATTTTTATTTTGGTAAAATACTCCTTATTTATATATACCACGAACAGGAGTCTGTGGTCAAAGTGGCTATGGTTGTTGTAGGCCTTATGATCGCTTACGTTTTATCTAATTGTGCTATTATGATATACTACAGCCACTCAAGAAGGGCGGAGTAACATGGCGACTGTTCACCTCGTGTGCCCAGAGTCTGTTGATTGGGGACAAGGGGTAATTGCCCCGAACTACATCGCTCAAGCGCGACAATACCAACAGCGTGCCAACCAAGAACGGCAGTTGAATACAAACTTGCCTTACGGTTTCCTTCGCTTTCTGGAGGAGCCATCTGGACACTGGCAGATTTTCGTGATGTCCAGGGGCGAATCGGTTGCCGGCGGCAAGGGACTGCTGACAGGAAATCTTGTTGCAAAGCTACCGGAATGTAATCTGCTAATTCATCCCGATCACTTGCATCACGTCAGGATGGCTATGACAAGTGCCGGATATGAGGTTGTCGAACACCATGTTGGCGCTTTGAAGTTGGACGGATGGGCACAAACCTACTAAAGGTGGCGTAATGTCATTGAGGGACGAATGTGTTATTGCTCTCGAGCAATTTGTGAGTGAAAGGCGGGCAAACGGCGCAACGGTTCATCAGGTACGCGACCGCAAGCTGCCAGAGGAAGTTATTGTCGCCTATGCCTTTAGCGACAATACTTTTTTTGATGTGGTTGAAGTAGTGCCGGATCGCTGCTATGCCCTTGTTGTTTCAGAAGACGCACCGAAGCATGTCTGGGTGTGCCAGGTGAAGCCCGATCTTGTCGATGGCTTCTGCTTGGCGCACGATACGCTTGAGTTGCATGCTGCCAGCTCTTGCCAGGCAGGTCGTGCGCTGATGCTAAAGATTCTTGAGAACCCGAGCGAACTTCTCGCGGAACTCAAGCAGTACACCTCTTGCTAAACGCGAGGTGCCCCTTGCTTGCCGTAGCGAGCAAGGGGCGTTTTAATATAGAAGTATGGCTCGGTGACCCTTGAACGTCGCTAAATGCCTATTAGCCTAATAATAGGATCACTACAGAGATACAGTTTATAAGGTTGCCTTTATGAAGGGGTGCACCATGGCAGCGCCTACAGCACGCGTGCTTGCTTTTCGGATTATGCGTAATCTCATTTCGAGGTGCAATCGGTATGCCATACGAGTAGACGAGATTAAAACCGGAGACAGTCTGAAAGAAATTACCTCCTTCCGCATTAAGCGTACCTTCTCGCTGCAGCTAATTGAAATGAGAGATAATAAATGGTATCTCTTTATAGTTTGGGGAGAGGGGAAGGCGCTGGCTGTATGGGAATGGGGGGAGAGCTTGCTTGAGAATTTCTGCTACGGCTGCCTAAAAATCCATAACAGAGGTGAAGATTGTGGCAATAGAAATCTGAAGATCGTATCGCTTAAGAAGATTATAGAAGCAGAAGAAGCTATTTTTCGGTATATCTCTAATCCGTAACTACCCAAGGGGCTCCCATGCAAGGGAGCCCCTGAATACTAGCCCACTATAATGAATTTGTCTTTATATAATAATTATGCTACTTTAACTACTAGCCGTAGGCTCGATCAAAAGACTGGAGGCTCATATGCTTACATGTATGCACTTCCGCTAAAGCCGCCAAGTAGGCGGCGCCAACGGAGGTGCGGAGAAATGTCCGGGACGGACAACACCAGGCCTTACGAGGTGCAGTCGCGTGACTGGACCGAGCCTGGGTACGTGAGTCACGGTTGTACCAAGCGTCGTGGTCGCTCTTCCAAGTGGAAGCCCAGCCGGACCAGCCCGGTGTGGCTGGAGGTTATGGTGTCGGATGGTGCGCTGGCGACTAAGGACCGGCTTGAGTTGGCGCAGGCCAAGTTGCCGCACCGGGTGGTGCCGCAGTCTGGACTGCCGGTGCGCCTGCAGGTGAAGCGGCGCCCCAATACCACCACCGCTAAGGTGATGGAGCTCTTGAGGGAGGTCTTCGGCCAGGAGGTCGAGCTTCTGCCGAAGGAGCGGCGGCGCGATACGGTCTACCTCGAGTGTAACGGGCGCGTCTGTCATCGTATGCTGCGGCACTACGGTGGCGAGAACTACGTGCACGGGCATGCTGGTGATGAGCGTCAGCGTCGTAACCGGCAGCGGCGTCGTCGCGAGAAGGCGGCGTTGTACCAGGCGCAGTACAAGCTTGTGGACGAGTTTGACATTCTGCCCATTCGGGAGGACAAGAAGACCATCGTCTGGGATCTGTGCTGACAGGCGGCCCTGGGAGTAATTCCCCAGGGCCCTTTTATTGCTCGGAGTCCAGAGATTCTACATTTTAATGATACAATTTTTATAAATTTAATTGACTTTTAAGCATAAGCGTGTATAATACAGAGTAAAACTTGTAACTATAAAACAAAAAAGGAAAGCGGCAAACAAAAATGCAAACATCACACGATATAGAACCCGTGACAGTAAACGAAATCGTTGGTCTCGCCAGCTGGGATCGCGAGCGAAGCGACGATGAACTCCGGGCATTCATTGAGCGTCACGACGCAGCCCTCGATGAAGATTTCGAGAGTTTTGAAGAAGAGCTGTTTCAGCTATAGAAATTGCTACGAATTTTTGCTATAATCAGCGCTGTCATACATATGGCAGCGTAGCTCAGTCGGTTAGAGCGTAGGACTCATAAGCCTAAGGTCACTGGTTCGATCCCAGTCGCTGCTACCATGAAAAGACGATCACCTTGGTGGTCGTTTTTTCATGGTAAATAGGGAAATTCAAGAGCTCTACTTGAATCGTTTTCTCGGCGCGCAGTCTTTAAGAGAACTTTATTGATTATTCGACAGTACTTGCACATTGCGTAATGAGCTTGCCTATGAGTTCTTAGCTACCTACTTTTTAAAAATTTACCCTGAAGACACCCAGCTTTTTGTCACGAGCCCACAAGGTCGCACCGAGGAGTATAAGGCCCAGGGCGCTAACAGCTACAATGCCTATATTCTGCCCTGTATCCGCGAGCGCAGCAGAGGAAACTGTTATTGTAAAGCCAGCACTTTGAGGTGAAATATTGCCTGCTCTATCCGTAAGCGTGGCGCGCAAAGCATGTACGCCGTGAAGTAATGGTTCTGTAATGCGACACTTCCAGTTACCAGAACTATCTACTACGGTGGTGCAGACCTCTTTGCCATTTTCGTCGGTTAATACAACTGTTGTATCGGGTTCGCCTGTACCAGTGATGTCTGGTGTTGTGCTAGTAGTTCTGCTAGGCCCGGTAATAACAGGAGCAGCTGGCGGTACGGTATCAACTGTGAAACTTACACTGCCAGGGCTTGCAAATCCGGCACTTGAATGTGCACTAACTGTGTGGTTACCGTCAGCAATTGCACTGCTTGGTGTAATTGCATAAGCTCCACCAGTACAAACTTGCGTCGGTGTAATAGGTACGCCATCGACATGAAGCGTTATAGTTTCACCATTGGTACAGCTGCCGGTAAATGTCGGCGTATTGTCACGTGTTATATTATCGGCGTTTGAAGCGCCGGTGTCTGAGGCCGGATCCATCACAGGGGTCGTCAGTACACTCACTACTTGGATAGAGAGTGCTTGAGTATCAATATAGGCGTAATTGTCTTGCGCTTGTACGGTAAATGAATAAGAGCCGCCAGCGGTTGGTATGCCGGTTATTTCTCCGGTTGCCGGGTTGAGTGTTAGGCCGGGTGGCAAAGACCCAGACACTACAGACCAAGTATGTGGTGTCGTGCCGCCGGTTGCCGCCAGGTTCTGCGAGTATGCCCCGCCGACAAGGGTGTTCGGTAGCGCATTCGTAGTGATATCTAAATAGTGCTCGTCATAACACGATTGGTACCGCTAATTGCTACGGCTGCAAATTTATCCAAGCTTGGTGAGTAAGTTACTGCAACCCATTGGTCACCACCAATGCCCGGTGTGTTTGTCCAGGTGATACCATCTAGCGATGTGGCAACGTTTCCGTTGTGCCGCCCAATCCTACGGCGACAAAGCGACCCTGCTGAGGCGACCACGTTACGTCTTGCCACGCTACGTCGGCTATGGAACCTAGCGTCCAGGTTATGCCATCGGATGAAGTCATAACACGACTCGTACCGCCTGTTCCGAGCACTGCTGCAACCGCGACATAGCGGCCGAGACTGGCCGACCAAGTGACACTTATCCAGTTATTTGCTTCGGGAGGGGTGCGTGGTGTCCAGGTTATACCGTCTGGCGAGGTCATAACACGGTTGGCGCCAGTAACAGCAGTTGCCACAAATCCTTGCGTCGGTGACCACGCTACATCATACCATTGGTTATCTTGTGGCACGGCGCGGGCAGTCCACGTAATACCGTCGGGAGACGTCATGACACTATTAGCCCCAAAGGAAGCCACCGCTACAAATAGACCCAGCTCTGCCGACCATACCACTGACCGCCACACTCCTTCCGGAGCAGTTCGTTGTGTCCAGGCTATGCCATCAGGGGAGGTCATAACACGATCGGTGCCGACCGCTGCTGCCACTGCCACAAATAGATTAAGCTCTGGCGACCATGTTACATCTTCCCATGCGAGAAAACCAGCCGGAGCTGTGCGTGGTGTCCAGGTTATACCGTCTGGTGAGGTCATAACACGGTTGGTGCCAGAAGAAGCCACGGCTACAAATAAATTCAGTTCAGGAGACCACGTAATTGACCTCCACTGTTCAAGCTGTGCTGGTGTTTGGGGTTGCCAGGCGAGGCTCGCGGCCGAAGCGATAGATGTAAACACTCCTGATAAAGCAAGCGTTATACTGATGACTCCTACTAGCAGCAATGTTGAAAACCTTTTTGTTTGGAGTGTATTTGTTTTCAGGCCCACGAAATCTCCTTATGGCACGCTCATACAGGAAATAGGGAAGTAAGTGCTTTATTCTTATGCTTGACTCTTACATTATGATAACACTAACCTTATTTTAACATAAGCACTGGTTTTTACTATACGAAGAACAAACTGAGCAACTGTAATCGTGTCTCACCACATACCTGTAGATTCTTTTAATATTGACAAAATCATAATTTACGAAGGCGCTGAAGGCAAGGAGATGGCGCGGGCGCGCGTTCACACAAAGCACCACCTCCTGCATTAGCAAGGATCACCATTGCGGTGACTTTTTATAACCGTGGCTTATGGTACGACTGCTATAATAAGTACTAGCGCGTATAAATAAGGAGGGGTATGCAAGAAGACAAGCAAACAACCGAAGTGCGAGAAACAAACACCCGCGTGGGCGGGACGAACGTTCAGCGTGAAACGGTAAGTCAGCGCACCAGTACGCCGGGCGCGATAATCTTTAAACGAGTGGTGTGGTATATCACAGGCGTCATCATTGCTTTATTAGTACTGCGACTCATCCTGCTTATGCTTGCGGCTAATGATACAAATGCCTTCGTTAGCTTCATTTATGGATTGAGTGGTTTCTTTGCTGCTCCATTTTTCGGCATTTTTAGTTACCAGCCGACTTATGGCCAGTTTACCTTTGAAGTCAGCACGGTAGTAGCAATTATTGTCTACGCTTTGATTGGGTGGGGTATTGCAAAGCTGGCGACGCTTAGTCGGCCGCAGGGTGAAGTGTAAGTTTTCTTTTATATTCGAACATTAGCCGGCAACGTAAACTATTACGAGCAGCGAGGGTTTATGTAAGAAGCTGGTAATTATGTCTGGTCCTTATCTATGATTTGGATATTGCATTGACGAATCAGGGTAATGGTATTACAATAAGTAACGCTCCATCCCAGAGTCGCCGTGACTTTCCTGGAGGAATAATGACGTCTCGGACATCGGTCACATTTTGTGGCAAGGAAGCGCAAAAACCCTGTACTGCGAAAGTTGACGGTGCTGGTGCGATTCTTATTAATTTCGTGGCAGTCGCACTCTCGATACTCTGGCTATTGATCATTTTCTCGCTTTTCGTCATCTCGTCGCCAGTACTGCTGCCGATGCATTACGTATTGGTTGCTTGCGGACGGCAGGGTTTCGTCTACCATTCGCCCGACACCTTCAAGATCAGAGTTTCAAAGGAGGCGTTTCGCAGGGCATAGTGCCCTTTAAGTGCGTTGCTTCTCGGGGGCTAGCCGGAGCCCGTGCGATAAATGCACGGGCTCCTTAAAATTTTAGCCAGTCTATTCTGCAACTGAAGTTGGTTGAGCGGCTATTAAAAACGATCCCTTAAATAAGCATCAATATCGTACGCCAAAGGCAAAGCAAACGCTTCATCAAGCGTGAACCATTGAGCTGCTAAAATCTCTTCTTCTTGTGGTTGTAGCTCGCCGGCAATAAAGGTGGCATCATAAATAAAAATTTCATCACCTGAAGCGGGGAAGGCAAAAGTATCACGTAACGATTTATACGGCAGTGAATGCGCGATTCTTCAAATACTTCGCGAACAAGGCCAGCTTCGATCGCTTCGCCGTCTTCAATAACGCCACCAGGGAAGTTCCACGAGTGTGCGTGGCGAAACGGCAGTGCTATTTGTACCAGCAGTACTTTATCATCTCTTTTTACTATTGCAAATGCGCATTGAGCCATACGATACAGCATAGCATGGAATGGCCTTTGTAAGTTAACTATCCAGGACGGTGGAACGTACGGGTTACAAGCCACCAAGATGGATGCGCAATTTGACACGTAATTGTAAAAAGTGTATTCTATGGGAACGTCTGGTGCCAAAAGGAGAGAGTCATGGTTGCCTCAAAGAAAGAGCTTTTTGACTTGCCAATCATGAAGCGGCATCCGAAAGAGGATGACGTGTTCGTGGGTCAAGCTTGGTGGTGTTCTGAAAATCCGCTTACCCCAGATGAGTGTACGTTTCTGACGATTAGCACTATGAATCGAAACGGCCCTCGACCAGAATGCCCGAAGCACCCGAACGCCAGCACCACGTGGTGCAATATCTACGAGATTGATGGCGTAAAGCATCGGTATCATTTTGGTGCAGTGGACTAGGGGCGTAGTCAACGCGTGTTCTTGATAATAGCGCGAAACTGGACACAATAGCCAGGAGCCATTGCTTGGCGATCGTCATGGCACCCTCTCCGTAAGGGAGGGTGCTTTAAAATTGGGCAGGGTAGGCGTAGGCATAAAGCCTAAACTATCTGGCAAAATCGCTATAAGTACGATATGGTAATAAAGTTACGACGCCACGGAAGGGCTTGAAAATGTCTCGCTGGGTCTTTGAAGCCATGAAGCTGATCGTTAAGAAAGCTGACCTCCAGGTACTGAAAGAGGTGTTGCCAAAAGGACTCCACGAGAAATTCGATGCAGCGCGAACGCGCCGGCCAGTTATTGAAGATGGTGACGTGTTGCCGTTTGCACTGGGGAATGACGAAAGTCTTACCTGGGCGGTATGGTATTGCCCTGATACAGTAGTGCTATACGTCGTTCCAAATGAGGAAAGTCTCACTTTGCAGCAGGTGCGAGACTTCGAGAACAAGCATCACCTTCGGGGGCACGCTAAGATTCAATTTCTTCCTATTCCTAAGGGTAATTTTCACAGCGACAGCGCCCGGAACTTTATTCAGCGCAATGTGGACGAAGGGCGAAACTGGGATGAAGGACTCCGGTAACTTTTAGCCGAAACCGGACAGCTTGCGGTATTTGTGAGCTGTCCGGTTATTTCTGCCATGAAGCACTGAGGAAAACTAGAATCCATACTTATATTGGGAGTCGGAACATGATTTAAGCCTTGCTGTCAACGCATAGAGTGTTGACAGCAAGGCCTTTTGCTATTTTAAGTCATCGTCAATGGATCTTTTTGCTCAACATTACTTTCGGTACTTGAGCGTACCAGCACTAAACGTATTGGTGGTATACATGCCAGCGTGGAAGTGCGCAACACCAGACCGAATAACTACTCAGAAAGTTGGGAATTCCTGGACTGCAACCTCCCCCAGATCGATCACCTCCACTTTCGATGTGTAACGCTTGCGCTCGTAGAGGAAGCCGTCCTTGCTCCATACGCCAGTACCCGCAAACGTAAGCTCGATGATTCGAGAACCAACCTGCAAAATGAAAATTTGCCGTTCGGTATTTCCTGCGACCACCAGACAGTTGACGCCGCTGTTGACGATTCGATGCACTTGGTAACGGTCGCCACCACGCTGCAACTCTTGCCCGGGGCTAAGTTTCGACAGTTGATTTACTGCAACGAACGAATCTCCCATGATTCCTCCTCGATGGGATGGATAGACTAGATTATAATAGAACCTTTTTATTTAAAAGTCAATACTCATTTACCCTTAGCATAATGAGTGATTAAGAATGCCGTACGGCTTAAAGAAAATGTTCACTTTACGCTGTTGAAAGAGTCACGTATTATGAAGCAGATCATTCAACAACTACGGAGGAAGTATGCCCCGTTCGTTTATGAGATCCAGAAGCACAAGCGGCAATTGTCAAATACCTTGGCGCCGAACATGGCCACAAGGCGCGTATTACGGACGTCATGACTGGCATCCAAGAAGCAACTGGAAAGAGTATAACGAAGGGAGCGTGGGACACTGCACTGGAAGGGGTAATTAGCGAAGGCCGAGTGGCATTCAGGCGACCAGCTTAACTTGATTCCGATGTCTAGCTGATAAGCGCGTCGCTAAGGTTAGTGTTGGCGGCGTTAGTTTAGGCCCCCTAGGTGAATACCTAGAGGGCCATTATTACAGCTTGCCTTCAGCCCGAAGCGTTTCTACCACGCTTGTCCAGACATGATGTTTGAATGAATAGCGCTGTTTGAAAGTTTCTCCATCACCAGGTGTCATATCGCCAAGAATAGCTTTTGCTTCATAAAGCAAATACTCTTCGTGCCGAATGTCATCGGGATCACCTGGCTTCAAGATGTAATCAATTGCTTCTACCTTCAGTTTCAGAATATCGCCAACGATCTTCTGCGCCAGATACGCAATACGCTCGCGCTTCTCTGGAATAGTAATCAACCTGGCAGCTGGCCCACGCAGACTGCGTACTTCCCACAAAGCTTCGGGGGTGGTCACTGGTGTAGAGCGAGTGATGATATGCTGCTTGGCGACTCCGTGCAAGATAAGAAAGTCCTTCATCATCTCGGCCTCAGGGCGCGACTGGTGCTTGGCGGCATGTCCCATGCCGCCAAGCACCGCAATTGAGTTTACCTCGTGATTATCAAATAGGTCGATTGCACGTTCGAGGCAGGCGTGCACCTGAGGCGGCAATTGGTTGTCTTTCGGACAAACACCGAGCACAATCGCAACAGTCTGAACAGGCATTTAACCAGTATAACAAGATTCTCCCAGGGCTCGTTACTTTTTTGTTTGGCCAGTTAGGCTCCGGGCGAGCCTTAATTATTTTTGTGAAGCCGTGGTGCGCCGCATCTTGCCAGTTAAAACCAGTAACCAGCCAACCACGAAAAAGGCAGCGAGAATCGCCGCGCAATAAACCGCCACCACGCTGTAGTCGTTTCCGTTTGGAATTAAGAACGGATACGGATACCAGCCAACCACAGCGCCGCGCACCAGTGTATAGATAAGATACAAGCAGGGAAAAATGAGCCAGAGAAAGATTTGGCTTGAGCGTAGTGAGTTGCGTGGCGGCCGGTACAGCCAGTCGCTAATTGCCGCCAGCGGCATAATTATGTGAGTAACAATATTTACCCACGGCATCAGTAAGCCCAGGTCCTCGTTGATCAGCAAAGTGAGATAGACTAAGCCAGTGATGATCATGTAGAGGGTAGCTGCTCCGCGGATAAGATCATCCTTCAGTGAAGGTGCGCGATTTCTTGCAAGATAGAAAGCGCTAAAAATAAAGATTGTCGCCGCTAGAACGTTACTTAAATTTGTGAAATAGCTGAGATAGTTTACAAGGTTCAACACACCCTGCTGCTGCAGAAATACCGCCTGCATAATAATCGCCAGTAATGTTATACCGCCGATTACGAGCCGAACGGCTATCACCGCTGAATACTTCTGCATGAGCTTATTGTATCACTATTCTGAGTGAGAATTTAAGTGCGCAGTCGGCACGGGACGAAAGCCGTCAGGGTTCTGCGATTGCCAGCGCCAAGCGTCGCGACAGGCGTCTTCAAAACTCTTTTCGGTGCGCCAGCCAAGCTCTTTTTGGGCTTTGGAGGCGTCAGCATAAAACATCGCTAAGTCTCCAGGACGCCGGGCAACGATCTCGTAGGGTACGGCCCGCCCAGAGGCTTTTTCAAATGCTCGCACGGCTTCAAGCACCGAAACGCCTTTTCCTGAGCCTAAATTGTATGCGTGCATACCTTTTTGCAAGTGTTTAAGCGCTGCGACGTGACCTTTTGCTACATCAACCACATGAATGTAATCGCGAATAGCCGTGCCGTCGGGCGTGTCGTAGTCGCCGCCAAAGATGTGCAGTTTGTCGCGCTTTCCAACCGCCACTTGGGTGATGTACGGCATCAAATTATTTGGAATACCACGCGGGTCTTCGCCAATGTCGCCGCTTTCGTGAGCACCAATCGGGTTGAAGTATCTTAGGCACGTGACTGCCCACGAAGGGTCACTTTCAACGAGGTCACTTAGGAACTGTTCGATCAAATACTTGGTTTTGCCATAGGGGTGACTAATGCCCCGACCGGTAGGTGTGTTTTCTGTCCAGGGAAGTCCGGGAGCGGTGCCATACACGGTTGCCGAAGAGCTAAATAGGAGCTTTTTAACACCTTGCGCTTGCATGACCTCACATAAAGCAAGAGTTGTCCCAAGATTGACCTGGTAATACAGCAGTGGCTGCTGCACGGATTCGCCCACGGCCTTGAGGCCGGCAAAGTGAATCACAGCATCGATCGAGGCATCGTTAAAAAGGCGCGTGAGCAGTGGTTTGTTTTGAACATCGCCTCTATACACGCGAATGGTTTTTCCGGTAAGCGCTTCAATACGCCGCACTGCCTCGGGCTGGCTGTTCGAGAAATTATCTACAATAACTACTTCATGACCCGACTGCAGTAGCTCTAATGAAGTATGTGACCCAATGTAGCCTGCGCCGCCAGTGACCAGAATCGTCATATTGTCGCTTCGGCTCAAGATCGACGGTTATTAACAATCAGTATAACCCCAAAAACAATCAAGGCGACTGGCCAGAACTGCCAAATTTGGCTAAAAATCTCGATATTAAATAATTCTTGCAGTAGAAAAATGACCCCCAGGGCTACTAAAATTATTCCCCAAACTAAGCTATCATTTTTGTCACTATTGCGCTTTTGTGCCATGCCTTTTCGCTCCGATACTAATTGTTATCTTGATTCAATTATCACATACCGTTGTTATTTATTGTAGAATCTCTTACAATTTAGGCATAAGCCCGTAGGACGTTATTCCGGTGTGGCTAAGCCTATCAAGTGCTAACTATAAAGTAATAAGGGGATATTATGGAACAACAGAGTAAACTGCACGAGACAAAACGACCTCAAGTCAAAAATACCTCAAAGCAGCGAACGGTTTTGATTGTCGTTGCCGTTGTAATTTTAGTAGCAATTGTAGCATTTTTAGTAACCCGCATGGGACAAGCCGGCACGAAGGGCAATTATGTCGATTCTGACATGAAGGCCACCGCCTCATTCGAAGTCGATCTTGACTTCAAGCGCAACTGCCAAGATCAAAAAGATTGTGATCCAAACAAACCCAGTTATGACACAGTAAAAATTTTTGTCTTTGATGCCCAAGGCACTCAGGTACGGGTGGTGCGAGCCGATAAAGAAGGCATCTTCAAGGCTGCCCTGCCTGAAGGCGACTACAACCTACTTGTCGCAAAAACTTTTGAAGGCAAAACCGGTCTGCCGCAAGAGCAGTTGAGCCTAAAAAACGGCAAAACATTGAAGTTGCAGGTTAATTACGGCACCGAAATGGCTCAAAAACAAGACAAGAAGAACTAACACACTCGGTTAAAATCTTGAGGCACCGTACCTAATTGTGCGGTGCCTTTGTCGTTAATCTTACAATTTTATTGGTATAATAATCCCAGACTATACGTACATTAAGGTGGTGAAAAGGTGATCGAATACATTCTCAGTCGCCAAAAGGTGCCAGACGCTGCAACGGGGTTCTGTGTCTGTAATTTGCCGACCCATGTGAGGGTGCGCTTTGAGGTAGATCGTTGGATGATGAAGAATAAGATCTATATCGCAACGAAGAACTCTCGGGTACGTGGTGCGACCTTTTCGTGGCAGCTAGATGAAGCCGGTAAACTGACGGCTACACTTGATCAAGATGATCTGTGGCCAAGCGCGCTCTTGGTGGTGCGGTATAGCCAAAATCTTATCGTGGGCTCGGACGAGTTGGCAAGTGACGATGAAACAACCGAAGCCGGGTAGCGATGAAGTCCTAGGTCGACGAAAATCGACCTAGGACTGTATTTTGAAAGCACCTGGTTGAGATAAGATTTTAACTAAAATGCTATGATTCTGAGGTTACTTTGAACGAATGTTCTAATCCAGACATACCTTAACGTCGATTACCTGTACAATTAAATAAAACATAACAACAAGAGGAACTATGTGCCGAAACATTAAAGTATTATTCAATTTTGATCCACCAGCTACTGACGAAGAAATAGAGGCGGCAGCTTTGCAATTTGTGCGAAAGCTATCGGGCTTTCATCATCCGTCGCAGGTAAACGAGCCTGCTTTTAATCAGGCAATTAAGGAAACGGCAGTGGTGGCTAAGCGACTACTCACTTCGCTACAAACCCAAGCCGAACCTCGTAACCGTGAAGAAGAAGCGGCCAAGGCGCATGAACGAGCGGTAAAGCGATTCGGTCTGAAGTCGCAGTAAGGCGAATCGGCAAGGGTCCTAGCCCTAAGAGAAGTCGGCGATGTTCCAAGGAATCCTTGGACCGGAATGTTGATAAACACCGCCGGTAGCTATGATTTTGCTCACGCATACTTCTATGTTATAATCATAAAATTATGAATTTACATAAGTCACATCAGTTAGTATTCGCGACACCCATTATGGGCTATCTTTTCGCGCTCGTGCAGCGAACAATTACAACTGAGGTGGCTTATCTTCATGCTTAAATAACAAACATCTTTTAAGACAAGCTAAGCCTCCTTCAAAAAAAGGAGGTTTTTAATTAAATCTCAAACACGAAGGAGGTCTTGCTGGCCTTAAAAGGCCAAATATAACAACCAAGGGCAGAAAGAACCACAATCATGACAGTTGCGCAAAGTCTCAAGTTGCTACGCGCCGAAGCGATCATTACGACGGCGATCATTTCGATGCCGGTGATGAATAGCTTTTTTGCGAGCATTGGCCTTGACCAAGGGCAGATCGGTGTCAGCCAGGCGATATTTACACTGGTGCTGCTCCTGTTTAATATTCCAACTGGTTGGCTAGCCGACCGTTTTAGCCGGAAAATAGCGAATGCGTTTGGCGACGTAACGGTGGCATCGGGGTTTATATTCTATGCACTGGCGGGTAACTTTACAGAAATAATCATTGCTGAAGTGATTATTGGCATTGGCATTGCGTTCAGCCATGGTGCTGACGTCGGGCTGCTCAAAGCTTACTGCGATCATTTGCAGCGTAGTTACCGCCAAGAATCGGCATGGATTGCTGCCCGGCGCCCTATAGTAGAGGGCGCGGCGGCGATTGCTGGTGGGTTTATCGGTGCACAGAACCCGCGCTTGGCGCTGCTACTTACGGCGGTGCCTTTTCTGGCGGGCGCAGTACTGTCTTTGGGCGTGAAAGAGGTGGGAGTACGCCGCCAGCGGCAAACCGGTACGCCGGTCAAGGGCTTGAAGCGTCAGCTTCGTGCTGCATTCAGTGATATGGCGCGAATTACCAAGTACGCACTTCATGGCCATAAAGATTTGGCCTGGTCAATCGTGGCTGCAGCCACCGCCCGTGAAATCACCCATGCCATTATTTGGGTGCTGACACCGCTACTGTTGCTGGCTGGAGTGCCGGCCGAAGTTATTGGGGTTGCCTGGGCGGTTAACTTGGCGATGGTGAGCATTGGTGCCTGGTTGGGTGGCAAAGTTGCCGAGCGGTGGAGCGACGCACGACTGTTTGCGGTACCGGCAGTGGCTAGCCTACTGGCGATGCTCACGCTTGCGTGGCAGACCAACCTTTGGACGATTGGCCTGTACGCTGTTTTTGGGCTGGCTCGCGGCTGGTACGCAGCGGTGATGGCGCCCATTGTGCAGCGACACACGCCAGACGACATGCAGTCTACGGTTTTTTCTGTGAGCGGAAGCCTCGGGCAGCTGCTCTACATTGTGGTGGTGATTGCCGTGAATGGAGCCGGCAATTGGGGCGTGCAGTGGGCGATGCTCGCTAACGCCCTGTTGTTCTTGCCACTGGTGCTGCTGGTTGTCGCGCGATTGAAGCGACCATAGCAGTTGCGAGAACGATGTAACGGTTCGTTATGTCGTTCCCGCCATCGTTGCAAGCTTGGAGGATAAATTAAGTACTCCCTCAAGCCACGAGGGTGCTGGCAATACGCTGGCACCCTCTTTAAATTATTGACTTTCTACCTCGATGTTTTTAGTACCGATAGCAACAAAGTAAGAGGGGTTATCACACTGGGTTTGAGTGGCGATTGATTTGTCATTTAGTTTCAAGAAACAGGTTTTATTTTCTTCACCAGCTTCAAGGTAAGGTTTATCGGGGAAGAGTTGCTGGTGGCCTTCGTAGATGCTTGCCACTGGCGTTGGTGGGTTGCTAGCACTGGAATAAACGGCATAGGTTGGCTTCTCGGAGTAGCTTGGGTCGCAGTCGGCTCCGCTTGTTATCGAATACATTGAAACGAGGAGCTTGTCGCCAGTATTGCTAAGTTTAAGAGGAAGCAGATGCTTGCCATTCGGTGCCTGGGCACTATAGATAGGTGCTTTAGTCAGCGGATCGGCAACGTTTAACGAAGTAGCAACTTTGCCTGTCATTGAGCAGGGATCGTTAGCGGTATTTCCTGGCAGAGCAACTTTAGTGCCATCACGGCTCACTGTCCAGCCTCCAATTTCAGTGGCCAGGGTGAAGCTTTTAGTTGTTGGGTCAAAGACACTGTAGCGGCCCATTTCACTATAAGTGATATCAGTTATGACAATTTTACCGTCTGCCCGGACGGCTTCAAAGCGGATATCGTCGTGCTGGCCCCCAAAAAATGTTTTCTTAGAGTTATCCGACAGGGTGATCTCATCAATAATTGTGTGCTTGTCGCTCGAACCATTTACTAAATAGGGCGAGGCGCTGACATATAGCTTGGTGGCATCGGTATTCTCGATAAAAGTAACAACCTTGTTGCCGCTAGGTGCTTGCCAAATGTCGGTTTGTTCTTTTGTGGCGATATCAACGGCGATCAGTTTGTTGGCCGTTTGAACATACACAGCATCGCCTTTAAGGCTCAGCTTTGCCTCAGTAATAGAGACCTCATTATCTTTGCCGCCAAATTTACCGAGGCTAATGTCATTTTTGCCTTCATCGTGCACAAACAGTTCATAGACTGGTAATTCACGTTCGCCACTGATTTCTTTGGCGACTTCTTTGGCGAATATGGCGCGCGTTACCGTTTCTTTCTGGGGTTGCGGTGTCGGAGTTTGGGTACCATTGCCATTATTTTGCCTGTTGTTTGACTGCGAATAGAGGTAAGCGAAGACCCCTCCAGCGACAAGCAGTACTAATAAAATAGCCAGGCTGACAATCATAGTACGACGATGCTTGGACTGGGTTGATTTTGATGGTGTTGTGTTTTTGCTCATTTCAAGAAGTACCGCTTTTTAAGGTTATTTTATGCTCTACTGCTGCAGAGGAATATTAAACACTGCCCCACCACCTAAATACTGCGGCATTTTACCATCCCATTTATCGATGGCCATTTTTTGGAGCAGGCCAGGGCTAAGCGATTGCTTTTGCACGTTTTGCGCTTCGGCATCGAGCTTGGCGCGCTCGAGGTTAAATTTAGCACGCTCAGCTTCTTGAGCCGCAACTTGCTTGGCTTCGATGGCTCGACTGAAGTCTTCGCTAAAGCTAAAGTTCACAATGCTGACATCTTCAATCCGAATACCATACGGCTCCACGCGCTCTTTAATTTTAGCTAGCGTCTTTTGTTTTACCTCGGCCCGCTTTGTCAGCAGCTGGACGGCGGTGTATTCGGCAGTAGCCGCTTTAAAAGATTCTTGCAAAGCTGGCGTTACCACCCGAGCTTGGTATAACGGGCCAATTTCTTTATACAACTGGGTAGCTTCTTCGCGGTTAATGGCATAGTTGAGGGCTAGCGTCGCGCTAACATCTTGAAGGTCGGCTGTGGCGGCCTTGGCGTCTTGTTCTTCTTTTTGAATACGGGTATCCATGTAGTGAATGGTTTCAATCGGCCACGGTAGTTTCAGTGCCAAACCACTTTGCACCTCGCGGCTGACCTCGCCAAAGCGGGTAATAACGCCGACTTCGCCAGCGTCCACGGTCCGTACACACAGAAGTGCTAGGGCAACGACAAGAACGATTGGCCAAAAAATGGCTCCCTTGATTTTAAATTTTGGTAGGTTAGCGGTGTTATATGCCTGTTTCATGGTTTTCCTTATGCTTTCTTGGCTTAATAATAGCATAGAAAAACGCCATAAAACTTAACATTACTCCCTGGAATTACCTCACGAGCTTATAGGCGATGACGACGGTGCGGTGCGGGCGCGCCGAGCAGGTAATTACGAAGGGTGCGTTTTTTGCTAGCGATAAACGCAGTAGCGCGGCTTTTTAGCGACGGTTTTGGTGGTGTGAGCGGAGTGGGCTCATCTGGTAAGGGTGGGCGGACATATGATCTTCGGGACAAAACTACCCGTGATTGATTGGGTAAGATTGCCTGATGCTGCCCTTCGTTATGGCCGTGGGCCTCACCGCTTACCGAGCCATAAATTTGCAGGCCAATTGCAGCGATGTCGTCGCCCGGACAAAACAATAAAGAAGTAGCTCGAAATGCCACGGCAGCCATTTGCTTGGCGCGTTCACTACCGATGCGACTTAAAGCATAGCTTTCAAAACGGCCGAGTTTTTCATGAACAATACCGTGGTTATGGCCGCAGTTGTCGTGATCGTGGTCGTGGTGATGATGATCGTGTACCGCTTCAGATTGTGGGGTGGCCTTTGTTTCCGGGCCGTAGGCTTCCTCAATATCGCGGTAAATATTTGCAAACCGCACCACGACCGCGGCATCTTGCTCTGGAGTTAATTGAGGGTAGGCATCGCCCACCCGGTGCCGCAGCGTCCCTAAATTAAATCGTTCTTCAAGCTTCTTAATATACGCTTCGGGCGGCAGATATTCAGCCGGAATGGCGACTTTCGCCGTACGATGAGCTAAGGCGAGGAGGTTCTCTTCATAACCTAGTTCGGTAATTGTTAGGTTGTGCGCTTCTTTCTCGTGGTGATGATGGTCGTGGTTGTGACTGCTCGATTCTGAAGCTTCGTGAAAGAAAATATTTGGAGCAGGCATTTCTGGACGGATTAAGGTTTCGGTCATAGTTTTTTCTCTCATTAAATATACAAACGCTTTTAGTAAAGATGAATGCGGCTATTTTTGCAAATTAGTTGCAATTTGTGCTACTATTTTGCTATGCACACCGAGTCCGAACGACTGTTAGAGAAAATCTTACGCGAGAAACGTCATAATGTTACTGCCCCGCGGCTCGCCGTGTTCCGGGCACTTTACGGCAGCGAGCCGCTGTTTATGCGCCAGCTATTAGCAAAAGTCGGTGCCAGCATCGATCGTGTCAGCGTGTACCGCACAGTGGCATTGTACGAAGAGCTCGGCTTGATCCACCGGATCACAATTGGCTGGAAGTATAAGCTCGAATTAAGCGAAATTTTTCAGGCACACCACCATCATATCTGCTGTTTACGCTGTGGAAAGCTACAGGCCATCAAAGAAAACACCGCTCTTGAACAGACAATCCAGGCCATGGCTGATGAAGCCGGATTTTCCCTCGAAACCCATCAGCTTGAACTGCAAGGTTACTGCAAGGACTGTCAAAAAGCGCTATAATATGAGCCCTGAAGGAGTAATAATGAAAGCAACATGGAACGGGCAGTTAATCGCCGAAGCACCAAAAAGCGAACTGATCCTTATTGAGGGCAACTGGTACTTTCCGCCGGCTACCATTAAAAAAGAGTATTTTACGCCAAGTGAAACGCACACTACTTGTTTTTGGAAGGGTGAGGCCAGCTACTACACGGTGGTGGTTGATGGGCAGAAAAACCAAGACGCCGCTTGGTACTACCCGGCGCCAAGCCCGGATGCCATAAGGCGGGTTGGCAAAGACTTTAGTAATTACGTCGCTTTTTGGCATGGCGTGGTGGTTGGTGACTAGGCCGATTACCGTAACGGTGCCACCCGGGAATTACGTGCTGGCTGTATCGGGCGGGGTGGATTCAATGGTGTTGCTTGATATCTTTAAAAAACAGCAAACCCCGAAGGTTACAGTAATTGTGGCTCATGTCGATCATGGCATTCGAGAGGCCTCTCATCGCGATGCACAGTTTGTCGAAGCGGCCGCTAAAAGCGCGGGGCTGCCGTTTATTTCACGGCGTTTTGAACTCGGGGCTAACGCGAGCGAAGAAATTGCCCGAAAAGCTCGTTACGATTTTTTGCAGGAAGTGGCAAAAACTCACGCTGCCCAGATTGTCACCGCCCATCATGCCGACGATGTGCTTGAAACTATGGCCATTAATGTCGTGCGCGGCACTGGTTGGCGGGGTATTGCCGCTCTAAGGAGTGAAGCGATTTTTCGGCCACTGTTAGAATTTTGGAAGGCGGAACTCGTAGACTATGCCCGTGAATATAACCTTACGTGGCGCGAAGACGAAACTAATAACCAGCCGCGCTATTTGCGCAACCGTCTACGTCAAAAGCTAGCCCATTTATCTTTAGAGCAAAAAAATATGCTGCTCGCGCTACATGCATCACAGGTTGGTCTAAAATCTCAAATCGAGCAAGAAAGTCACCGCTTAATGGCGCAAGCAAAGGTGGGTGAAGGCGAGTATGCCCGCTATATGTTTATTATGACCGATGGTGTGGTGCAAGAAGAACTGCTTCGGGCGGTATTTCAGGCCGAATTAGGCTGGTCGCCGCCTCGGCCACAGCTTCATCGGATTGCGGTGGCAATGAAAACGTTCTCGGCGCATGCAACTTTCGTCATTAATCCAAGCAGTCACTTACTTTTTACGCGCACAACCTTTATTGTCCGCTGCGCACAGGCGTGATAAGCTATAAGAGTCAAATTTTCTCTTATTGAAAAACGGAAGGATCCTAGATAGTTTACTATGAAAAAACTACCTCAAAAGAAACCCTCAAGCAATGCTGTCCGTACAACGTTGTTTTGGGCGATCTTGGTGCTGATTGTACTGACCTTACTTAGCATTTTTGCCCCTCAGCAGCAACTAAAAGATGTGTCGTTCTCTGAAGTAATTCGCCGCGCTAACAGTGGTGAAATTGCAAAGCTTGAAATTGAAGGCAATAACATTAAAATTACCCCGCAAGGGAAAAAAGAGCCGACTGAAAAGTCTTATAAAGAAGGCGGCAGCAGCATTTACGAACAAGGACTTCGTCAAGATGCCAAGGCTGAAGTAAAAGTCATCGAACCCTCATCGGCTGGGACCGCTGCTTGGAACATTATTTCCTTATTGCTGCCGGTACTTTTGATTGGCGGCTTGTTCTTCTTGATGTTCCGCCAGGCCCAAGGGCAAAATAACCAAGCTATGGGCTTTGGCCGCAGTAAGGCTCGCTTGTATGGCAACGAAAAAGATAAAGTAGTATTTTCGGATATCGCTGGTAACAATGAAGCTAAAGAAGACCTTCAGGAAGTGGTTGACTTCTTGAAGCACCCAAAGAAGTTCCAGGCAGTTGGTGCCAAAATTCCTAAAGGTGTGTTACTCGTTGGGCCTCCGGGAACCGGTAAAACCATGCTTGCCCGGGCAGTCGCCGGAGAAGCTGGGGTGCCCTTCATGAGTATTTCTGGTTCAGAATTTGTTGAGATGTTTGTTGGTGTTGGTGCCAGCCGTGTGCGCGACTTGTTTGCTAAAGCAAAGAAAAACGCTCCGGCGATTATTTTCATCGACGAAATCGACGCTGTTGGGCGCCGTCGCGGCAGTGGTATGGGCGGTGGCCATGATGAACGCGAACAAACCCTTAACCAAATTTTGGTAGAAATGGACGGGTTTGAAACGGGCACAAATGTGATTGTTCTTGCCGCCACCAACCGAGCAGATGTACTTGACCCAGCCCTGCTTCGCCCCGGTCGCTTTGATCGCCGCGTTGGTATTACCTTGCCGGAACGCAAGGACCGCGAAGCTATTCTGAAGGTGCATTTTGCGAAAAAGCCAATGGATGAATCGGTCAATATTGACGCTTTAGCCGCAAAAACTGCCGGTAGTAGCGGCGCTGATCTTGCCAATATTGCTAACGAAGCGGCAATTATCGCTGCTCGCCATAACCGTAAAACTATCACTAACAATGACGTTACGGCTGCCTTTGAAAAAGTGGCTATCGGTCCTGAGCGTAAGACCAAGGTAATGAATGAAAAAGACAAAGAAATCACCGCTTATCATGAAGCTGGACACGCAATTGTTGGCCATGTACTCCCTGATAGTGACCCAGTACATAAAGTGACGATTATCCCTCGCGGTGGTACCGGCGGTGTCACGTGGTTCTTGCCACCTGAAGACCGTAACTACACCAGCGTCGTTGAATTTAAAGACATCTTGGCTCGTGCGCTCGGCGGCCGTGTTGCCGAAAAAGTGATTTACGGCGACGATCAAGTAACCACCGGCGCCGGCAGCGATTTGCGCAAAGCGACCGAAATTGCCCGCAACATGGTACTCGAACAAGGTATGGGCGACAAGCTCCGAGATCAAGTGTTCCATGAAGACAACGGCGGCATGATGTTCGACCGCATGGTGCATGAACGACCATATTCAGACGAAACCGCCCGACTTATCGACCAAGAAGTTGAAGCGCTTGTGAAAGAAGCGGCTCGTCGTGCTGAAGCAGTCATTCGCGCTAATCCCGGCCCACTGAAGGCGCTGGCTGAAGCCCTGCTGGTTGAAGAGACCATTGATGAAGAAGGCGTCAAGAAGTTCTTGAAGGACGCCAAATTACCACAAGAAGCAAAACTTTACTAAGGCATAAGGAACAGACGTGCCGGAACGAAAACGAATGGGCCGCGTCAAAAGCGTCGTCGCTAAGGCTAATAAGCGCCTCTCGGTGCAGCTCGCGGCGGCCCTGCTGGCTAGTTCGAGCTTAATTTCGGCACTCCTTGGCCTCTTTCGGGACCGCTTATTAAATAGCACCTACTTCGATACCTATCCGGTCGGGATCGATGCTTATACGGTCGCCTTTACTATCCCTGACTTCATGTTCTTTTTGCTCGTTTCAGGGGCACTAAGCGTTACTTTTATACCGGTGTTTAATAACCGCTTAGTAAATGGCAACAAGAAATCTGCCTGGGAACTCAGCACCAGCCTGATTAACTTTATGGCGATTATTACGCTGATCACCAGTGTATTAATCATGATTTTTGCTGAACCACTGGTGCAATATGTGGTCGGCCCTGGGCTCGATGAACAAGGTAGGGGCTTAGCGGTGAGCATGATGCGGGTAATCGCGATTAATCCCTTCTTGTTTGCGATTGCTTCGGTGATTGCCAGTATGCAGCAAGCGGTGGGGCGGTTTACGTTTTATGCGCTGGCACCGACGATTTATAACATCGGTATTATTATTGGTATCACAGTCTTTTCAAACGGCATCACCATTTTTGGCTACCAGATTTTTGAAGGCGGCATTATGGGCGTGGCGCTCGGTGTGGTGCTTGGTTCGATTATGCAGTTAATTGTCAGTAGCATCGGCTTGATTGGCCTTGGCTTTGATTACCGGTTTAAGATTTTCTGGAAGAATCGTGGCTTCCGCCAGGTGCTGCGGTTGCTGCCGGCGCGTTCATTCGACCAAGGTATGGATTATTTAAACAGCATCGTCGAAACCAACCTGGCATCGCGCATGGTGGCCGGAACCGTACGCGCCTACCAACAGGCCACAACGCTACATATGGTACCGGTAACGCTCATTGGCGTGGCAATTTCAACTGCAGCTTTCCCTAAAATGACCGAACGAATGAGCCAAGGGCGCCCAGACCTGTTTAAAAAAGAGCTACAGGCAGTGCTACGAGTGATTATTTGGTTGGCGCTTCCGGTGGCGATTATTACCTACTTTACCCGCGGCTATTTGGTGCACTTTATTAAGAATGGTGGCGAACTCGTTATTGCGGGTATTTTGGGCGTCCTGGCGATCGCTATACTTTTCCGGTCGATTTATCACATTGCGGCCCGTAGTTTTTATGCGCAACAAGATACCAAAACGCCGCTGTATATTTCGTTTGCCACAATTGGCCTTAATATTCTACTGGCAATTTTATTCACTATGCACTTTGATATGGGGCCGCAGGGCCTGGCTTGGGCGCAGTCGATTGTGGCATTTATTGAGGTAGTGGTGTTGTTTTATGTCATGAGCCGCCGCATTCCTGACTTGTTTGATAAGTATTTCGTGAGTGCGGTGCTTCGGATGATGTCTGCCACTGGCTTGATGGCGATTGTGACATACATTAGTGTAAAAATTTTTGAACTTAACTCAGGCGATAAAAGCTTCCTGGCGGCCTTTCCGAAGTTTGCCCTGGTGAGCATTATCAGCCTGGGGGCTTACGTGGTCTTCTCTAGACTACTGAAGCTGCATGAAGTAAACCCTATCTTATCGCGGCTTCGCCAGTTCTTCTTTAAGGAATATCGATCCAAGCCGCCAACAACAAAAGACTAGCGCCAATTGATTTGGTCTTATCTTCAAAGCCGAGTAGTAGCGAAAACAAGGAATCTACGGTACAATAAACTTCGAATGAGTACAAGCACCACACTTTCTGATATCCGTAATTTTTGCATTATTGCCCATATTGATCATGGCAAAAGTACCTTAGCCGACCGGCTAATGGAGCTGACCGGCACAGTTGAGCAGCGCGATATGAAATCGCAATTACTTGATAGCATGGACCTCGAGCGCGAAAAGGGGATTACCATTAAATTGCAGCCGGTGCGCATGCAGTACAAAGGCGTACAACTTAATTTAATTGATACACCTGGGCACGTTGATTTTAGCTACGAAGTCAGCCGTAGCTTACAGGCCTGTGAAGGCGCGTTACTGGTGGTGGATGCTTCTCAGGGCATTCAGGCCCAGACGCTAGCCAATGTGTACCTGGCGATGGAAGCTAACCTGACTATTATTCCGGTGCTAAATAAAATTGATCTGCCAGCCGCCGATGTGCCCCGAGTAAGCAAAGAAATCGTCGATTTACTCGGCTGCGACCCGAGCGAAATCTTGGCGGTGAGTGCCAAAACCGGCGAAGGCGTTGAAGCGGTGCTTGATGCAGTGCTCGAGCGTGTGCCGGCTCCGAAGTCGGAGAATAACAAAGATACACGGGCGCTGATTTTTGATTCTGTCTACGATGAATACCGCGGGGTGATTTTGTACGTCCGAGTGATTGACGGGCAGCTCAATACCGGTGCAGAAATTACCATGATGGCAGCAAGCTCGAATGGATTGGCGCTTGAAGTGGGCGCTTTGCGGCCAAAAATGACCCCGACCAGCAGTCTCAAAACTGGCGAGATCGGCTATATTGTCACTAACCTAAAATCTGTTTCGGAAGCCCGGGTTGGTGATACGGTCACCACCACCAAGGCTCCCGCAACTGAACCGCTCGCCGGCTACAAAGAAGTCAAGCCATTTGTCTACGCTGGTGTGTTTCCCAGTGCCGCCGAAGATTACCCCACCCTTAAAGATGCACTCGAAAAGCTCACCCTCAACGATGCCGCACTGCAATATACCTTTGAAAACAGCCAGGTACTGGGCCACGGCTTTCGTATTGGTTTCTTGGGTCTTTTGCACATGGAAATTGTCAAGGAACGCCTGGAGCGATCGCATAATATTGAGCTCATTATTACTAACCCATCAACCGACTACCAGATTACGCTTATTAGCGGTGAGGAGATAACTATCCAATCGGCGGCCGAACTACCCGATGTAGTGAAAATTGCTGAAATTCGCGAACCATGGATTAAGGGCGAAATCGTTACGCCGCAAAGCTATATTGGCGGGGTGCTGCAGCTAATCATCAATGGCCGTGGTCATCAGAAGAACATCACCTACCTCGATAGCGAGCTGGCGCTGATTAGCTTTGAGGCACCCTTGGCTAATATGCTCACTGACTTTTACGACAAACTAAAAAGCATCACTAGTGGCTACGGTAGCTTTAATTACGAATTAGCAGATTACCGCGCCGATCAACTGGTGCGGCTCGACTTCTTAATTGCCGGCGAGCGAGCCGATGCTTTAAGCGTTATGGTGCACCGCACCGAGGCCGATCGACTGGGGCGAGAAATGACAGCCCGCTTAAAAGAAGTGATCCCGAAGCAGTTATTTGTGGTTAGCTTACAGGCAGCAGTTGGCGGTAAGGTTATCGCCCGAGAAAACGTGCCGGCCTTAAAAAAGAACGTCACTGGACATTTGTATGGCGGTGACGTATCGCGCAAGAAAAAGCTTTGGGCGAAGCAAAAAGAGGGTAAAAAACGCCTCAAGAAATTCGGTAAAGTTGAAATTCCCGCCGAAGCGTTTATCGTGTTGTTGAAGCAAAAATAGGGCGCCCTGGCGGTTGCCAGGGCGGAAAGCTACCTTACGAAGAGGTTGAAGAGGTTGTTTTGATGGCAGAAACTCTCGAGTTCATCGATATTGTGAGCGACCGTGATCCAGGCATCAGCGATGCGACGGGCGAGTCGAGTCGCCAACTCCTCCGGTAGATTGTCTGCCTGATCGTTGACATAACGCTCGATAAACAGGATCTCGATATCGTTCAGTCGACGGACAAGCTCATGATCCTGCTTCAAGCGAAACCTCGGCTTGGGCACGGCCTTCTGGCAATTTTCGCAAATGCTGAGCTGGCGACAGTGCCGCTGGAGTCCGTAGATGCTTGCGTTAGCATTTTTGCCAAAGATTTCGTTCATCTCTGTACGAAATTGCCTAACCGCAGTCTCGCGCTGTTTACTCTTTACAGCAATTTGCTCATAAGTCAAGCCAGTTGACCCACACAAAACGCCAAAGATCGCCAGGTCACTGGCTACCAGTCGTCCGTTCTTCATGCCACACTCTCCGCAGGAAGTACCAGATTTGGACTAACTGATAGTATCAGAAAATTGCGCAGATCGCAATAAGGTTTGATAGAACGCTAATGCGTTTACTAGAATGGTCGCCTGGCGTATCGATTAGTCTTGTGAAGCTTTTAAGAATAATCGAGCAAGGATATTCTCGAGCACCTCATCTTTAGCGGCATCGCTATTTACCTCAATAAGCAAACCCTTTTGACGATAAGCCTCGATCACTGGGATGGTTTTTTCGTTAAATTCTTGGATACGGGTGGCGATGGCGTGCTCGGCATCGTCGGCGCGATCACCGCGATCGCCTTCGGCTTGCGACTTTGTCCATCGTTGCCGCATAACGGCTTCGCCAAGGTGTAAGTAAATCACTGCCTTGGTTGGGTGGCCACTGGCTTCGGTGGCGGCCAGCACGCCTTCTTCTTCGCCAATCCAGCGGCCAACTGAGCTTAGGATTAGGGGTTTGCCGGCGAACTCGGCCTTGCTTAAGAATGGGGTGACGGTGTTTAGGTATTCGTCCTGTGGCACAAGCATACCGGCATCTAGTTGGCGCTTTAGCTCGGGCGAAACAACACTGTTACGCAAAATCTCACCGCCACTCAACAGCGGGGCGTCGAACAATTGTGCCAGCGAACGGCCATGCGTGTCTTTGCCGGCATACGGAAGGCCGAAAATATTTATTGCACCACTTCCAAGCCACTGCTTAATGGCGTTAAGGTGATGGTGAGAAGCTACATCTTTCATGCGTAAAGTATACGGAATGCTCCTGCAGGATGCAAATAGAGTAACATCAGGTGACTTCGCTTCTGATTACCCAAACTTAATCCAAGTAAAGTTATTTTCGATTTAACCATAAGCGTGATATAATTAAAACCAACCGTGTGCGTTATTTCGTACACATTCAGATTTCGTAAAATTACGGTGGGGTAGATGTACGAGAAGTGGTTGGGATTGTTAAGGGGTACTGTTTGGCAATTGCAAATGTAATTGCCTATGCTTGCACGGCAAGGAGCAGGGCAGCTATAGTGGTAGCGTCGACAACGCGCGCGATTGGGGTGATAAGATGACCGAACTGCACACCGACTCGTACACGGCGCCGTCGGTGGAGGTTCTGCGACACACTGCAAGAAATCGGGTCGCGCTTTTGAGGGACAATGGTCAAACCCGCAGCGTTGCAATTACGCTTTTCCCGCGCTGGCCCAGTGTGGAGCTGGCGGCGGTAAACGAGGTTATACGACGTAACGCGCTGATGGGGAAGACTTTCCGTGACCACGGCTTTGCCGTAAGGCAAAACCGTCTATGGCTCTCGGCATTCGGGTTGCCGTCACGGTTGAAGCAGCGACTCGATTTCACACCAGAACAACGACTTGCCGTTGAGGTGTACGAATTCTACGGCGATACGCACCTTTATGGCACGGTGGTTGAGTTTGCGCTCGCCACTGCACACCTGCCGGATCGTCCGTCGCATGGGCGGATGGCTGTTTGGCGGTTTTTTGGTCAAGGTCAGCAGTTCTTTGACTGCCTACAAGGGGCGGTTTACCGCGGCAGCGTTCGATCGGCTGCGAAGTGCTGTGCTCGGGTTGTCGCTTGGTTCGCGATTATCCGGACACTCCGCACTGCGCTGAAGGAGGTGCCAAAGTTCAAGCATGAACGGCGACTATCTTAAAACATGGGGCAGCTGGCGATTCTTGTAGTAAAGATTCGCCTCTGCCCCTTTATCATTTGCTAGCACTCTTGACTTTAGACTGCTAAAAACAGTAAAATAGACTATATGACAGAACGCCAAATGCAAATCTTGGCCGCTATAATCGAGCAATATGCCGAAATTGCCGCACCCGTCGGTTCTATTACCCTGGCAAAGTTGTTCGGTGTCAGTTCGGCGACAATTCGGGCAGAAATGGCCCGCCTTGAAGAGATGGGCTTTATTGCGCAGCCGCACACCAGCGCCGGGCGGGTCCCCACCGATAAGGGCTACCGGTTATACGTTAACAGCCTGACTTTACAGCAAGAGCAACCACAGCTCGATCGCAGTACGAGAGCGATTGAGCGACGAGTCTCTACCCATGCTGACCGCGCTGACCGTGCAATTCGAAGCGCCGTCGATAGCTTGGTCGAGCTCACCCATAACTTGGGTCTGGCGACAATTGGCGATCAAATGTATATGAGCGGCATTAGCAATCTGTTCAGCCAGCCAGAATTTGCTCGTGGTGAGCATGTGCAGGCAGTGGCATCACTACTCGATAATCTTGAACCATGGCTACGCGAGGCCGCACCAAACGAACCGCTAAATGTCTATATTGGCAGCGAAAACCCCATTGGTAAAACTTCGGGCGCCACGCTGATTATTAGCCGCTTCCGGTCGCCTTTTTCTGACCGCAGTTATATCGGTATTTTAGGGCCAACCCGTCAAAGCTATGCCCGCACCATGCAGCTCGTACGTCATGCTGGCGCCATGCTAGAAGAAGTGTTATAACAGCTAAAAAAGGAGGGCAGATGCCAAAGACAAAGCCGACCAAAAAAGAACAAGAACTACAGGAAAAAATTGACGAGCTCACCGGCGATCTACAACGACTAAGGGCAGACTTTGAAAATTACCGCAAACGGGTAGACGGCGAAAAAGAAATTGCCAAAGAAATTGGTAAAAGCACAGCAATTATGAAGCTGCTGCCAATTATCGATACCATCGAACGCGCTGCCGGGCACGTACCGAAAGAACTAAAAGATAATAAATGGGCGCAGGGTATTGTTGGGTTATCGAAGCAGCTTGAGAAAAATCTTGAAGCCTTACAATTACAGCGAATTGAAGCCAAGCCCGGCACGCCCTTTGACCCAGAAGTGCACGAGGCAGTGCAGTACGAAGAGGGCGAAGGCGACAAAGAAGTTATTGCTGCCGAACTTCAAGCTGGCTACATGTACGGCAAAAATGTCATTCGCCACAGTATGGTGAAAGTCACAAAGGAGTAGGTATGATTGGTAGCGCTGAAGGACCTTTCCGGCAGGATAACAGCGACTTACTGGCGCGTCTTGATGAAGCCGAAGCCCTGGCTATGGCCGCCGAAGCCGAAGACCAAGCTCGCCGGGAAGCTTTTCTTAATCATTTTCCAGAGCGCGATGTTGTCCACGGGCCAGATGCGTTTCGTTTTGACCCGGCATCGTTTGAAATTATTGCTCCCGCCGATGAGATTGATATGCAGGCAGAAATCAGCCTCATGACGACACTTGGCAGCCTTGAATCAACGGCTGAGCGCAATATTATCCCGGCGATTGTGCATGTTCGTGCTGCCGAACATCAAACCGAGCTATTGCAGCAAATAGCCCATTACTGGCAAACACGGATCCAGCAGCCAGCAGTAGTGTACGATATGGCGCTGCACGATGAACGTGCCGTACTGCCAACCTGGAACGATTTTGCTAAAAGATTACAGCAGCAATTCGTGCTACCGCCAGATACGCTGATTGCAGTATCTGCGCCGCAACCCATCCACTGGCGGGCTTTTTTGGCTGAAATGCCCGACGGAAGCTATCCGCAGCTGCCCGTGGCGATCGTTGTACCTGATCAAAGGTCGGCGCAAAACCCAGAGGCAGCCTAGCGTTATTAGCACTCTTGACACGAGAGTGCTAATTTGCATATAATACATATAGACTTAGCAATCACCAACGATGACTGCTAAAATAGAACACATATCTGAAGCTTTTATAGATCGTAACGGAGGAAAAGTATGGGTAAAATTATCGGTATTGACCTTGGTACTACCAACAGCGCCGTGGCCTACATGGTGGCTGGCAAGCCCGAGGTAATCGCCAACGCCGAAGGCAACCGCACAACGCCAAGCGTGGTGGCGATTGGTAAAAACGGCCAACGATTAGTCGGCCAGGTGGCTCAGCGCCAGCGGGTGACTAATCCTAAAAACACCGTGTTTGGCGTGAAGCGCTTGATTGGGCGCAAATTTAGCGATAAAGAGGTGCAAAAAGACCTCGATATTATGCCTTACGAAATTATCAAGGCCGGCGATGGCGTACGGGTAAAAATGGGCGACAAAGATTACAGCCCTGAAGAAATCTCAGCCATGATTCTCAGTAAAATTAAAGCCGATGCCGAAGCGTTCTTAGGCGAACCAGTCACTGAAGCTGTAATTACTGTGCCGGCTTACTTCGACGATCCACAGCGCCAGGCCACCAAAGACGCCGGTAAAATTGCTGGCCTTGAGGTGAAGCGCATTATTAACGAACCAACTGCCGCTGCCCTTGCTTACGGCCTCGATAAGAAAAAAGAAGAAAAAATTGCCGTTTTCGACCTTGGCGGTGGTACCTTTGACGTCTCGATTCTTGAACTTGGCGACGGCGTATTTGAAGTGAAGTCAACCAATGGTGACACTCATCTTGGTGGTGAAGACTTCGATAACCGCATCGTTAACCACTTCCTTGATGTTTTCAAGAGTGAACACGGCGTTGACCTCCGTGGCGACAACGCGGCTATGCAGCGCCTAAAAGACGAAGCCGAAAAAGCCAAAAAAGAGCTTTCAAGCACTACTGAAACCGATATTAACCTGCCATTTCTTACCGCTAACGCCGATGGCCCAATGCACTTTGAGTACAAGCTCACCCGGGCCAAGCTTGAAGAATTAGTGGCCGACTTGGTTGAAAAAACCGCCGAACCATGTGAAAAAGCGCTCAAAGACGCTGGTCTTTCGGCTAGTGACATCGACGAGATTGTATTGGTGGGCGGTATGACCCGCATGCCAGCCGTGGTTGAAAAAGTAAAGAAAATCTTCGGTAAAGAACCGCTTAAGGGTGTTAACCCAGACGAAGTAGTAGCTATTGGCGCGGCAATTCAAGGTGGTGTGCTAGCTGGAGACGTAAAGGACGTGCTGCTGCTTGATGTTACCCCGTTGAGCCTTGGCATTGAAACCATGGGTGGCGTGATGACCAAGCTAATCGAACGCAACACCACCATTCCAACTAGCAAGTCAGAGATCTTCTCAACTGCAGCAGATAACCAACCACAAGTAGAGATCTCGGTGCTTCAGGGCGAACGCCAGATGGCTGCCGATAACAAACGGCTCGGTATCTTCCAGCTAGATGGCATTGCGCCGGCGCCTCGCGGTGTGCCGCAAATTGAAGTGACGTTCAATATTGATGCCAATGGTATTCTGAACGTGACAGCCAAAGACAAAGGCACCGGGAAAGAGCAGAGCATTACCATTCAAAACAGTGGCAACCTCAGTAAAGAAGATATCGAAAAGGCGCAAAAAGAAGCCGAGGCCCACGCTGAAGAAGACCGCAAAAAGCGTGAAGCCATCGACGCCCGCAACGGCTTAGAAAACGCTATCTACCAGGCCGAAAAAATGCCGAATGAGTTTAAGGATAAGATTTCAGATAACGACAAGCAAGAGATTACCGAAGCGGTAGAAGCTGCCAAGAAACATAAAGATTCAGATAACAAAGAAGAACTGGAAGCTGCCACCAAAGAACTGCTTGATAAAATTCAGGCAATTGGCGCCAAATTGTACCAGCAGCCAGCCGACGATGCGAAGCCAGAAGCGGACAAAACTGAAGACAAAACTGACGGGCCGGTTGAAGGCGAGGTGGTTGACGAGAAAAAATAGCTAAGCATTTAGCAATAAAGGACGCCCTAGCGAAAACCTACGCTAGGGCGTTTTTGCCTTTGATTATACGATGCGAGGTTAGTTTAGGTGCAAACTATAACTTATGCGCCACTGCGGCGAACGTATTCGGCGCGGGCCTGTTCAAGAATCTCTTCCAGCTTACGCGACCACTCAGGAGTAGGGTCACCTGGTACAGGCGCTTGCCACACATTAGGCCAATTGACTTCGTGGTAGCTCGTTACCGCCTTGATGTACGATAGTGTCTGGTTTCCTCTGCGCTGAGCCTCTGCGCCAGCTAGAATTGCTTTGGGCGTAGCCTCGGCAGTGAATCTGCGAAGGACTTTTCCATTGTTGAAAACTGCTTGGAATTCGGCTGTCGCCATCACTTCTCCTTGATTGCGATGAATAACAAGAATTCGCACTACTTTTGCGGCCGTGGCTTTGCCATGCATCGTATGGCCAAGACAATATACATCACCTATACGCATAAGTCAACTAATAAAAATCGGCGCCTGCAAATCACAGACGCCGTGGCTAGTGCAGGCTTTCTGTTACCGGCAGGTATTTTTTCTAATACCTTTAAGCGGCGAACGAATGACCACAGGTCTTGGCCGTACTACACAGCCTCAAACCGTGAGATGAGATTTTTGTTATTGCTTGCGCTGCTTTTTGGCCGCATACGCGACAGCAAACCCAGCGCTAATATCTGCTTGAGGCGCCCACACCATCTCTCCGGCATGATTTCCTTCGATTTGCCTGTAATACACCTCCGGGTACGTGCTATATCGGGTGCATATTCCAATCGATGAGATTTGCTCCTCATCATGTAGCTTCTGCGTAGCCGATTCCAGGATTTTAGCCTTAGTTTCCGCGTCTAGAAGCTTTCTTTCGTCAATCCCAACCTCAAAATATGCATGCCGTAGGTTTTTATTACGAGTCTTGACTACTACACGGAACCTTACTACTGACATGCCAAGCTCTTCTCATGGACGTGCCGACAGGCTAAAGTAGTATATATAAATTAGTATTATCCGCAAGATGATTGAGCAGGCGACTATAATGGTGTATGCTTAATCTTGGCCAAAAGAAAGGTGAAGGACATGGCTTGGATCACTCGTTCATACGACGTTGAGACTGGCGTTAAGCGGTACGCCTATACCAGTGACACGACACTTACCCCAAAAGGTCAACAAGTACTTTCAAGTAATATTGAAAGGATTATTGGCATTTCTGAAGTGCTAAGTACCAGTACAATTGGCTGCGCGGTCCGGCAAGAAGGCGGCTACGCTTGGAGCGACCTAGACGATGAGATTAACACTGTCTTTCAAACAGTAGCGGGCATGCAGGGTTGTACGAGGTAACTCGGCGGTATTCCGCTTTACCCCGACGCAACGTTTTGCAATCGATAAGGAGTTACCGATGCGCGTTGAAGTGAGCTTGCAGAATCGCACCGGCGATACCGGCGACCTCACCATCGCAATAAGCGATTGACCCAGCAAGGCAAATCTGAGCTACAGGCGCGACTGAAGAGCCTCGGTGCTACTATTGTAAGCATGGGAAGTAGCGGCTGTCGTGTGACTAAGCCTGCCGAAGTAAGCTGGGAAGATTTCTTTAAAGGAGCGTGGCATATCTTCCAAGATATCGCACAAAATGAGAGTAATGTGACGGCGGCATGATTTAGCTCCCGGAGTCGGTTAGATTCCGGGAGTGGTAATACCGTGATCTTAGCACTCTTGAATATTGAGTGCCAGTCGATTATCATGGAATAAATGAGTAAAAGAGATTATTACGAAGTTTTAGGCATAAGCAAAAACGCCTCACCAGACGAAATCAAGAAGGCGTTTCGGCGGCTGGCGATTCAATACCACCCGGATAAAGAGGGCGGTAATGAGGAGAAGTTCAAAGAGGTCAACGAAGCTTACGAAGTCTTAAAAGACCCTTCAAAACGCCAGCGCTACGACCAATTTGGTCACGCTGGAGTGGGTGGTAGTGCCGGTGCTGGTGGCGGTAATCCGTTTGAAGGTTTTCAGGGCTTCGGTGGTGCCCAGGGAGCTCGCTTCGATTTTGGCGATCTGGGCCTTGGCGACATTTTTGGCAGCTTCTTTGGTGGTGGCCAGCAGCAACAAGGCCCTCGGCGTGGCCAAGACGTTGAAACCGATGTAACGGTTAGTTTTGAAGAAGCGGTATTTGGCGTCGAAAAAGACATAAGTATTTATCTTGACGATACCTGTTCGCACTGTAAGGGCACCACAGTAGAGCCTGGCCATAACCTGAAAACCTGCCCAACCTGCCAGGGTTCAGGCCAGCAAATGCGCATCATGAATACTATTTTTGGGCAAATTCAGCAGTCAACCATGTGCTCTACCTGCGAAGGCCGTGGTAAGGTGCCAGAAAAAGTTTGCACCGTTTGTAAAGGCAAGGGCACCGAGCGACGCCACCAAACGATTGCTCTAAAGGTCCCCGCCGGTATCGATGACGGCGCCACTATTCGCCTGCGTGAACGCGGAGAGGCAATTGCTAATGGTGGAAAGGGCGATTTGTATGTGCATGTTCGGGTAAACCCACACAAACATTTCACGCGTGAGGGCGACTTAATTTTAAGTGATGAACACGTGACGATGGTCGATGCGGCGCTGGGGACAGAGATCGAAGTCGACACTGTCGATGGCCCGCTCACCATGAAAATTCCTGCCGGTACCCAAAGCGGCACCGATTTCAAGCTGTCGGGTCATGGGGTGCCACATCTGCGCGGCGGTGGGCGTGGTTCGCACATCGTTACGATACATGTTGATACGCCAACCAAGCTTTCGAAGCGCCAAAAAGAGCTGCTCGAAGAATTCCGCAGCCATAAAAAACGCGGCCTGTTTTAGATATGAGTGAACGAACCGCCACAATTCTCTATGGGGATGAGCTACGCGATGGCAAGCCAAAATGGGCTCTCGATTCGATGCTATCCGACCGTGCCGGCCTGGCTCGCCACTTAGCGAACTATGATATTTCGCTGAGTGTTGCTGCTGTTCGCTCTGGCGAGGAAAGTTACGATATAATTCATCAGCCGGAATTTGACGACAACCAGGAGCTAATTGTCGAGGGTGTTAAGCAAATTTCGGGGTTGGAACTCGGCCGGGTTATTCTTGATCGTCACACTTTAGCCTATGGGCAAAAGCAGCGAGATCTACGTATGCCGCAAGTGAACGAAACCGAGGTCCAGGCGTATGGTGCGAATAAATTAGCTGCCTACAAAGACATCCATGGTCACTTACCAGAAGCGATTCCCACCTTTCTGGCGAGCGAACACGAGCAGTACCTTGAAGCAATTCCTGATGGCCCTTTTATCGCCAAGCCCATCAAAGGCTCGTTCGGGGTAGGCATAAAAACATTCGCTTCGAAGGCCGAGCTTCAAGCTTGGGTAAACGGAGAGGGTAGCGAGGCTGCTGAGCGATATATTTTTCAGCCGAAGTATGATTTCACGAAGCCGCTTCCTGGGTTAAGGCCGTATTCACCAGCTGATGAAGGGGCGTTTTTAGAGCGCAACTACTCGCCGCTGGTAAAAGAAGTGAGGATGTATACGTTTTATAATGCGACATCAGATATCACCACAATCTTGCCGGTCGCACGCCACAACGAGCCCAGCCTTACCGAAGATCGCGTTCATGCCCGTTGGTTTTTTGTGCAGCCCGAGCCGCTACTTGAGCGCTTAGCGCCACCAACAACCGAAACCGCAAGACGGTTAGCACAGGCTGCCGGAGCGACCGCGGTGTATATTTCTGTCGATTTTGGCTACGGTGAACGTGGTGCCGAAGCTCCTGATTGGCGATTAATTGAATCGAACTCAAGGTTTACTCGCCTCATAGACGAAGAGCAGCATCCGGAAATAGGAGCCAAGGTGAGAGATAGCTTTGCTCGGCACGTCGGTGAACTTCTAGACTCCTAAAAAGTTAAAAATATTAGGATAAATCGACAAAACTAAAGCCCGGAAACGTCCGGGCGGCGAATCATTGTTGGAGAGTAACGAATAACCTCTTTTACCGTATCTGAGTGACTAGCGTCTAGGCGATGTTGCGGATCTCGAACGTGTCTTCGGTACGCCTAACTCGAAGCTTCGAGAATTCGTGCTCGGCGCCGTAGTCTCTACGCCAGCGCTCGTTGACCGTTTTTTCGTCGGTACCCAATGCCTGGAGGACCATGTCGAGGCTGAGACCGAAGAGGTCTGCAAGGTGGATGCCATCGACGTTAGCGGCCGCGAGCTTTGCGGGGGTGGATTCGCCACTCATACCGCTATGGCACGGGTGCCACGTGAGGTGGACGTCCTCGCCGTTTTCGGTGTAGACGCATAGGATCTGTCGGACGACGTCAGGAGTGTTACGAATTTGCATCGATCCTCCTTGTGGCGAACTGAAGATTATTAACATTATAACACGAATATGCAAAGAAGTCTATAATTGACGAATCGGCTTTATTGTTATAATTTAGAGTAAGCATTCGCCGTTATCAGCAACATAATACAGAGAAGGTTTTATATATGGCTTGGCTTGAAAACGCAATTTCTTACAACCGTAACCGGCAGATGGGCTCTGTTTATTATGACCAGTCATATTTTATTTATTTAAATCAGTATTTTGACGATTATCTCATGGTGGGTAACTCGCACAACCAGTGGTTAAAAGACTTCGATCTGTACGACAAACACATTCAGTTACAGTCAGATGGCGAGGCACATACCAATCCGCGCTTGGCTGCTTCTGAAAGCTTTGCCGAGGTGGTAAAATCGCACCCACGGCGCAAATTTGTACTATATGGCCCGCTCGATCCACCGTACCCGGTTAATCCACTGATGTACATCATGAACTCACCTACAATCGCGCACGCCTACGAACATAAGCGCTACTTCCGGGATGAATTTGCCGATCTCATTAACCTGCCGGATCATGTAGTGAAGCGCCTGGATGAACTGAACGCCGATGCTTACGCTGAGCTTTCGGCGATGTTTGGCGAAAAATTTGTTGTCCAGGAAGTTGAATCGTCTGGGTCAAAAGGGACGTTTATTGTTAAAAACCTCACCCAATTTGAAGCAGCCGTCAGAAACTTGAAGGCCATTTCTTACAGTGGTACGGTAGTGGTTTCTAAGTTTATTGATGGCGAAACCTTTAGCGTCCAGGTGTGTGTGACGAAGTACGGCATTTTTACCGGTGGCTTGCAGCGACAACTAGTGGACAGCCCTTACCTCTGTAACCCTAACCTACCCGAAGTGACCAAATGGGTGGGTGGCGAGCTCGGCGGGCAATATCCGGAAATTCTTAAGCATCGCACACAGGAAATCGCCACTGTCGTCGGGTCGGAGCTAGCGAGTCACGGCTACCGGGGTATTTTTGGTATCGATTTAATTATTACGCCAGAAAATGAAGTTTATGCGATCGAAATTAACGCCCGGCTCACTGGTTATAGCGGTGTTTTGAGCGACATGCAGTTTGAGAAACAAAAAATCCCCTTTATGCTGCTGCATATCCTTGAGCTTGCGAATATGCGCTACGAAGTCAACGATTCCGACGCACTGCCGACCATGAACTCGCTTGACGATAAATATTCTTACCTGATTCTCTGTAACCAACTCGAAACCAAGCAAATACTTAAAACCGAGATTAAAAGCGGCATTTACAAGCTGACCGAGCAGGGCGTAGAATTTGTGAAAAGCAGCTACTCGATTGTTGATCTGCCCGACGAAGACCATGTTATTATTTTGAGTCGCTTCAAAAAAGGCGATACGATCAATCGGGGCTCTCGTATCTTGAAAATTATCAAAAAGGGTGCGACTATGAGTGCAGAAACCGCCGACCTCGACAAACCGGCCCAAGAGTTGGTCGCAAAAATAAAGCAGCATTTTAAGATCGAATCGTAGGATAATATGAAAATTGGAATTCTGACCCACCTGCCTAACTACTACACCGAACGGCGGCTTGAAGAAGAGGCGCAAAAACGCGGCCACGATGTGATGATGATTCGTTCTTCGGCGAGTCACGTCGAGATCAACAGCGAACACCCAACGGTGATCTACCAAGGCCAAGCGCTTGATGATTTAAACGCGGTGATTCCGCGCATCTTACCCAGCGCGTCATCGTACGGCAATGCTATTTTACGGCAATTCGAAATGATGGGCGTCTATACCACGGCAAAATCGCTGGCTATCGGTCGTTCACACGATGTGCTTCGTAGCTTACAGTTACTCAATAAAGCCGGCGTGGGCATCCCAAAAACTATCATTACCCGCGAACCAAGCCAGATCGATAACTTGCTCGAACGGGTAGGGCTCCCGGCGGTTATTAAGGTTGCCCAAGCGCGCAATAACCACGCCGTACTGGTAGAAAGCCAAAAGGCAGCAAATTCTGTGCTGCAGGCGTTTTATATGGGTGATGCTGACCTTTTAATCCAAGAATATGCCGGCAATACCACCGAAGAAATTCAGGATGTTCGAGCCGTGGTGGTAGGGAGTACGGTTGTCGCCAGCGTCAAGCGCGAAGGTTCGGCTCGTAGTTTCTTTTCAAGTTCCGGCAAGCAAGAATATGGCATGAGCGCCAAGCTCACCGAACAAGAGCGTAAATTAGCGGTTAAGGCGGCTCGGGCTATTGGCCTCAGCGTCTGCGTGGTAGACATGCTGCTAACGCCTTCACGACAGTTTGTACTTCGGCTTGATTCAGCACCGGCGCTCGAAAGCATCGAGCAGGTAACCGGGCGTAACATTGCCGGAAAAATCATTGATTATGTTGAATTAAACGCCCCAAGACGTAATAAAAAAGACAAAGTTGGCGCATAATAGAGCTATGGCAAGCGGGGAACGAAAAGCAGCGTGGGTTATTGGAGGCATGGTACTGCTGCTATTGGGGTTCGCCGTTTGGTCTTTGTTTATGGATTGGCGGTCGTCTACCCGAGTGGTCGTGGGCGACGCTGTGATTGATGCGCAGATTGCTCGCAGCGAGCAAGAACGCGCTAATGGCCTCAGCAAAGTTTCATCGCTGAAAGCCAACGAAGGTATGGTGTTCGTTTTTGATAAAGACGATCTATGGAGTGTGTGGATGAAGGGCATGCGTTTTTCAATTGATGTTATTTGGCTCGACAAAGATAAAAAAGTAGTGCATATTGTCAAAAACATTTCGCCCGATACCTACCCCGGTACTTTTAAGCCGAAAAATCCAGCCCGATATATCCTAGAAGTGCCAGCCGGAACGGTTGACGCCAAAAATATTACCATTGGCAAACAGGCGAGCTTTGAACTCCCGCGTCACTAGCGGTATAGTAAGGGTATGTCAGCTAGTCTTTTCTTTATAATTCTGCTTGCCGGGTTATTTTTGTTTAGTTTTATTACCAAACGGCGGTTTGGGGTGCTGGGCTTGGCGCTCGCTGCCGGTGCTTTAATTAGTGAGAGTTGGGCGGCCACCTTAACGCCAGCGATTGAGCAGCAGGGGATTTACGTTGCTGCACCACCGCTAGAAGTACTCGTGCGATCGGTATTGTTATTGCTGCCGCCGGTGATCTTGCTATTCAGCGGGCCAATGTACACTAGTAAATTGTGGCGATTTATCGGTTCGTTAATTTTTGCATTGCTGGCCACGACCTTTTTGTTTAATTACTTTGCTGCCACCTTGCAGTTCGACCACACAAGCGCAATGTTTGCACTAGTTATTGAAACCTATCGGCCATATATCGTGGTAGCGGGGCTGAGTCTAGCGGTGCTCGATACCTTTTTGCTGAAAACGCCAAAATTCAAACGCCCTCGGCGCGAAAAGCACGAATAACCGTGAAAATCGCGGGCGGGCATTGACAGACATGGCTCGAAAATGGTATTGTCTTTTCTGAGCATTATGTATGGAACCATAGCTCAGCTGGTTAGAGCACCTGCCTTTTAAGCAGGGTGTCCTGGGTTCAAGTCCCAGTGGTTCCTCCAGGTATTATTATAAAAAAGTCCTTTGATTTTATGACGAATCGAAGGACTTTTTAGATGGCCATTATTTCATAAAAAACAGGGTTGATCCGCATCGCTACGGACCAACCCTTAACTAACATGCTGCTAGTTATGAGGTGTTAATTACTTCTCCCTGACTTCGATCGATGCGATCTTGCAACCCACCTTCCAGCGACCGTCTGCCTGGTTGTAATAATCATCGAGTCGAACGTAGATTCCGGGCTCGATGTGCTGAGCGGTCATATCGAAGAGCTCGCGTGGCGTGGGTCGCGCGCCGGCAATAGCATGAACAAACAGATGCGCCTTGATGGGTGCTCGGTGAGTGACAGTGCAGTCCAGCACCTTCACCAAGATTCCATCCATGCTGCCATGGGTCTTATCACCGGTGAACAGGATATCAACCTTGTGGTCGTTGGTGAACGTCAGCCTGACGACGGTGCCCTTTGGGGCGTGGCGGAAGTCAAACGGCTCACGGGGCGTCTGGAACTTGATCGGCCTATCGGAAGCAATATAGCCGATACCCTTTGCCGTGTATTTGCGGCCAAAAGCGCCACCGCGGCCGTTTGAGTACCAGGTGATCAAGCTAACGTCGGACTCCGAGGCCTTTCGCTCAAGATTGGCACGCGCCTCTTCGGCCGTGTCGCCATGTGCCTGGATAGGCCCGTGTACGTCACGGATGTCAAACAGATGCGTGCCGTCATTAATGACACTGATAGCCATGATCGCCTTCCTGCGGGATCGATAACTTGGATATTATATCCTATGGATAGTATTTTATCAATAGTATAATTTAACGTACTATGAGATTTATGTAATAAAAGCATTTATTTTCTGAGGTAAAGTATGTCACACTAGGGCGCATGCTGCGGCCAGCTCTCATACGGCGTCAATTCCACCCTTCTTTTCTAATAGGTTGGGGTGCGCTTGGTGTGCTCATTGGTGTGGTGGCGTCGCAATTTTTAGCTTTAAATGTCGGGTGGGCGCTGAGTGTGGCGCTACTATGCGGCGGGATTGGTTTTGTGCTACGAACCCCAGTAGGTGTGCTGCTGGTGCTGTTTGCCGGCAGCCTACTTGGTGTGGTACGAGGAAATAGTGAACTGCATGGCGTCCAGCAACTAGCCCAGCTAGTGGGTCATCAGGTCGCTGTACAGGGAAAAGTGACTGACGATCCAGAATATGGCAAACGAGGCGAGCAACAGCTAAGGATCAGTGAACTAGAAGTAGATGGCCAAAAAGTCCCTGGCAAGCTGTGGGTAAGTGCACTTAGTATTTTGGATATAAAACGCAGCGACCATGTAATTGTAAGCGGAAAGTTACGGGCGGGCTTTGGGGCGTTCGTGGGGGCGATGTCATACACAACCGTGCAAGCCGCTGAACGCCCGGTGATGAACGACCCCGCCCGAGAAGTGCGTGACTGGTTTGCGGCTGGGGTGCGTAATGCTATTCCAGAACCGCAAGCGAGTTTAGGAGTCGGGTATGTGGTGGGCCAGCGCAGTGCGCTGCCACCAGAGCTTGATGAGCAGCTGCAGATAGCCGGCTTAACGCACATTGTGGTAGCCAGTGGCTATAATTTAACAATTTTGGTGCGGCTCGCCCGGAGGATTTTTAGTCGACATTCGAAATATTTGTCGTTTATTGCCGCGGCCGGAATGATTGCCAGCTTTGTACTGGTAACAGGTTTTAGCCCAAGCATGTCTCGGGCAGCGCTCGTGGCTGGCTTGAGCTTGCTCGCTTGGTATTACGGCCGAGTGATGCATCCGGTGCTGCTATTAGTATTCTCGGCGGCGGTAACGGTGCTGATAAATCCGTTTTTTATCTGGGGTGATGCTGGCTGGTACTTGTCATTCTTGGCTTTTGCGGGAGTGTTGATTATGGCGCCGATGCTTTCCAAAATGATATACAAACAGAAGACACCTGGGCTTTGGCAGCAGGTGCTGATTGAAACTTTTTCGGCGCAAGTGCTCACGTTGCCGGTAATTTTGTACATGTTTGGTACGCTGTCGCTGGTTTCGCTGCCGGCTAATTTGGTAGTGGTGCCGCTCGTGCCGCTGGCGATGCTCCTGACTTTTATAGCCGGCGTCGGTGGGGTGCTGGCGCCACCAATTGCCGGGTGGGTGGGGGTACCGGCTAATGCGCTACTACAGTACATGACCGGCGTGGTTGAATGGGTGGCGCGTTTGCCGCACGCACAAATCGAAGTGACCTTTGGCGAAATTGCGCTTACAACGAGTTACCTAGGGATTCTGGGGCTGCTGCTAATTTTATGGCGCAAAACTGGGTATGATTTTCGCAGCGCTTCAATTATTGATGGCTAGTTGGCTCAAAAAGACTACAAGGAGTGTCAGAGGGCGCGACCATTTGGTATAATAAGATAAAGAGTATATTTTACAAGCTCCGATAAAACCATATGCGGAGTAGTTACAAGGAGTTCACGTGTCCGGACACAGCAAATGGTCTACGATCAAGCGGCAAAAAGGTGCAAACGATGCTAAGCGTGGCGCTATTTTCACAAAAATCGGTAATCAAATTGCCGTAGCTGCCCGCAGTGGTACTGATCCGAGTATCAATTCGGCGCTAGCATTGGTAATTGAAAAAGCCAAAGCAGCCAATATGCCCATGGCCAACATCCAGCGGGCAATCGACCGCGTGGCTGATAAAAACGCTGCTGCCATGGAAGAAGTCACCTACGAAGGGTACGGCCCCGGTGGCATTGGTGTTATCATCGAATGCGCTACCGATAACCGTAACCGCACCTTCCCTGAAGTGCGCCACGCCTTAACCAAAAATGGCGGCTCAGTAGCCGAACCCGGCAGTGTGATGTTTCAGTTTACTCGCAAAGGGGTGATTCGGGTGGCGGCCAGCGGCGAAGAAGCGCTGCTGACCGTGCTCGATGCTGGCGCTGAAGATGCAGTTGAAGAAGATAATGAACTAGTGGTGTATACCGAGCCAAAAGAGCTCGCTAAGGTTCGTGAAACAGTAACTGCGGCTGGGCTCACGGTAACAGAGGCCGAGCTACAATATGTCCCAAATAATACCATTGAACTGACCGACCCTGAAGTGGCGCGCAAGGCTATGAAGTTAATGGATGCGCTTGACGATCTTGATGATGTGGTGAATGTACATAGTAACTTTGAGATTGCCGACTAAGAGATAACCAAAAAAGTGACCAAAAATACTCCCTTTCCGGGAGTATTTTTACTGCTTGAAACACGGGAAGCGGTAGGGTTGCAGCTTTTATAGCACGGTAAAAGCGAATAATTCGCTTGACAGTTCGAGCCTAACTGGGGCAGAATGAACCCACATTAATCCAGAAAGAGGTGTTTATGCGACTGTTGCTTGCTTCGATGACAAGTGTTGTTTTGTGCGTCCTGAGTGCGCTGCAACTACACGCGGCTCCGGTGGTGTCTCCCCCGCCCAAACCCCACCTTACTGCCAAACCACCAATAGTAATAACCAGTTTCGGCGGTGAGGCTACTTTAGAATTTGTAGAGCTCTACAACCAACTTGATGTGGCGGTAAATGTTACTGGCTGGCGAGTTAAACTTGTCGTAAATGACGCTGAAGATACCAGCAAGAAACTACAATTTGAAACACCAGTGCTACAAGGGTGGTTGCTCCCCGAAAAATACACTGCTTATCAGCGAGATGCCGACGGCACAATTAGTACCGGTTTTACGGTTGATGAAGCGCAGTTGGCGACGCTTGAGTCTCCAGTGCTCCAAGAAGTGAAGCTAGTTGATCATCAACAAGTCGTGCGTCAAAGCATCGTGCCCGGGGCGGCGCTACCTGGGCAGTGGGCGCAGCACAAGCAGCGCGGAAAAACTTCTTTAACGCACACCGGTATTTTTACAAAAGACTATACGGTCAAAACAGATGACGCCGAAATTTACAGCGAACCGCTCTACCGGCCAGCAACGACAACCGAAGGCCTCAAAATTATTGAAGTATTGGCAAATCCGCGGCAGTGTAGCCCGGCAGAAGTGACCATTTCCTGCGGCGATTATGTTAAGTTGCAAAACACATCAAGCCAACCCATCGATCTAGCCCGGTACCGGCTACGAACGGGGTATCACGGCCAAAATCCGACGGTAAAAAATACTTTCACCTGGGGAAGGGAAATAACTAATGAAGAAGAATACATTTTGTCACCTGGCGCTTATATTGTGGTAGCGGTCCAAAATAATAATGCTCCCGAAAAGCCAGCCCCAATTGAGCTCGTGAACGGCGGCTATATTTGGCTGGAGGATATTAAGGGCGTGGCGGTATTTGGAGACTCGTTGGTTGGGCACCCCTCGCTCGACAAAGGTGTATCGTGGGCATACGACGCTCGCACTGGAAATTGGCGAAAAGGCGAACCTCAACCACTCGGAAAAAATCTGTTTTTACCGCCTCAAGCTGCTAAAACACCAGTAACGGCCGCTTGTAAAGCCGGGTACTATCGCCACCCTGAAACCAAGCGTTGTCGAAAACAGACTAGCACGAGTACAGCCGTCCTAACTCCTTGTAAGCCTGGCCAAACCCGTCACCCAGAAACTAACCGCTGCCGCAGTGCGGTGCTGGCGAGTGATGCGGCCGACTGCCGGCCAGGATATGCCAGAAATCCAGAAACTAATCGGTGCCGGAAGATTGCGGTAGCGGAAGCAACTTTAGTGCCATGTAAGCCTGGTCAAGAGCGGCATCCGGAAACGAACCGTTGTCGTAAGATCGCAGCAACGACGGCTGCCGACCAAGAAATCAAAACCGATACCCCACCGCAACCCGAAAATATGCTCGGTTGGGGGATTGGCGGCGCGGTGGCCGTGGGGGCGCTCGGCTATGCTGCCTACGAGTGGCGACAGCCAATTGCGGGCGCCTTCAGGCGGGTGAGCAGTATCTTTCGCCGCCCTCCACAGGAATAAGCTATACTAAACACATGCGTATTATTGGGATAGATCCGGGCACCGGTATATTAGGGTTTGGTGTGATAGAAGTCGCGGCTGGTAAGAAACTACAACTTGTGGATGCCGGTGTGATTCGCACGCGCGTCCACCAGCCGCTCGACGAGCGCTTGCTCGAAATCCACCAATCGCTTACCGAAATTATTGCCGACACTACCCCGCAATATATGGCAATCGAAAAGTTATTCTTTGCACAAAACGTCACCACCGCTATGAGCGTGGCTCATGCTCGTGGGGTGGCGATGCTCGCCGGCGCGCAGGCTGGGCTACAGATTGCCGAATACACTCCTCTTCAAATAAAGCAAACTATGACTGGCTATGGCAGGGCGACAAAAAAACAAATTCAAGAAATGGTACGTATCCAGCTTAACTTAACAGAAGTGCCAAAACCAGACGACTGCGCGGACGCCCTGGCGGTAGCAATTATGCATTCGCTGGTCGCTCGATCATCTTAGCGCAAGACGGATAATTCTTCAGCTTTGCAAATTAAAATAATTGTGTTATTGTATGGCTGTGACTCCTAACAACTCGCCACTGGCGCACGAAAGTTCCCTCTACGACTCCTTCAATCGAAAGATTAGTGCAGCTCAGCCACGAATCGAATCACTGATCGAAGAGATTACAGGATGGCGCGGCGTGAGCAATCTGGCCGAGTGGGTGGTACGATTGCTGCAGACCAATGTCGGCCGGTCAGGCATGGACGAAGTTCGTCCTCCTTGCTGGCAAGACCACGCTCCACAAACAGTGGCTGAATTTGCTGAAATGATGGTTGCGGTCACGCACCGTTCGGCAGATGACCCAGTGATCCAAGCGGAGGTAGAGCGACACGGACAGATGCTCCGGGATCGCTTTGGTCTCTAGTACTTGAGCCGAAATCGGCTATACCTCGAGCCGAATACCCCAAAGTAAATGTGGTCACGAAAGGCGGTAAGAAATTCAGATAAATCGAGACGCTGTTCGAGTCGTACGCAGTACCCAGAAGGATACCTTCACGATCACCGTCATACCGATTTTGGGAATTTTTACGAGCAGTAAAGAATCTCTCGCGAACTGGTGCGCAGAGCTTATAGAGACGTTTCCCACTGTCATCAGTGCCGCAAGAACTGTGAGAAACGAATCACTCGTGATTTGGCAGAAGGCTGATGCCTGTAGTCAAGAAGATTTTGACGACGCCGTCTTATGGATGATTCGTGATGCGTTCGATGTAAGGAGGCTTAGGTAGCTTGCTCCAACAGGGCGCCAGAGACATGGTCTTTGGCGCCCTTAATAACGATGATTAAGTCGTATTCGCTTCGAAAATATATTTGTTATAAATAAATAGTTAAGGTTTAGTGCCGACGAGTGAGGCAAGGTCAATATAGCGGGAGCGCTTCTTCGCGGCCGTAATAAGGTATACTTAAAGTTATGATTGCCCATGTTTACGGAGAAGTTGCAGAAAAATTTATTGGCTCAGTTATTATTGACGTTAATGGCGTTGGCTACGAAGTGCAGGTGCCAGCCGGCGAGTACGACGCTTTGCAGCTGCACGACACGGCAAAGCTCTACACGCATCATCATGTACGCGAACAGGCCGAAGAATTATACGGATTTTCTACCCTTGCCGGGAAGAGGTTATTTGAGCTATTAATTACCGTGCAGGGTGTTGGACCGAAGGCGGCGCTGGCGATTTTAAGCCTGGGGAGTAGCGAGGCGGTACGTTCGGCGATTGCAGCTGGCGACGGCGCTTATATTCAGGGGGCGAGTGGCGTTGGGAAGCGCACGGCCGACCGAGTGGTGGTGGACTTGAAAGACAAAGTCGGCATAAGCGGCGGCACGCATATAACAGAACTGAGGCCACAAAAAGACGACGCTCTTGAAGCCATGATGGCGTTGGGCTACACTTTGCGGCAGGCCACGGAGGCGTTGGATGGAATTGATCAGAGTCTTTCGGTTGAAGAAAAAATTCGTACTGCCTTAAAGCGGCTGGCGCGGCAGTAGATAAAGGGGGTGTCATGGAGCTCCCTCAGCTCAGATAGCACAGCCCGGGAGCACTCTTTTTCTATAACCTTCCACTGGAAGCTTATAGAAGCGTTCGGCTGAAAATCGATTATTGTAATCGATTTTCACAGTCTCCCGAGCTGCGCTATCTGAACTGAGGGAGTCTAGTCCATTATTCCATAACTTAAATACAATTTCGTTTTTCTAGCCAACTTACTGTATACTTGTAATGATTATGGCTATCGAACGGATTGTGCAAACAACGGTGGATCAAACGGTTCCAGAAGAAGAAATTCTGGAGATAAGTTTGCGTCCGAAACGGTTTCACGAATATATCGGGCAAGAACGTTTAAAGAAAAACTTACAACTGGCAATAACCGCCGCAAAAAAACGTGGTGAACCGATCGATCATGTATTGCTTTATGGCCCACCAGGGCTCGGTAAAACCACCATGGCCACGGTGATCGCTAACGAAATGGGAGCGGCGATTCGGGTGACTGCCGGGCCGGCAATCGAGCGGGCAGGCGACCTCGCAAGTATCCTGACCAATCTAAATGAAGGGGATATCTTGTTTATAGATGAGATCCATCGCCTCAGCCGCACGGTTGAAGAGGTACTTTATAGCGCCATGGAAGATTTCAAGCTCGATATTGTGATCGGCAAGGGGCCGGCGGCGCATAGTGTGCGACTTGACCTACCCAAATTTACTGTTGTGGGTGCTACAACACGAACTGGCGCGTTAGCAGCACCTTTGCGTGATCGGTTTGGGATTATTCATCGGTTAGAATTTTATACGCCACAAGAAGTGCAGCAAATTATCGAGCGGGCCGCGGAAATCCTCGGTGTCGCTATTCATCCGAAGGCTTCGGCCAGCCTCGCGACTCGGGCCCGGCTTACTCCAAGGATTGCTAATCGTCTTCTTAAGCGGGTGCGAGATTACGCTGATGTGAATGGTGACGGCATAATTGATCATCCCACTGCCCATAAAGCGCTGGAGCTGCTCGAAATTGACGAGCTTGGCCTTGATACTGCCGATCGCAATCTTCTCGCAGCGATCATCGAGAATTACAGGGGTGGCCCAGTAGGTGTTGAAACACTCGCGGCGATTACCGGTGATGAGCGTTCGACAATTGAAGACTTTTACGAGCCCTATCTGCTACAGATTGGCTTCCTCGAGCGCACGCCGCGGGGGCGAAAGGTGACCCATAAGGCTTATGCACATCTTGGCCTATCGGCTCCTGATACGCAATCGGCTGCGTAGTCAATAGATTGTATGGATCCCAGCGACGGGCTCTGTGCGCGTGCGAATCACGATCTGTTATAATAACGGTAATGAAGAAAGACCAGCAACCACCTCAGTATCCGCAATCGCCACACATTCAGCCACCATCGGCGCCGCTGCAGCCCGACCCAGCAGCGCAGCCGGTAGCTTATGATCAAGCCGGTCGACCGCTCTTTGCTCATCCACCAAGCTCTGGTACCGCTCAAGATGCAGCGCCGCAAGTCGTCTACATGGCGCGGCCATTGCAGCCGCAAGATCCGGTAATACCCGAGGAGATTCGGCGTAAACACGAGGAATCAAAACGCAAATATCCTTTTCTTAACCTGAGCGAAGGCGAATATGTTGTCAGTGCTATAACTCGTCATCCAATTGGTCTTTTGTCGGTATGGCTAGCCGAAGGAGTGGCGATTGCGCTGTTTGCAGCGCTTGGCATCCACGCCACAACTCCTGATGGCGCCCAGCTACTAAATTCGCTGGGGCTTAACTTCGATGCGATGATGGGCATCGGTATTTTAGTGATCATTCTACTCTTCTTGCTCGGTTGGGTCGGGACGATTATTTATCTTGGCAACAAGTTCTTCTTGACTAACGAAAGTGTGATTCAGTTTATTCAAACTGGTTTGTTTTCGCGAAAAGAACAGACAATCAGCTTACAAAACGTCGAAGATGCCAGTTTTCGTCAACATGGTATTTTGCAGCATTTGCTTGATTACGGCTCGATCCGGCTATCGACCGAAGGTGAAGAAACCACGTATCGCTTTCATTTTGCCATTAACCCGCGTAAACAAATTTCCATTTTGAACAATGCGGTTGAAGCCTTCAAAAACGGCCGGCCAGTGATGCCTAACGACGATTAGTTAACGATTCGTTTTGACGTAATCAGCTTCTTTTTCGAGGCTAGTGCGGAGCGTGTAACCTTCGCACTTTCCTTGGCTACAATTAGTTGGATCATAGCGATAGGTGCTTTTTGCATCACCAATTTTGTTACCAGCGGGATCCGTCAGTAGCTGTGGATCAACTGAGGGCAGAATTTCGGCGGTGATTTTTTCTGGATAAAATTTGTGCTCCTTAAAGAATACTTCTTCTAAGCTCTGGTGCATGGCGTTAATGGCGGTTTTACGCTGGGTGTCGCGGGCAAGCATCTCGAGGTCATTTTTCTGGATAATAAACAGCGCGCCAGCGCCAATTGTAATCACAATTATTACTAAAAGCTCAACTACCGTAAATCCGCGTGCATAATTCTTCATATAGGTATTGTAGCATGTAGCCAAGGCGTGGTACTCTCGCGTATAATTAAAGTAAGAGTAAATAGGTTTTCAGGAGGACAGGATAATGGCAGAGACGACGAAAAAGACTGCAAAGAAAGAATCAAGTGCTGATGATGGTAAGCTGAAGGCCTTGGGGCTAGCAGTTGAGCAAATCACCAAGCAATTCGGCGACGGCTCGATCATGAAGCTTGGTGAAGGGCACCGGGCGCATGTTGAGTTAATTCCGTCAGGCTCGTTGAGCTTGGACCTTGCTTTGGGCGGCGGCTACCCCAAAGGGCGTATTATTGAAATTTACGGGCCAGAAAGCTCAGGTAAAACCACCTTAACGCTCCATGCTATTGCCGAAGTGCAGCGCCAGGGTGGCACGGCGGCCTTTATTGATGCCGAGCACGCGCTTGACCCGAGCTACGCCAAGCGGCTTGGAGTTGATACTGATAACCTGCTGGTGAGTCAGCCAGATAACGGTGAACAAGCACTCGAAATTACCGAAACTTTGGTGCGGTCAAACGCGGTTGATTTAATTGTGGTCGACTCGGTGGCGGCACTGGTACCGCAAGCTGAAATTGAAGGTGATATGGGCGATAGCCACATGGGCCTACAGGCACGGCTGATGAGTCAGGCACTCCGCAAGCTGACCGGTATTATTAATAAGTCAAAAGCGACGGTTGTCTTTATTAACCAAATTCGCATGAAGATTGGCGTGATGTTTGGTAACCCAGAAACCACTACTGGTGGTAATGCTCTAAAGTTTTACGCATCGGTGCGGCTCGATATTCGCCGTACTGGCCAGATTAAGGTGGGCGAAGATATTACCGGCAACCGCACCAAAGTGAAAGTCGTGAAAAACAAGATTGCGCCGCCATTCCGTGTGGCAGAATTTGACATTATGTACAACGAAGGTATTTCTAAAACTGGCGATGTGCTTGATCTTGCCGTGCAGCACGGAGTTGTTGGTAAGGCTGGTGCCTGGTTCGACTATAACGATGCTAAGATTGGCCAGGGCCGTGAAGCTACCAAGGCCTACCTTAAAGAACATAGCGATGTTATGGCCGAAATTGAAGCTAAAGTCCGCGAAAAAGTTGCCGCTGAAGAGGTGTAGCACGAAGGTAACTTACTTCAACGCTCTAAAAAACAGGGATTTCGCGTAGCGCATGCCTAAAGTAACTGCCATCAAGGGCGCCGTAAAAACCAAAGGTCGCTACAACATATTTATTGATGGGTCGTTTTCGTTCTCGCTTAGTGAAGCCCAGCTGATTGATAGCGGTGTCAGGGTTGGGCTCGAGATTACCGAACAACGTCTGGCTGGGCTAAAAGACGACAGCGCGTTTGGTAAAGCCTACGCGCGCGCATTAGAGTACATTTTTCGACGACCGCGCAGCCGCAAAGAGATTGAAACGTATGCCTACCGGAAGCAGTGGCCACCCGAAATGACGGCTAAGATCGTCAAGAAGCTAGAAGAGAAAAACTATATAAACGATACGGCTTTTGCCGAATCGTGGGTGCGCTCGCGCCAGGCTACGAAACCCAGCAGTAAAAGAAAACTGACACTTGAACTACGGCAAAAAGGCGTGGATGCGGCCAGCATAGAGCAGGCGCTGGAAGAAAATGACTTTGATGAACTAGGAGAATTGCGGCGAATTGTCGACAAGCGACGGCACCGTTATACGGATGAACAGAAGTTTATGGCGTATCTGGCGCGTCAGGGGTTTAGCTTTGATGCTATTAAACAAGTCTTGCGCGAAAGCGAAGATAGCTAGGCTTCGGGTTTCGGCCGTGGCTCGCCGCTCCGGAATGGGTTATAAAATAGCTTTTCCTGAGCGGTAGCAACCGGGTTTTTAATTGGTGTGCGGGTAGAGCGGACGGTAATGGCTTTATTGGTCACATTGACAATTTGCGAACGATGGATTAGCAGCTCGGTGTTGACCAAATTTTGCAAAAATGGGCGCTGTACGTATAATTGCTGGACTAAAAAGTTAGCAGAATTCACGCTATATGTCATTACCTTACCGAGCTTGCTGCCGGTATCATCGAATACGGCCATACCTTCGAGTGCAAACTGAAGATCAAGTATTTCTTGCATAGAAAACATATCTTCCGGTGACACCAGCTCTTCGCTGGAATTTATAATAAAACCGATATCGCTTACCTCGCGAATATCCTCAGCCAGAAGCAGCGCGGGGTTAAAATCAAGAAGTGACCCTTCAAGGTAAAATGCGACAATTTCTAAGCGGCGTGGATCAATCACCGGCTGGCTCGTTGCTGCCAGTTCGGTGCCGGTTTGCAGGCTCATTACCGGTGTGCCAATAAAGTTTTGGACCATGAATAACATACTATAAGCAGTATATATGAAAAGCAGCGAAAGCTAAATCATTCGGTATGCTTATTCACTGAACGGGTTAATTCGGCCGCCAGGTAAGTTGTTTGCCCAATTATCGCCACGCCCGCGAAGTTCGGTGATTTTATCGATTGTTTGTTGGTCAAAGTTGGTGCGCAAAGACTTAGCTTCGGCCTCGGCTTTATAGTTTTGGTCAACTGGTTGGCTTAAGATTTGGTTGATGCTATAAACGCTAATAATCATCACCGCTAGTGCTAACAAAATAAAGATCAGCGCGTGGTGCTTACGGAATGGCGATGTGAGTCGATTAAATTTATTAGGAGCAAGAAAATTGGTTTTCATATTACCTCACATATACCTCAAGGCCGATAGTTGGGTTGGTGATTCGTGCCGCGTTTTCAGTATCAGGGCTCAGCGACACGCCGGTGACTTGCATTTTGGTTAAATTTTGCTCGATAGATTTTAAAAAGCGAAGAAAGTTGGTGTAAGGTAGCGGGTTTTGTAGGGTAATTGTGACCGGGACGATTTTTAATCCTCCTGGTGCTACCCGGGGGGCGGCTTGTCCGCTACCAGTGGTTGGCGCGGTGTTGGTATCAAAGCTGAAACCAGTGACGGTTACACCTGAGCGCCGAGCAAAAGTATTGATATCGTCGATGATCTGATTTTGATACTGGTATTCTTTTGATTCGGCGACAATCTCTGACGCTCGCTTCACAATGTCTTGGTGGTCGCGCAAGTACGTTTCCATGCGCTGCAGTTGCTCTAAGTCACTCCGACCGACTGTGGCATCGATCTTCTTTTGCATGGAGTCACGCGCAGCCTCGGTAAGCATTGTACCGAGCAGGTAATACCCAAGTGCTGCAAGAAGAATCAGTAATAGCAAGCTCCCAAGCAGCACCCGGCGAAACGCCACCGCTGTCATGCCTTGTTTCATTGGGTGGTTCCTTCAGGGTGCAAAGTAACATTTAGTTGAACGCTGACAGGATACGCTCGGTTAGTGCTATCTTGGATGATATTGGTAATACTGACGTTGCTAAATAGCGGCGAAGCTTCGAGGGTGCCTTTGAGCTGCAGTGCGCCATCGTAGTTTTTTGTCCGGGCAGCCAGGGTTGAGGGAGTGTTGAAGTTAGCTGGGGTCAGGGAGATATCGGTCAGTACCGTGCCACGCGGGAGTGTTTTGGCAACCGCTACCAGTAGTTCGCTGTAGACGATTTCTTGCGACAAAATAGATTTGGCAGTGGCTAGGTTCTTCGTGAATTCTTCTGCTTCGCGTCGGACCTGGCTGAAATCTGCTGTTCGCGCTTGGTTATCACGCTGCTCTTGTAGCGCTTGTTCACGTTCTTGGAAAGTAATAAAGAATCCGACACCAAAAACCCCACCGACAGCTAAGATGGTAATCGCGACTAAAATGTTGTAGCGAAGCAATAAAACATTGGTTCGGGCGGCCCGCAGTTGCCGTTTTTCTTCTGGGCTGAGGAGGTTGATCATTTCCAGACATCCTCCGGGGCGATGCTCGCTAGCCCCGCGACAGTGATGTAGCGCGGCTTAAACTGACGCGGCGGCTGTTCGAGCGTATTAAAATCGAGGATTTGCCACGGGCTGGCGATTCGCGCCGGCATAACCAGGGAGTTGGTAAAGTAGTCACCAAGACCAGGGATATTTGATCCACCCCCGACAATCACTACTTGTTCAATCTTTTTGCCAACGCCAATGCGTTCAGTGTAATAGCGCATTACTTTTCGGACTTCAGTGACGATTCGCTTTAAGTTTGGTTCGACCGCCTCTAAGATTTTTGCTTGTCGTGGCCCGGCGTTTAACCCATGAAGTACTTTAAGCTGATGGGCATTTTCTAGGGTGACATGCAGCTTTTTGGCGATATCAAGCGTAAACGTGTTGCCTCCGATAGCGATACCGCCGGTCACCCGAATAGAGCCATCGAGAATGGCAATATCGGTGGTTGCCGGCCCAACATCAACAATTACCGTCGAGAGCCCACCTTCTTCGGTGTGAGTAAGTAAGCGAGCGACGGCGCTTATGCTCGGCTCAACCAGTATGACCCGAAGCCCAGCGGCTTTGCAGGCAGCTAAACAGACATCGACAATTCGTTGTGGTACCGCACAAAGGAGTACCGAGATAGTTTCGTTGGTACGCTCGATAATTTCATAATCGCTATAGAGCTGTGATAGTGGCACCGGAATATACTGCTCGGCCTCAAGCGTAATGGCCTCGCTGAGGTTTTTTTCGGCACTTGCCGGCAGGCTGAATGAACGGGTATAGGTGCGGGCAGTTGGGATGCTTACCACGGCATGATTGCTCTGAACGGTTCCGACAAGTTTGTCTTTTAGTAGTTGCTCAATGCAGCTAGCTAAGTAGTCGCTGTCACCCTCGTCGAAAGCTTGCTGGGCCTTTACCGGGTCGAGATCAATCGAACCATACCCAAACACCTTATTACGGCGCGGGTCGCAGTCCATGACTTTAATACTCGTTTGACTAAAGTCGAGACCAATGATCGGCTTGTCCCTGTAAAATAATTTACTCATGATGCCCACTAGCTATTACGACCAGTATAGCATAAAAAGCTTATGATTTACTGTTTAATGTTTTGGGCCAGGCTACTAATCGGCCCCATCACGCTGGCAGCAATTAATCCCACCATGGCACCCATAATAACAATCATGACCGGCTCAATTACCGAGCTGAGCGATTCGATGGTGGCGTCGACTTCCTCGTCATAAAAGTCGGCTACTTTTATAAGTACGGTGTCAGTTTGGCCGGTTTCTTCACCGACTGCCAGCATTTGGGAAATCAGTGGCGGAAACAGGCTACTTTTTTTGAGGGCTTCAGAAAGCTGCTTGCCGTTTTTGACTTCGTCAATTGCCCGGGCAACATCTTCTTCGTAGACAACATTGCCGATTGCCCGACCAGTTACTTTTAATGATTCGATTACACTGACGCCGGCACCGAGCAGGGCAGCAAAGGTCCGGGCGAAACGAGCCAACGCCACTTTTTTAATGACATTTTTAACTATTGGTACCCGTAGCAGTAGCTGATGAAATTTTCGCTTACCAGTTGGTGTTTGGATGTAGCGCGATACCAAGAAAAAGATCGCAGCGATACCCCCGATAATCAAGTACCAGAAGGTTTGCATAAAGCCGCTGAGGCCAAGCATCACTTGGGTAATCAGTGGTAATTCAGCATCGGGTCCACCAAGATCTTTGATGATAGCGCCAATTTGCGGTACGACAAATATCATCAGGCCAAAGAATGCCCCGACCGTGATGACCAAAAGGATCATCGGGTAGGTCATGGCGCTACGGACTTTTTTACGAATGGCAGCGTTTTTTTCTTGCTGAAGCGCTAGCCGTTTCAAAATGGTATCAAGAATACCAGCCGTTTCGCCGGCGCGGGTCATATTGATGTAGACATCGCTAAAAACTTGGGGGTGCTTGGCGAATGCATCGGCTAACGTGGAGCCGCCTTGGATATCTTTGCTGACCTGTTCAAGTACTTCTTTGAGCATGGCATCTTCGGTGTTGGCCTGCAGGCCGGTCAGGGCGCGAAACAGCGGCACGCCGGCACTGACCATGGTGCTCAGCTGCCGGGTAAACATCACTAAGCTGTCAGCCTTTACTCGTTTTTTGAAGAGGCGTTTAATATCAAATGATGCCTTTTGCCTTTGCTCTTTCAGGCTGACCGGCCGGAGCCCTTCACGGCTGAGCGCTTCAAGCGCGCCTGGGCGATCAGTCGCTTCGACCGTGCCATTTATAATGCTGCCGGATTTATTTACCGCTTGATACGAAAAAAATGCCATAGCTTACTCTCGGGTTGCCTGTAAAATTTCTTCGATGGTTGTTTCACCGCGAAGCACTTTAATCAGCCCATCCATCTGCATAGTCACCATCCCGTCCTTAATTGCTTGGTCTTGAATGACGGCGCTGGTGGCATTACTCACAATCAGTTTTTGGATTGTATCAGAATTCGGCAAAGCTTCGTAAATTCCTATACGGCCGCGGTAACCAAGGTGGTTGCATTCATCGCAGCCGGCTTCTGAGGCCTTCCACAGGCGAGTGATGGCGGTTGAGCTTGAGCTTAGTTCATCGGCCGGAAGATTACCGATATTTTGTTTTGCGGCTTCGGTTTCAAGCTTATGAACGGTAGCCAGGGATTTTTCAATACCAAACAGCCGGGCGACTTCGGCGGCTTGATCTTTGCTAGGGCTGTACGATACGCGGCAATTACGACACAGCTTGCGCACCAAGCGCTGGCCAACAACCGTACGAATGGTACTGGCAATTAAGAATGGTTCAATATTCATATCAAGCAGGCGGGGAAGAGTGGTTGAGGCGTTGTTGGTGTGCAGGGTGCTCAGCACCAAGTGGCCAGTGAGTGCGGCCTGCACTGCTAAATTGGCAGTTTCGGAGTCACGAATCTCGCCCACCATAATAATATTTGGGTCTTGGCGTAAAAGCGCCCGAAGCCCAGCTGCAAAGCTCATGCCCGCCTTTGGGTTAACCTGGGTTTGGTTGACGCCTTGAATCTTGTATTCCACAGGGTCTTCAATGGTAGAAATATTGACCGTTTGTCGGTTGAGAATCGTCAAAATACTAAATAAGCTGGTCGATTTCCCGGAACCAGTTGGGCCGGTCACCAGTACCATACCATAGGGCTGGGTAATAGCTTCAGAAACGGTTGTAAGAGCCTGACCCCAGTAACCTAGCTGTTCAAGCGATAACGCCGAGTTGTCTTCATCTAAAATACGCATCGCCACCTTTTCACCATCAGTTACCGGTAGGGTTGACACGCGCAGAGCATAAGTGTGGCCAGAAATAGTAATTTTAAAGCGGCCATCCTGTGGTACGCGTCGTTCATCAATCTTGAGGTTACTTAAGATTTTAATGCGGCTCACCAGCGCATCAAGCACGTTACGTGGCAGCCGATTAGCTTCTTGGAGTACGCCGTCAATTCGATAGCGCACCTGCACATATTCTTCACGCGGTTCAATATGAACATCAGAGGCATTCGAACGAATGGCGTATTCAAGCAGCAAGTTAACAGTTTTCGCGATTGGCGAATCTTCGGCAATATCGGCTTCCGAGACACGCTCGGCCTGATTGTCGTCTTCGTCGCTGTCATCTTTTTGGACCTGAATAACGTTACTAAGCTCTTTATCAACATCGGCCCGGTAGTTATCGAGCACCTGGAGGATATTTTCGTGGGTCGCAATATGAATTTTTACATCGGTCCCGATTTGTTTTTCAATAAAGTTAACCGCCTGGATATCGTCCGGGTCTTCCATGGCCAAATACCGGACGCCATCAACCACTTTAAATACCACCGCGTTGTATTGACGGGCAACCCGCTCGGGAATGAGCAGCAGGGCTTCGCTGGGCACTTCGCGCGGGTCGATTTCGATATACGGAATATCGGCGTAGCGGGCGTACAGCTCGGTGAGCTGTTGGTCGGTGAGCAGCCCATGACGAATAACCAAATCTTGGAGCGGCCGGTGATTGGCGGCCTGCTCGTCTTTAAGCTCGGCCATCTGCTCCGGCGTGACATAGCCGCTCGATTGAATGAGCGCTTCAATTGTGGCGTCAGAAATTCTCATAGTTACTTATTACTATAAGCAATTTTAGCTGACAATGCTAATGGTTAGGGTGAAAAAGAATGAACCATGAGTTATGGGGTGGTTTTACGGACAAGCAAATAGCCCGCCGAAGAAGCGGTGCCCTTCGGCGGGCTATTTGCTTCTTCGTGCGGGCCTATATTTCGATCCTCCCGCTGATCAACTCCTGGCACAACTTGAGGTCGTCGGGCGGCAAGGTGCTGGGGTCGAAGCCTTCCTCGATGGTTCGGATGAGCCACTTGACAGAGTCTTCGACTAGGATCGGTGAACCTTCGGCCATGTCATCCTTGATTTGGGCCATCATGGCCGGCCCACAACGCTTCCAGGCGACCTTCTCCAGCTTTTCGACCCCCTCTTGGCTGAAGCCGAAGTGCTCCTGCAGCTGGTCGCCGAAGGGTGGCCGGGAGATTTTGTCCATGATTTGCACAACCATGAACGGGTTGTCGGTGGTCGTGAGTTCGCTCAACAGGTAAAGCAGCCGGTTTTCGCGACTCTCGTGCAGCTTGGCGTGTAGCCACTTTTCGTATTCCGGCCACTCATCCCAAACGCGATTGAGCTGCCCGGCGGTCACGGTCTGCTGAATGCAGCGCCACCAGTAGTTGATGCTTTCACCGCCGAGCATGAAATAGACCTGGTCCTCGATACGCGACCAGGCTTCCTCGATGGAAACTTCCGGTTCTCGGGTAGACGCAGAAAGGTGCAAGATCGCTCCTAGCGCTTTAAGCGATGAGTAGATCGATTTATTTTATAATAACATTAATTTTGATAAAAGTAAATAGTAGCAATTTGCATTGTTAGAAGCTGTTCTACTCTGCTATTAGCGCAAGTTCGCCTCTGACCGCTTATTTGCTTGACGAATAGACCATATGAGTGAGAACATAATGACGCCCAACCATACCTAACAAAGCGGGAATGCACATGGCGAAGCAACCGAACCAAGACAATAGCATCACCTGCATCAACGATCTCTACGAGTTGTTGGGCGGGTATATTAAGTTCCACTACGGTGATGACGACTGGCGATATGCTAAGCTTCTCCATGCGCCAGAAGGAGGTAGTGTAGTTGCGCAGTGCGAAGTCTGGCCGGGCTTTGAAGAAGTTCGCAGCTTTCGGTATGAAGACTTCCAATTGGGGCTGGTCGTGCAAAAGGCAACACCAAAAGAAGTAAAGGATAAAGTCTTTTCCTCTTCCCTTGGGCATTTTTAACAAATTCAGCGGTGTCTTATTTAAGGCACCGCTGAATTGACCAAATATTTTTATTCTGTTATAAATATATATGTCCTCGTCGCCTAATGATCGGGGTAAGGAGATGGGTGTTCGGCTCGACGAAACAATGCTTGAAGTAATTGCAAGCAGAGAGGGGGGGATTCGAGATATTTACCTGTGGGAGGAAATGGAAACTGCAATTCCTCGCCGGTCAGGCGTGACGGAACAAGAGCATAAAAAGCTCGTGCGTCATGCCTTTACCGGTCTGCGTGATGACGGTAAAATTCGGCTGAATAATGGTTGCTGGGTTGTCGCGCCAGGAACGGATGAATGCCAGGTCAATTTTCCGCTACCTGCGCCAAGGAGTAAGGCTACTACTGCTACGCCAGGCGTAACGCCGGCAATGATGCCACGTCTTACGGTTTCGCCGCAAGAGCGACGAATCAATGATCTCGAAGCAGCTCTTGATGGTATGCGGAAGCGGCTTCAGGTTCAAGGCCTAAAGATCGCTGCACGCTACCAACTGAAGCAGCAACGGCTTGAAGAAGAACTTTTGCGGCAACTTGCCGAAAAAGACAAGCAAATCAGGGCGCTCGAGCAGCGCCTATACCCCAGAAGCTTGAAGGAGCGAGTGAAGCAGTGTCTAAGGATTCTGTTCCAGAAGAGTTAGAGCCTCCATTAGGTCCTAAAATCAGGCTCAGATAGCCGAGATCAACTTCTCGGGTATCTGAGCCGTAAAAAATCATGGTATTATCAATTTAGTTATATGAAGCAACACGAAATCCGTATTATCTCTGAAGGCATGATGCGTGCTTTTGGAAAGCACCTGGCTCACTATGTCAAAGGCGGCGACTGCCTTGAGCTGGTGGGTGATGTTGGCGCCGGCAAAACCACTTTTGTCAAAGGGCTTGGTGAGGGCCTAGGTATCACTGAAGACATACAAAGCCCCAGCTTCACAATTAGCCGAGTGTACCAAGCGCCTAGTGGCCTGGAACTGCATCATTACGACTTTTACCGTTTGCCCGATGCGGGAGTGCTCGAATACGAATTTGCCGAATCTCTGGCTAATCCGCGGGCAATTACCGTGGTGGAATGGGCCGATGTGGTGCACGACATTTTACCCACCAGCCATATTCGTTTAAAAATTGTCGCCACCGGCGAAACCAACCGTCGGGTCGGCCTTAGTGGTATGGAAAATTTTGAGATGAACCTATGATTTTAGCAATTAAAACCGATACTCCAACCTGTGAAATCCAGCTGGTGCCCGAAAACGGCCAACCCCACATGTATACCTGGGAAGCTGGGCGTGAACTCGCGAAGGGGCTACTTGCTTTTATTGAAGCTAAGCTCACTGAAGCGGGGACCGATTGGGACAGCGTGTCTGGAATTATCGTTTTTAAAGGCCCCGGGAGTTTTACGGGTCTACGGATTGGTATTACCGTTGCTAATACTATTGCTTATGCCAGTGATATCCCAATAGTTGGTACTGGAGGCGACACTTGGGCCACTGACGGCCTTAAACGTCTGCAAAACAGCGAAAACGATAAGTTAGTACTTCCAGAATACGGCGCTGAACCACATATTACCAAGGCTAAAAAATAACTCGCCGTTTGCATTTCGGGGCTATTTAAGCATACAATACATAGTGACACTACCAACAGTTAATGTTGTAGTTTGCGCAACTATTTTTACGTTTTACATTTATTGAACTGTGCCGGATCTTTAGAGATGTATAACTGCCGATAACCGTTTCAGGCATTCTTCAGTATCAGATAGGTTTTCAAAGAAGTACTACATAGCACGACGATCCGGAGGGGAAGAAAGGATCCTTTTATGATAGAAATACTCATTGGCCTCGTGATTGGCGGGGCTGCTGGCGCAGGGGCTTTAGCGTATATGGGGCAGCGGCGCGGCTCGAGTGCCGCCCACAAGGTCGAAGCGCTGATTCTGGAAGCTAAAACAAAAGCCAGCGACATTGTACTGCAGGCCAAAGGCGAAGCCTTAAAAGTGCGCGAAGCCGCCACCAAAGAAGAGAGTCAGCGGCGAAAAGAGCTTAAAAAAGCTGAAGACCGCACTGCCGAACGCGAAGCGAACCTTGATCGTAAGCTTGAGGAGCTCGATATTCGTACCGAAAAGCTACGCAAGCAAGAAGACGAAGTCGAAGCCTTAAAGGCCGAAATTCGCGAAATTCGCACTCGCCAACAAGAAAAACTTGAAAAAATTGCCGGCCTTAAAAAAGATCAAGCCGCTGAAAAACTGCTACAAATGACCGAACGGGACATTCAGCAGGATCTTACTGGGCTTATAAGTAAATTACAAGCAGAAGCCCAACACGACGCTGAAGAGCGCGCCCAGACGATTTTGGTGACTGCCATGGAGCGGATGGCCAGCGACGTCACTGCCGAGCGCACGGTTACCGCCCTGCGGCTTGACGACGACGAAATGAAAGGCCGGATTATTGGCAAAGAAGGCCGTAACATTCAGGCCTTGCAGCGAGCAACTGGGGTAGATATTTTAGTGGACGATACGCCAGGCATGATTGTGCTCTCGAGCTTTGACCCCGTGCGGCGCCAGATTGCTCGATCGGCGCTTGAAATGTTAATGAAAGACGGCCGCATTCACCCGGCGCGCATAGAAGAAGTAGTTGAAAAAGCCCAAAAACAAATCGATAAAGAAATCGATCGCGCCGGCGAGGATGCCGCCCGTGAAGTTGGAGTGGTTGGTGTTCCGAAAGAGCTACTACGACTGCTCGGTGAGCTCAAGTTTCGTACCAGTTATGGCCAAAATGTGCTGAAACATAGCACCGAAATGGCGCACATTGCCGGCATCATTGCCCAGGACATTGGGGCTAATGTGCGGGTTGCGAAAACTGCCACACTGCTGCATGACATTGGCAAAGCCGTCACGCACCGCATGGAAGGCAAGCATCACCATATTGGTGCCGAACTGGCGCGTAAATATGGTATGAGTGAAGCCATTGCCCACGCAATAGAAGCTCATCACGATGATGTTGAGGCAACAACAGTTGAAGCGCTCGTGGTGCGGGTATGCGATGCACTATCTGCGGCGCGTCCAGGCGCCCGCAATATTAGTGCCGAAAACTTCGCTGAACGTATGCGTGACCTCGAAAATGTCGCTAATGGCTTTAAGGGAATCGAGAAGTCGTATGCCATAAGCGCTGGACGTGAAATTCGAGTAATTGTTAAATCTGAGCAAATCGATGATTTAAGTGCCATCAAGCTCGCCCGAGATATTGCCACCAAGATCGAAAGCACCATGAGCTACCCCGGCACCATTAAAGTAAATGTTATCCGTGAAACGCGCGCTATTGAATTTGCTAAATAAGAAATGACCCGCGAATTCACCAAACAAGAGAAAATTGCCTGGCTCGCCGCGCAGCCCAAAAAACCGCTGAGCAGCAAGCTGTTGGTATGGGATGAACGGCGAGAGTTGTTGGTTATAAAACCGAATTACAAAAAGCATTGGGATATCCCTGGTGGCATGGTAGAAGCTTGGGAGTCACCGCTTGAAGGGGCGATTCGCGAAATTAAAGAGGAGCTAGGATTGGTTATTGCGCCCGAAGCGCTGCAATTTGCTGGGGTACGTTACGGCACTTCGAAGGTTAGCCAGGGCGACTTCTTACATTTTCTGTTTCATACGAGCATTACTAAACCAGCACGGGACGCCCTGCAAATTGACGAAAGCGAGATTGAGGCGTATAGATGGCTGCCGCAGGAGCAAGCGGTGGCTATGTTGGCCGGCAATCACTTGCGGCAATTCATAGCTAAGGTCTTACAAAGTCAACAACCCCGCTACGCCGACGGAGACGACAGACTATTGTAGCAAGAGCGAACTGCTCATCTTGCAATAATGCTATAATAAAGCCATGGCAGATCTTACTTATAACGACGTACAGCGAGCGGTACAAGATGCGATTCGCAGTGTCCAAAATGACACCCAGCGCTTGGTAAACGATAGTAGCAGCATCGCCCAACAAGTACAACTGATTGATGATATTTCCCGCGATGTTCAAGATATCCACCGGGCTATTTCTAACATGCAAACGCAGATGGATCAGATCGCGCGTGGTGTCAACGACGAAAATGACGACCAACGGGTGGTGACGCTGCAAAATGACATTCATGAGCTTAAAACCCGCTTCAGTACCATTGAACGCTTTGCGCAGCAAATGAGCAACTACATGCAAACCCGCTACCAAGAGGAAGAAGAAGACCGAGCCTATCGTCGCACGTAATTATTGTGTCTTCTGGAGTTGCGCAACTCCTTAAAATCAGCTATAATCCTACCAGTTCACATCATCGGGGTGTGGCGCAGCTGGTAGCGCGCGCGGTTTGGGACCGTGAGGTCGAAGGTTCGAGTCCTTTCACCCCGACCAGAAGATATTTCACCTAAATCCACCAGCAAATTGTATGGTGGATTTAGTTTTATAACAGATACAGAATCGTTTCCAGCACGTAGGTTCGACACAAGTTCATTGCATATTGCATCAAGTTCGACTAAATCATTGAAGTTCAGCATACTTAACAGATATAAGTCGATGAGTTCGTAGAACTCATCTTCTGTAGGTAGCCCAGCCTTCAATTGTTCAAGTTCCTGTGTATGCTTCTTAATGCTATGCTCTGCAACGTTGATTAACTGTTGATGATGTTCAAGTTTGCCTTGATGGTGACGCTTATAGTCTTCGGGTTGATTTACCTGAAAGTCCTGATACTTCATGTACTGTTTTTCGTTTATGCGTAAATCATTTTTGGCTTCTGCAAGTTTGCGCCTTGCAATGGCAGTATCTTGAGCAATTCTATTACGCAGTTTATCAACGTGAAGTTGATACGCTTTTTTACTGCGCTTAGTGCAGTGTCTTAGCTCCCACTCAATCGCAGCAAGTATATATTTTGCACGAATACTCTTCTTGAGAGTGATTCCATTTGCCTTGTTTTCTTCCGTCTTGTAGCGTTGGCATGCCTTATTACGGCAGTAAAAGCTAACAACCCATTTTCCAGTATTCTTACCTCGTTTAATTGGATTATGCTGGAATTGCATTGGCACGTCGCAAAAATCACAAACGACTTTATTCCTTAGTAAACCGAAATCCAGTTTATCGTAATTTGGTTTTCTTCGTGTTTGTTTTACTCCGAAGTCTGTTCCTACTTGGTGATTGAGGGCCAGATATTCATCAGGCGTAATGAGTGGTAAAAAATCTGATACTTCCGTAAGGTCCGCAAGATTATCGCCGTATTTATATAAACCAAAGTAAAAGGAGTCTTTGAATATGTCACCCACCATCTGCTTATCTACAAAGACTTTAGTAAATGGCTCATCTTGGCTTTTGCGTTGGCTCAATAGCGAATCATTCAAAAATTTTGCAATTTCTACATTATCTTTGTTTTGGTACAGGCGCATATTAACGGCTTCTCGCAACAGGTCCCAGTTATAACTATCAGGAATAAAGAAACCATTGCTAGCATCGACGTAGTAACCTTTCTTGATTACACCGTTATACTTACCTTCTTTGATATTCCCGTCTGTACCTCGCTTAACGTCTACAGAAAGTTTGTCCGAGTACTGCTTAGAAGTTGCAAACAGTATGCCTAATAGCATCTTTCCATTTGGATTATTTTCAAACTGATACGTCTTAAATTGAAGGTCCTGTATATACTCATGGTCAATTAGTTCGATAACTTCGCCCGCTTCTTTCATATTCCTGGAAATTCGGTCTGGCGACCAAGAAATAAGCCCGTGATATTTACCAGTCTTAAAACCAAGAATCATATCATCGAATATCGGCCGATTACCCGACTTCTTAGCTGATGCACTTTCTTCTAAAATATCCTCACTGCGTACAGTAATTCCCATTCTACTTGCCAGTTCTAAGCATTCCGAACGTTGGTCGTCTAGTGAGCGAACTTGCTTTGCTTCATCATCTGTAGACTTTCGTAAATAGATGGCGTAACGTCGTTTTTCTAAAGGTAAAATTCTTTTTGTATCTTTGTCATCAGCAGCGAAGTAGCTGGCTAAGTCATCAATGGTGCGTCTACTTACGGGAAGGACAAACGCATCAGGATTTTTGTTCTTTCTCTCAGCAAGTTTTTCGGCGGCCTTTTGATATTGTTCTTCAGTAAGTGAAACCTTTTCCCTGCGTTGACGTGGTTTTTTGGCCTTCTTTTCAATCATTATCCGAACCCTCATTCAGCAGTTTCATGACATCCTGTCGTTTGTATCGCCTGTCCTTACGTACGCCAATCCTAACCGCCTTTAGTAGACCATTCTTGTCCCAGTTCCTAAGCGTGTTAGGGTGAACCTGTAGTATCTCTGATGCTTGCTTAATGGTTAGATATTCTGGCATAATTTTGTTTTAACTTAACAATTCCTACCAATAGTATATAAGAATGAGCATATTTGTTCAACATAAATAGTCAGAGATAAACTCGATTCTTCACTGATACTGCTCTGATGTTGTGCATTTTCTTATATAATCAAAAGTGAATAGCTTTGGCTACTCTCGTCCTAGAGCCACTCGCAAGAGAAGGTATGGTCGAAAATCCACTTAGAAGTAATAAACCTGTCGTCAGGACTTCTTCTAAGTGGTTACAACTGGAAACGGTTGTAGGGCGCAAGCTCACTGACGGCAGGTTTTTTGTTTGCCGTCATGACACTAATCCAAAAGGAGAAATGATATGGGCAAATACCTAAAAGACATACTAGCTGTACTAATTGAGATTCGTGACCTTCTTAAAGACCGTCGTTAATTCTAAGACCGCTCAACCTTCGGCTTCATGAGCAGTTTAAGCCGTGACTTGAATTCTTCTTTGGATTCATTCTTCATTGGCTTCAATAAAAATTTTTCGCTAGTTTTTGGCTGAGTATTATCTTTCATTTTTTATTCTCCTTGGTAGCTTGTTTTTTCTTCTGTCTTCATTTTACGCTTTTGTTCCTGGTCTATGCTAATCAGTACATCAAAGTAACCAACCAAGTTACTCACCGCTTCTCTGTAGTCTTCATCATTATCGTAAACAATGCCATCCTTGGCAAAAGTTTCTTTCCACTTTTCAAGTTGTTTCGTAGTTAATTCCAACATGAATATATTCTAGGATAACGGGGGTAATTTTGCTATAATATAACTGAGGACAGCGGTTCATCAGAACGTCTATTGCGGCTCGAAACATTAAGGTTCGAGTCGTTTTCTATTGCGACAGAAAGTGAGCTATGTATGCCAACACTAGAATATCCAACCATTATCCTTCCTGATGGAGATAAAAGATTCAGAAGTCTAGAAATCAATAAATTAGGCGAACTGATATACGAACAGACTGATATGGGAAAACGAACCGCACAGACGGCTCCTAACGGTGGAGACAGTGATTACGAGTATTGGGTCACTATAGAGTTTGGTGACGCTCAGAAAGCATTTCTAGAGCTTATAAAGGACACATTTGAAACACAGGGTGAATTCAAACAATGGCTTGAAAGAAAGGATATAAAATATAGCTTCATGTCATATTAAAAAATGGCCAACCAAATAAATAAAGTTTCAGTGAAAATCGAGAGAGCTAGAATTAAGATAACAGATGAAACAATGTAGCCATCAAATGATTGACTGCTATTTACAAGACTGGGGCGGCCATTTTATAGCGGCTTTTTTAAGCAATATGATTTATAATCGATATTAACCACAAAAACAGCATAAACAATATAAGCGGGGGTACAAAATGAAGACACGGAAGCCAAAAGTTTTATCACTATTCTCAGGATGCGGCGGTCTTGATTTAGGTTTTAAGCAAGCGGGATATGAAATTGTATGGGCTAACGATTTTGAACATGCTGCATGTAAAACTTATAGCAGAAACTTTGGGCCACACATGGTCGAAGGTAGCATCATTGATATTGATTTTAATCAAACGCCTGATGTAGATATTATCACTGGTGGATTCCCTTGCCAGGATTTCTCTATGGTTTCTAAGCGTGGCGGCCTAGAAACAGACCGAGGAAATCTCTACAAACAATTTGTACGTGCTGTTGAAACTAAAATGCCAAAAGTATTTGTAGCGGAAAACGTTAAAGGACTCCTTACTGCCAACAAAGGTAAAGCTATTCAGCAAATCTCTGAAGACTTTGCGGCACTTGGATATAAGCTAGACATCAACTTATACAACTTTGCACAATACGGCGCACCGCAGCTTCGTGAGCGAGTCTTAATCGTTGGAGTTCGGCACGATATCGACTTTACATACACTAAGCCTGAACCTACTAATGATGCAGATAGTTATGTTACTGCGGGAGAAGCTCTTAAAGGTGTAGAAAAAGTACCTTTCAATAACGAACACCAAAATATCAAAGAAAAGACTAAAGAGATGCTTGCTTTGATACCAGAAGGTGGCAACTTCACATCTATTCCTAAAGATAGCCCTTACTACGTAAAAGGAATGATTAGTCACGTATACCGACGCTTAGACCGCAATAAACCATCGACGACTATCATCGCTGGCGGAGGTGGTGGGACGTGGGGCTATCACTACGAAGAAAACCGTCCACTCACAAACCGTGAACGAGCAAGACTGTTTGGATACCCTGATGACTTCATCTTTGAGGGGACAATCACTGAAGTCAGGAAGCAGATAGGTAATTCGGTTCCGCCTGTTGCAGCCAATAAAGTTGCCATGCACCTGTTGCCTGCATTCAGTGCAGACAGTGTTGTAGTGCTGAACCAAAAAGAAGTCGATTATAAAAACTTTATGACAAGCGAGTTAGTGGGACTCAAGCACTTAGTGATGGCAGCAAATTAGTATGTCCTTGCTGCTTTCCAACCTCTCACCTCTGCGAACTCAGTTCAAAACATATACCAAAATTTTTCGAGACCTTTTAGAGGATTCTGACCAGATACATATTGCAAGCGGGTACATCTCTACTGACTCTGCCGTAGACTTAAAAAGCATTATAGAAGCTAACGGCGGTCCCAGGTTAGAGCTTTGCGTTGGAATGCACTACTTTGATGGATTGAGTGTTGCTCAATTAGATGCTTTGCGTTCACTAGATGAAACATTGCGTAACAATAATCTAGGTCAAGTTTATATGGTTACTACTTTTCCTTTTCATGGAAAATTGGTAGCTTTTAGTAAAAATGAAACTCTACTTGGTTCCATCTTAGGTTCATCTAACCTCACTAATATCGTTGATGGCCAAAGACAGTACGAAGCAGACTATTTGTTCAATAATGCCGATGCAACAGCACCTGAAATTAAATCATTCATTAAAGATTTAATTGATATTTCTGCCCGTCCTCTTTCAGAGCTAGAAATAAAACCCTCATTACCTGAAAATAATCTCTTAAAGGACCAAGTAGGAGTATTGAAGCTAATCGACTCAGAGCTTTTAGCAACAAAGCAAAAACTTTCAGAATTGAGTTTCGAGATACCGCTTAAGGGGGATGGTTCTCAGAAAAGCGGATTCAATACTGCTTTTGGAAAAGGTAGGGAAAATTCACAGGGATTTGTCATGCCACGTCCTTGGTATGAAGTTGAATTGATTGTGCCTAAAACTATCACTACAGTCCCTGGATACCCTCAAGCAAGCCCCCGAAATGATGAAGGCGGATTTGATGTCATTACTGATGACGGCTGGGCATTCAGGTGCAAAACGAGCGGCGACTTCAGTAAAAACTTACGTTCAGAAGATGACCTGAAGATACTGGGTCGTTGGCTTAAAGGTAGGCTGGAAAACGCAGGGGTTTTGAAACCTGGCGATTTAGTAACAGACGATACACTAACTGAATATGGCCGTTCGACATTAACAATGACTAAATTAGAAGATTCACAAGTTTGGTATCTAGATTTTGGAGTAAATTAAAATGGGAAAACATTTAGACAGTTACCTTGAAGTATTAGCGAAAGATGCACCAGATGCAGTTGATTCCGTCAAAAATACAGTAAATGCGCTCATCCCAAAATATGTTGAAACCTTTACTCACAAGGAACATATTCAGGGATTGTTATTTGGGCAAGTACAAAGTGGAAAAACAGGTCAAATGTTTGGCGTTATTGCAGGTGCTGCCGATGCTGATGATGCTTTTGGTGTCTTTATATTACTGACCAGCGACAATGTTGCACTACAAAAACAAACTTACAGACGTGCGCTAGAAGCTCTCGATAATACCTTTGCTGTCTGTAGTGAGCAGGACGAAGTTCGTTTTACAGAAGCGGGCAAACGTCGCCCTACTCTGATAATTCTAAAAAAGAACGATAAAATTCTGCTTAACTGGCGGAACATATTAAGTGCTTCGGATGCTTGTAAAGGACGCCCTATTTTCATAGTGGATGACGAAGCCGATGCGGCGAGTCCAAATACAAAAGTTAATAAAGCTGAACAGAGTACTATCAATACTCACCTTCAGGCAATACAGCGTTTATCTACCAGTAGTATCTACCTACAGGTCACCGCTACCCCTCAAGCACTCTTTCTTCAAAGTGAAGAATCGGGATGGAAGCCTAGTTTTACGCACTATTTTCCTCCTGGAAAAAGTTATCTTGGCGGCGAGTTCTTCTATAGTAAACCGAAACCATTCACTAACCGTGTAACTGAAGACGACGAACTTAATACACTTCTAAAGACCGACGTGATTGCCGATGGCATTAAACGGGCAATCGAAACCTACTTAATTACAGCAGGCCATGTAACATTGTCAGCAAGCGCCAAAGTATGCACATTTTTGGTACATCCAAGCTCTAAAATTGATGACCATGAAAATATACGTAGAAAAGTTACGTCATACGTCAAAGAAGTCCTTGCATCCAAGGGAAATGATGAACTTACTAAGCGGCTCAAGGCAGCATGGACTGATTTGCAGCAGACGAAGCCCGACATTCGTTCATTCAATGAAATTTTTGAATTCATCAACAGTAGTCCTGTAATTTCTATTCACACTCTCAACTCTGGCCCCGAAGGTACGTCTGGGCAAACCTTTGAAGAAGGGTTAAATATAGTAATTGGAGGAAATACCCTGGGGCGAGGCGTGACATTCAAGGGTCTTCAAACCGTGTATTATTGTCGTTCAGCTAAAACTCCTCAAGCGGATACTTTCTGGCAGCACTGCCGAATGTTTGGATATGACCGCGACCCACTGTTAATGAGAGTATTCATGCCTGAAGCTCTATTTAATTTGTTCTCTGAAATCAATGAAGCCAACGAGGTTCTAATCAAACAAATTCAAGAAGGAACTTTCGATGACATTCAACTTGTTTTACATCCAAAGATAAAGCCTACACGTAAAGCTGTAATCGACCAAAGCAAGTACGGCTATATCGTAGGTGGAGTGAATTATTTTCCGCCACGTCCTGACCAGAATAACGTGGCGAATGTTGACAGCGTCGTAGATGCTTTCGTTGATGGTGAGTATGAAGTCTCTATTGATGATGCGATTCTTGTGCTAAAGGCCTTTTCTTCAGACCTAACAAACGATTGGTCAGTCAATGCCTATATAAATGCACTAGAATCCGTTAAAGCGTCCAAAGCATTCGGGAATACTGCAAAATTAGTTATCCGCAGGGGTCGTGACATCAAGCGAGGAACAGGAACCCTCTTGTCACCAACTGATAGAAGTATAAGCAAGTCAAATGTAAACCAATCTGTAATCATACTCTACAAACTTCTAGGTCAAGTAGAAAAGGGATGGGATGGTGCGGAGTTTTGGGTTCCAAATATCAAACTACCTTACGGTAAAGTATTCCATAGGATAGATTAGCTTCTATGGCGGATACGTTTTCTGCCGAAAAGCGAAGCGAGATTATGTCTCGTATACGCTCCAAGAATACACAAGCAGAATTGATAGTATTCCGCTACTTGCGCAAAAACAAAGTATACTTTCAAAAACACTACAGCAAAGTGTCTGGAAAACCCGATATTGCTTTACCTCGAAAGAAGAAAGCTGTATTCATTGATAGCGAATTTTGGCACGGCAAAGATTATGACAGAGTGCTTAAAAACCGCAGCCCAAATGATTATTGGGTAAAGAAGATTGCACGGAATATCGAGCGGGACAAAGAAGTACGAGAAGCTTTAATGCAAGATGGCTGGAAATTACTTGTAGTTTGGGAGTCTGATATAAAAAGAAAGCGTACACGAGATGAAAAGTTAGAATTGATTTTGTCATTCTTAGTGGCGGCCTAAGTTATACTGCATCAACAGTCTCTTAAAGATAGGTTCAACAAGTTATTGGTTAATCTAAATTACTTGGCACTTGGTCTCTTCTTACGAGATGCAGGGTCAATGTGATTTTTTATTTGGCTAGGGTCTTTCGCTTCTTTGGCTAATGCTGGTATGAGGTCACGGCCCCTTGGAGTTCCAAAGGCCTTATCATCCCAATTAGAGGTGTCCTGAGCTGACTTCTGGCCTGGGATAGTAACTACTTTGGTCTTAGTATCCAGCTTTGGTTCTGGTTTCTTTTTTTCGTCCATTGTTTTGATTATAACAATAACTCCATAACTATAGGCTTTTTCAGATTCCACCAAAAGATTTGTAAGGCGCTTCTACCTAGCTCTGTAGTTCTGAATGTGTGGCTATAATGCTCACTAGATATATAGACGTACGGATGCTAATGTAAAGTTAAGAGTTTTGAAATGAAAAGAAGTGCTAGGTTTGGTCTGTTTCTTGGTTCGTATTCACCCCTTTTTATTTTGCTTTCAATTTTACATTGGAAAAATAATCTCCTTGGAAGTTTCAAATACGGATGGCTTGAGCTGCCATATTTATCGTTCTTATTCATAGCATTAGCGTTTATCGGCATAGTCATTGTGCTGTCCTTTTTGAAAATTGCTAAAAAGCTATCACCAGTTACAATCAGGCCAACTGTATTAGATAGAAACATGCAGGATACACTAGCCTACTTGATTACATATTTGATACCTTTCGTAGGATTCACGTTTGATGACTATAATGCCCTTATAGCAAATATATTCATATTCGGAATGATTGGTTTCTTATATATACAGTCGAATATGATTTACTTAAATCCAGTACTAAGCATACTAGGGTATAAAGTACTTAAATTAGTCGTTAAAGACAATGAAGTGCTAATGCTTGCAAAAAATAACCTCAAAAACGACAATGGCATAAAGGTAACCATTTTATCCGAAGGACTTTACATTGAATCCGACAAATGACATCTTCCAGTACGTTAATTCTTTAGGTGGCCAAGACCTTAGAACTGACGAGATTACAGTTCAGTTACTTGTTATGACCAAAGACAAGACACTGTATCGAACAAATATCGACCAAAACATTGAAGATGGCTTGATTGACTCCTTTGCACGTCCAATATGCAATTACATTACGCTGGGACCCGACGAGGGTCTAGTAAAACAAGAGTACGACCCCCAGCAAACTCCTGAACATCCCGTATTATGGACGCTCAAGGATAGTGAGGTGCCTGCTTTTGAGTCCGTTAAAGACCAGTTGTCTGGCAGCCTTGATTCTCTCGAATTGTTTCAGAACGAAGAAGGCAATTTAGATGGTGTGACAGCTCTAGCACTTCGCATCCAGTTTAACGAGCAAGAAATGGTTGTATTCCAAAGATTATTCCCCGCACACATACTGAAAGAAAGCAGAAAATTTGGTTTGTTTTTTACGGGTTCAAATTTTGGCAAGCTAGAGCATCCTACCAACTTTCAGGTGTCACGAGATAACCATGTTGTTTATTTTGGAGATACTATTCATATTTTACATCCTGGGCATTTTGAAGCGCTATTTGATTATGAAACACAAAAAGTAGCAATAGCTTCAATAAAATTAGGCGGAATTGAATCTCGGCATGCGGCAAATATCGAACTTGAAGATGGTACAACCTTGGAATCATTACTCGCTGGCGATAAAGTTGCACTAAATAAGTTACAAAAACTTGAAGACAATAACATAACTCTCTCGCAAATAAAACTCCAAGAGCTTAAAGACTCGCACGACCTCGATATAGAGCTTAATACTGAAACTGGCAAGATGATTATTAAAAATAAGAGAGATGCCAAGAGTCTCATTAGTATCTTAAATGACGATTACTTATCCTCAAATCTAACATCTTCAAACTATGCAGCGCAAAGCAAGAAGAAAGTTCAACCCAGAAACTAGGGTTGATTAAAGGTTTACAATAAGAAATCCATCGACATAGCTCTTTCTGATTTAATCATGTTGCCCGTCAGTGATTTTAGGTCGACCACCTTAGACTTCAGCGTTTGATGGTTTTGCAATAATGATTGTAGCGCTTCCAAAATAGGTTCGACAGCAGTATCTTCTCTGCGACCATAGAAAAATGACAGAGCTTTTATGTTCTGTCATTTTTCTATGGCTAAGAACAGCTGAAGTATAGTCTTTAAGCTGAGCGCATAGTCAGAATTACATAAAAAGTGGCGAGCAGCCAGAAACTGCTCGCCGGGGATGAATATGCGGCTACCTTCGCTTGGCGTAGACGCCGAGAAGGTCGCCACCCCCGAAGTCAGGATCCGGATGGCCTGTAAGCTTGTTCATAGGGTGGCCCAATTTGACATTTTCTGGCCCATGCTCTTTGCGAAGATCGTTTAGATAGCGCGGATAGTGATTCTCATCGGGCCCGGAAACATAACTCTCTCGCCCAATATTGCTCAAGAATTCAAATCCTGCTTGCCGCAATTCATCCCAGTTCTCGGCAGTAACCTTAGCGTGCGACTGTGAGTCATTGCTCATGAAAAATCCAATCTCTTGCAGTGTAGAAGCCATTTTTTTGCTCGTCTACTCGCTCAGAAGTACATGTTAAGAATATAACAAACAGTATCCCATGCAACTGAAGCTCTAAATGCCTCGCCGGGATCGGACGCATTAATCAGTAGAACACGAGAAGGTTCGAATCTTTCCCTTAGTGGAATGCATGGTATAATAGAGGCGCTAGCTCGTGTTTCGTGTGGTTTGCTGACGAATTCATTCCAGTGCGAAAGCACCTGTTTTAATGGAGAGGCTATGTCTCATGTTAAGCGTCCGCTTAGTCATTGCAAGCCACAGCGACCGGCGGATCCTCCAGGGGACGTGGGTGGTCGACGGTTGAGGCCATCAAACACGGGAGAGGGAGTTACTCCTCCACCCGTTGACCCTGACCGCACTAGCGGTGCCACTGAAGCGCCACGTAACGAGTAGCGGCCCTTCGGTCGTCCACCCCTCTTTCTTATGAAGATGGGTGGACGATTCTAAATTTACTGCCGGGGAATACTGCAAAGCGGTTTTCACTAAAGTAACTCAGGTATCCGTAGTGATGCCAAGAGCAGTATAGATTGAATGTGACCTTCTGGCGTGACAATCACCTAGTGGAGGAAGCAGCGTTGATTACCGGCCGATATATTGAAGTTCGGGGACGTGGAGCAGGGTCGCTCAAGAACTACTTTTCGCATTTTGGCTCTACGTTACCAAACGAAAAGTTGGATAGCGAGGGAAGGCTACGACGGCCCAGTGCGTTCGATGCGCCTCATGGCATATGTTATGTTCTACCGGATGAGGACGAAAAGTGGGTGACAAGGTACAGCTTTGACTCGTTGATTCTTACTAAACCCGAGCTGAGAGACCAAGCCAAGCTGGAAGAAGTGGTCCAGGACACACTCAAGGCCTTGCAACGGCTCGCAGAAGGCGATAAGAACATAGTCGCCGTGCGTTTGCGCAAGTAATCTTAAACGGGCCCGCCGTTATTGGCAGGCCCGTTCTTCATATTTTCAAATATATACGCCTAAGACATTACAAATGAGAAACCCGCTCCAAGAGACGGGAATCTCACGAGCGGGTTGTTACCAGAATCGCCACCATGGGCGTTTGATTCCAGTTGTGTCCGATTGGATCGGGGCGTGGCTCAGGACACTGCCGATGATCCCCATCTTAAGAGCTTCGGCTGCCGAGAAATAACTTTCCTTGCTGTAAAGCGCTTCCGCCTCTTCAAGCGAGAGGCAGCTATCTTCGTGCAGTAGGCGGATGAGAATCTCCCGAATGTTGTATCCCTCTTCAAGGTGATGGTCAAACATCGCCTCTTGCGTCTTTAGTACTTTGTCGCTAGGGCGTGAGGTGGAGTGCGCAAAATTCTGCTTGTCGTTCCAGGTCTTCGGTGGGTGGATCAAGAAACGCGTCAGCGGTCCTGAGAACCTATTCTCACGCGGGACAGCGGTCAGGACCAGTATTCCGGCTGACATACAGGCACCCAATGTTACGACAGATACCTTTGTATTCTGTGAAACCAGACGGATCGCATCGCGAAGCGCCAGCCCTTGAAAAGCACTGCCTCCTTGAGTTGTGAGGAGGACGGTGAGATGCTTCTGCGTCTGATTGTTGAGCAGCCAATTGATTGCTTGTGACACACTTTCTTCGTCAATGCCGGCATTGAAAGCGAAGCGTGGTGTCTGAGCTAATGGCGACTGCAAGGCCCGCCTCCTGTTGAAGTGTCGAAGACAATTAGAGTATATAATAGAATCATATAAATGTCAACAAAAAGAGCATCTCACCATTAGTCACGAAGCTTCGAAGGTTTGTACTAACGGCCTACATGTGCTACAAGTAAAGGCAAGCTCTACGATGGGAGACGATGATGTCGGAAAGTTTGGGCGGTTTGACACAGTTTGTGTTGCCCCAGCCGTATCGTTTTGGGCTGCCGATCATTCGCCGGATGCGGGCAGCAATGGAAGGCAAAAGTCTCGCTGCTGGAATGGCCTCCTTGTTCGAGGCGATTCAAGTCGACCTGCGTGTGATTGGAGATACTGAATGCTTGAGACAACACGCACGAGGTGTACTGTTTGTCGGTGATCATCGTCAAGCAGTTGAGCTGGTGCCGTTTTTGGCGGTGCTTGGCCAGTACGGCCGAGAAAGCGTGCGGCTTGTGGCTAAACCATTTTCGATGCAGGCGCGTATCCTGGCCTCGCTTAAAGTCGATCTAGCCGCCATGATTCCGGTTATTCCAGGCACCTTGGCTCGAGATCGCAAGCGCAAGCTGAATCGTGATCTTTACTGGCGCCTACGGGCTCGTGGCAGATTGCCGTCGGCTGAAGAAATCAGGATAATTAACGCGCTGAGCCTTCAAGCCTGTGTGAGCACCGTTTTGGATGAAGGCAGTGTTGTGCTGTGCCCGGCTGGGGGCGTGATGGATGCGGTGAAGCGTCCTTGGCAGCAAGGCGTGGGAAAGATCATTAAGTTGCTGCCCCCTGATGCCTTCAATCGCACCCTGATTGTTCCCTTCCGGTTTGATACCTTTTCGCGGCTACAGCTGTTGCGGGCATTGCATGGCATGCGAATTAAGCCGCAGCAGCTAACGATGCGGATTGGCTATCAGGGAACAGTCGGAGAATTGCTGGGAGATGTAGCTACCGTTGCCACGATGACGGCCCGGGATGTGACGGATATTCTGCATCAGCAGTTTGTCGGCGCTTTTGGGTAGTGAACATAAAAGGGCAAGAGCCGTCCACTCTTGCCCTTTTTAATGAAAGTTGACGTTACTGCTTCTCGCGCTTTGTTTTATTAGTAGAGTAGTGAATCGATTGAAAGACAATTTTTCCATCGTGAATGACAAAGCTATCTGCGCCATCAAGAACTGTCTTTTTGCCTGATGTCGCTGTCCATTCCAAGAAGGCGTACGGGCCGTCTACTAAGGTATGCCGGTATTCGAAGGTGGCTTGTTCTCCCACAATTGCCGCTAACTGTTGCGCGGATTGACGCACTCCTTCGTGCCCATGGAAAGCACCGGTTCCGGTGAGAAATACCACATCTTTCGCGTAATTCTGTGTGACATCACCTTCGATATCGCCATGCAGGCGTTTTTGTAAGTGATCTTCAAATACTTCGGTCGTGGTGCGCGCCATTAGCTCACGGTCGGTTCGTTAGTGTCGGCGTTAGGATTAGTAACAAGGGCGTAGCCTATGACCAAGATACCGACAAGCAGGTGCGGTAGCCAGTAGTTGCTTGGTTCATTGGCGAAACCAAACAGCCACGGCGACACTGCCAAAAAGGCACCGGTTAGGTAGTCGAGAATGAGGTGGGTGCGCATGGGCACGAGTTTTAATGGGCTGAAGCGACTGGTGGTAATAAGTTCGCTTAAGATAATAAAGATGCCCACGTAGAGAGCAACGTTTGAAGCCGCGGCGTTATTGGTAAAACTGAATAATTGTGGTGCAAATAACAGCACAATCCCCACAAGTAGCCCTATAATTGTATGTATTTTTGATGAAAGAAATCTCATGCCTGTTTCCCCATTTATGTTGGCTACTATTTATTATAGACCTATTTCAGGCAAAGTAAACGAACCTACTTAGTGTCGCCGCAAAAAACCTTGGCACAAATTGAGTATCTGTTTTGGTTTAGTAAACTGCACCACATGTCCGGCACCTGGTATTTCTACTATTTCGGCATGTTTTAATCGGGAAGCTAGATACTGCATCCAGGCCTTTGAAACAACCGTATCTTTATCACCTCGAATAATCAGGGTGGGGATGGCAACATTGTCGAGTGTTTTCTCGATTCGATCAGCGATCATGTAGCGTGAGGTTTGCCAGTAGCGCCGCGGCCCCATTTCAAGATAGCTACGAATGAGAATTTTATTGAGTCGCAGTGGCTCTTGGAAGGCGTCCTGCAGTAAACGCCAGCCCTGTAATAACCGCCCGCGTTCCCATTTATTGACGGTTGGACCCAGTAAAATTAGCGCCTTGCACAGCCCGGGACGCTGCTTTGCTATGTGCGCAGCAATCTGACAGCCCATCGAGTGGCCAACAAGTACTGCCTGGCTGATTTTTTCCTGCTGCAGATACTCAATAACGACTGCGCTTAGTTCAGGGATGCTTAAGGCTTTGGGTGGCGTTGGCGTTTTACCATAGCCGGGCAGGTCGATAGCCACAACGTTATAATGAGGTGCGAGCGCTGCAAACAGCGGCAAAAAATAGGTGCTCGAAGCACCAATGCCATGGATGAGCACAAAGGTGAGTGGCTTCTCGGTGAGGCTTTTCTGGATAAAAACGGTATGAGAGGCGAGTTGCAGGCGCTGTTTGTCGAAGTTCATATCGGTTATTATCTCACAGCTTATGGCAAATTGCCGTATACTTAAAGCAATGGTGTTGTATCATGAGATTTCCCAAAACCTGCTCCCCGATGCGCTTAAAAATGGCTTACGCTGCACTTCACGGGGTGAAAAAGGGCAAGCTGCGGCGATTATTCGCACGGACGAGTTTCTTGATAGCATTTGTCCGCCCGAACTAAAGCAAAGGGGAGTTAGCCGCGACAACAATCTCTACACTTTTCTTGGGAATGAAACGGCGGTGAAAGACATAAAAACTGGCGGGTATGTTCCACTTTCTAATTACAGAAAACAAGGGAGGCAGTTACTGCGCTTACAGGTCCCCTTTGGTAACTGTTTTCTCTCTAATCTCGACCTGTACGACGCCGTGAAGCAGAACATACAGCAACTATCTGAAGCCGAGCTACGGCAACTCGGTGTTCGCTATTGGGCGGCGGTAGTGCCGCTAGAACAGGCTGATCTAGCAATGGTACCGCGCCCGGAGGTCATGATTACCACTGACGTTTCACCACGGCAAATAGAAGTTTTATAGAAAGGGGCCAATGAACAAGTCGCGTGGAGATGCTTTCATCAAAAATGTCTATAAGACCCCTGGGGGAAGTGCGCAAAACAGCCTCGATTATTTAGGCATATTATCGAGTCCCTGCCATAAATATAAGGCGGCAATTGAGCAATAGGGGTGCCAGCCGTTCTTATCGGCCAGTTCGTTGATGACTGTGGGAGACGGGAGGGTTTCTAGATTATACAATCGCTTAATGCTATTACGAATCCCAAGATCGCCAACCGGTAAAACATCCAATCGCCCCATACAAAACATTAAAAACATGTGCACCGTCCACTCGCCAATACCCTTTACCTCGGTTAGCACGGCAATTATTTCCTGGTCGGTCATGGCGTCGAGCGTATCGAACCGAACCGTGCCATCAATAATTCGTCGGGCTAAGTCTTGAATATACTTAGCTTTTGGTAAAGAAAGGCCGACACTCTTAAGAGTGGTAATGTCCTTGGTCAAGATCATGTCGGGCGTTGGAAAGGCACCATCAAACAGATCAAGAAAACGTTTTTTAATTGCCGCCGCTGCCTTAACACTGAGTTGTTGGCCAATAATCGCACTCACAAGATCTTGGTAGTAATTAGTGTGAGGTGTGAGCGTCGGCATCGGTCCGGTTGCAATATGAGCACCTAAAATCGGGTCATGATGTTTTAAGTGTGCAACGCCAAGTTGAAATTCTTTTTGAAAAGCAGCAATATCCATGCAGTAAAGTATAGCGTACCCTATAGCTTAAAAGCACTTCTGAAATCATCGGGCAATGATTCGCGCAAAGCTTCGCGGTTAAGCTTTCGAATCGGCTCTTCGGTAGTGAGGTAAATTTCCAGCTGTAAGTAAATATCTTTTAAAGCGATGCGTTCTTGATCGCTTAAGGCGTAAGCGCGAACGTTATCTATTTCACGCAGCCGGTCGATGATGGGCTGGATAGCGCGCGAATCTGAGACCATTGCCGCGACGGTTTCAACAACTTGCACAGGAGTTGCATGTTCAGGAAACAGTGGCGAGGGTTTTCGCAGGCGCGCAAAAGCCATGCTGGCATATAAGAACAGGCTTGAGGCTAGCAGTAGTGGCCACAAAGCAAAACCGTAAAGGAAATAATCAAGAAATTGTTCTTGGCTAAAATAGGGAAGCAATCGAACAATTGGTTCATGAACTCCTGCCACTGCCACTGCTATAAAAGCGAAGCTGAGCCAGGTAATGGGTGTAAAATAGCGCGGATTGATACGGTGGCGGAGTTTAAGCATTACAAGGGCACTGGCAAGAGCAAAAACGCCGCTGCCCGCAAATAAACCAAAGACGCCGTCGACAATCCATTCTTCGATACCAAGTTCATCGTGGGGGAGCAATGAAGTTGCAAAGAATAGTATGGCCGCTAACACTGCCACCACCAGTGCATTAGTCCATAGCGAAGAGAATGCCAGCTGCTTGGCGAATCTTTTTGCAGAATAATACATCACCGTTGAACTCATGAAAGACAGTAGTACCACCGTCCACGAAAGAACGATCGGGTCGATGAAAATAAAGTTACTGATCGGTAACTGTAACTGCACTAAGCCAAGCAAGAAAATGCCGCTCGCGAGCAGGCCGTAGGCGCGGCGAAGATGCTTCTTAAACGCCGGTAGGCTTGAGAGGAAAAAGAGGGTGGCCGCAGCTTGAGTGAAAAAAATCAACAAACAGATCGCCAAATTAACCCGCTCGGAAGTTGCTTCTACTCCTGGGGTGGCCGGCAGAATAAAAGCGACGCCACTAAGAACAATCAGTACAAGAAATAGCAGTGCGAACCATTTGTTCATAGTTACGTCAGGGATCCTTTATATGTACCCTGTATTGTAATCGGCCACAAGCGTAAGCGTCAATAGATGACAGCTTAGAGTTAAGATATTTCTAATAATTCCCTGTTTAGTGACAAGCCTAAGCCACGAGTAGGTAGGATTGTTGCTGTTCTCTGCGGCTCATCGCTTCTTCTAGCTCATTCTGCAAGCGAAACAAGCACTGCTTCGCGTCTTGTGGCGACCGACATTCCCAGCCAGCTGCAAACCGAGTGACCCAGCTAAGTAACGCTTCGCCACTTAGCTCATCTAAAAGTTGGCTAATTTGACGAATGATGGTTTCAACGCACCTAAAAGTGCAATTTTCGACGATCTCGTTTGCCGATCGCTGCCAGTCGTCGTCGCGTCGGAGCACCGTTAGCTTAAAATAGGCGCTGAGAAAACAGCATAATTCAATGTATTTCAGAAGGGTAGTATCTTCGTTAGGCATGCCGCTATTTTACTTTCTTGTTTATTTTTGACTGAGCAGTTTTAGCTCAACACAACTTTACTAAGGTAACAGATTAAAGAATATTTGTCAATATTTGGTGCATGATACTCTCACTGATCTATCCAATATATAGCCTCTATGGTATACTTACGCGCAAAGGGCTCCTAAAGAAGGGATGCTAATGAGTAGGGAATTTACTGACCTCACGACGGAAACCGCAGAGGAAGTTGAGACCTGCTTTGAGGAGTGCTTGTACGAGAACTTCAAGGGGCGTGGCGGTGATGTTGTGGTAATGAGCCCAGGAGGCGAGGTCAGGTTTAGTACCATGGCGCTTGCCACCAGGCTCCCTGAAATTCGCATCTACCTGGCGAAGTTGCCTATCGCTTTTATTCAAGGAGGCGCTCTACCGCTAAGTGAGGTTTGTCTGAATCAGCACGGCGAACGCTGGACCAAAGATGAGGCAATCGCCGAAAAGTTGATGCTGCTTGGGATGGGCGTGAAGCTTGTACGTTACCTGGATACCGAGCGATATTGGCCGCGCAATCCGCAAGCTGAGCCGCGGTATATCCGCGAATTGAACACACGCCTCAGCTAGAACCAAGGGGTCTTGCCAGCAATCGGCGAGGCCCTCTTAAAATTGATGATAATATTAGCGCGGTCGCTTAGCCGCCACCATTCGCGCCTGCTCTGCAAAGCGGTCATCAATAATTTCAGGATGAAACTCGCCGTATTTTCGTATCACCGCCGCTTCGATAATCGCATCAGCTAAACTGGGGTTTTTGGGGAGAATTGAGCCGTGCAAATAACTACCAATAACGTTTTTGTAAGCGGCACCTTCGGTTTTATCTTGGCCATTATTGCCAGCACCTTTTCGGACGCGGCCGAAGGCGGGCTGGTCGTGGTCGAGCGTTGTGAGGCCGCTATGATTTTCATAACCGATAACATCGCCAAAATCGGTTTCAATAATAATATTGCCCACCAAGCGTTTTGGTCCGGCGATAGTTTCGGCTTTAAAAAGTTCGATGCCGCGAATTGTTTCGCCGCTCGCCGTACGGAAAAAGCGGCCAAATAACTGGTATAATCCGCAAATAACGAGCATCGGTACGTGGTCATCAGCCAGCGCATGAAGCCTATCGCCAATAGCCAGTAAATCGTCTTGTACTTTATTCTGGCCCGAATCCTGGCCGCCACCACCAACAATAATATCAGCCTCTTTTGGGAAAGGAGTGCCTGGGTGGTAGGGCACAACTTTTGGCGCATAGCCATGCCACTGCAAGCGTCGACCAAGGGTAAGCACATTACCCCAGTCGCCGTAAATATTCATTTCGCGCGGATATAGCTGCACGATTGTGATGGTTTTTTTGCTCATGAAATGTGCTCCACAGTAGTCAGTTTTTTCAGTTTGCGGCGCAGGGCAAGCATGGCGGTGTAGGTGCAGAAAATGCGTTTTGGCTTTTCCGGATGCTTGGCAAGTAAAGTAGCCAGTGCCTCCTCCAGTGAGGTGTCGACGTCGCCGATTTCAACTTCATCGTATTGCAGGCGCAAGGCCATGTCGTAGGCACGAACCCCGCTGACGACGGCTACACCTGACTCGCGCAGTGAACTAAAATCGACGTCCCATAGCCACGACATATCCCGTCCATCGGCATAATTATCGTTGATAGCGATCATGGTGGCGTTTTTTTCGGGCAGGAACGATTGCAGCGCCAGGCGAAAACCAGCCGGATTCTTGACTAAAATTAGTTCTAGCGGCTGGCCATTCACCATCAGCACTTCGCCGCGACCAAATGCCGGCGTGACCTGCTGCAGGGCAGCCATGAGTTTGGCGTCATCGCGCTGAGCGCTAGGAATGATCATCCGGGTAAAAGCCAGCGCGGCTGCGGCATTCAAAAAGTTGTATGCGCCGGTAATTTTAAGTTTTACCGGTAGCGGTTTTTTATCGATGGTAAAGGTGACGGTATCATCTGAAATTGCTGATAGCTCAACTTCATTTTTATTGATAGGGGTATCGAGTTTAGTGTGATAGAGCTCATCGTCACTAGGGAACAGCGGCCGCACTTCTTTTCCGAGGCCGAAAAAGTTAATTTGCTTGCCGGTAATCGTTTCGGCAATGGCTCGAATGCGCGGATCAGTGCTATTGAGTACTAAGCCATGGCTGGTGCTATCGGCGATTTTTTTCAATAGTTTTGCAGTGTTGTCGATTTCGCCAAACCGGTCGAGCTGATCGCGCATAACATTTAGCAGTAGCGTGTAGCGCGGCGCCACGCTTGCAACAAATTGTACGGCGTGGGCTTCATCAAGCTCTAGAACCGCAATATCGGCGTGCAGCTGGCCATCGAGATCAATTTCTTGGAGCAACGCCGCAACGACGCCTCTGGTAAAGTTACTGCCAGTGCGGTTGGTAAAAACCCGCAAACCCTGGCTTTCAAGCAGCGCCACCACCATTTTAGTCGTGGTAGTTTTGCCGTTGGTGCCGCTAATAACCACCACCCCCATTGGAAGTGAACGCAGAGTGCGACTTAAAAAGTGCGGATCGAGTTTCTCGACCACTAATCCCGGAAGTGCCGAACCGCCACCGCGAAGCGCGGCAACCTTTTGCACAGCTTTGCCTAGTAAAGTAATGTGTTTTTTCGCCATATCAATACGTCCAGTATACCGCACCCATGCTACAATAAGCATATATGTTGGTGGCGTTTTTCTTGTGGTGGTATACCGAGGGGTGGAAACAGCAGTTAAAAAAGGCAGTCTTGCGGCTGGCTGGCATTGCCGATCTGTTTTCGATTGATTTACTATTAAAAACGCTCTTTGCGCCTTTTCGGCAAATTTCCGCTGGCCGGGTGAATGGGTCGTTGAACATGCAGTTTCGTGCCTTTATTGATCGGCTGTTTTCGCGCGTTATCGGGGCAATTATGCGATTATTCATGATTATTATCGGTGCATTTGCCCTGTTGTTGGCGGTTGTTGTTAATGTGGCACTACTCATGATCTGGCCTTTGTTACCACTATTGCCAGTAGTAGGTGTTGTGTTGTTTATCCAGGGGTGGCTGCCATGGAGGTAAAATTTAACTACTCGAGCTTACGTGCTCGTAAAGCTCGGTTCGCTCGTAAGTTAACCAAACCCGTAAGGGTCAGCGCCGCATTATTGATGCTACTACTAATTTTGGGCGGCGCGGGGATGCTCTTGTATAGCATGGCTGTTGGGTGGTTACTGTTGGGAGTTTCGAGCCTTGGCGTGATGCTGCTTTTTTGGTGGAAACACGAGCTACAGGCCATCCCGCCCGATCCAAAAGGTCAGTCGATTGACGCTTTCTTGGATAGTGAGCTGCTTGGCTTATTACCCGAACGGCCGACTCCTAATAGTGTCGCTGAAGCAGCCATGCAGGCGAGCGGCGGGCATTTTATGATTGCGCGCTTTGGGCTAGGGCCAGCATTTTTGCAACACTTTGCCGCTGAAGACCCAGGCCAAATGCAAGCTATTTGGCAAAAAGCAATGGCGCTAAAACAGCAATTCGCAACCGCCGGTATTTCAACGCCGATGATCGCCGTCAGTTTGCTGCAGGCAAGCCCCGAGGCGACCAACTTGCTGGCGCATATGCAGCTGGATGAAGCCGATGTAATTGATGGCGTGCGCTGGTACCACCACGTGCAAGATTTAATTAATAAGCATAAAACCCCGCGTCGAACCGGTGGCATCGCTCGTGATTGGTCGTTTGGCTTCACGCCGTATCTTGCCCGGTTCGGAGTAAATGTCAGCACCAATATTGCTCGCGGGGGGTTACTCTCGGTGCAGCTAGAGGCGCACGATCAAGCATTAGCACAAATGCTTGATGTATTTAGTACCGGTGGGCGGCAGAATGTAGCGCTGGTCGGGCCAGCCGGGAGCGGCAAAACAACGATTGTGCATGCCTTTGCCGAGCTGCTACTCGATGGAGCGGCCCATATTCCGGCCAATCTTCGCTACCATCAAGTTATTAGCCTCGATGCCGCGGCGCTAATTGCAAGTGCACCCGGGCGTGGCGAATTAGAGCAGCTGGTAAACCAATTGCTGGTAGAAGCCTACAAAGCCAAAAACATCATTATCTGTCTCGATGACGCGCAGTTATTCTTTGAAGAAGGCGTAGGGTCGGTGGATATTAGTAATGTCCTGCTGCCAATTCTTGAAGGCAGGGCGCTGAGGATTATTCTTACCATGGACGAACAGCGCTGGCTACAAATTTCCCAGCGGAATCCGGCGCTAGCGAATGCGCTGAATCGGGTGACGATAGCGCCGGCGACCAAAGAAGAAACCTTACGGGTGCTACAGGACCACTTGATCGTGCTTGAATTCCAGCACAAAGTCACGGTAATGTACCAGGCGCTACTAGAAGCCTACCGCTTAAGCGAGCGGTACATTCACGAGCTAGCCATGCCCGGGCGTTCCCTAAAGTTACTGGAAGCAGCTACCAGCTACGCCGATGACGGTCTGGTATCAGCGCCATCGGTGCAAGCGGCGATTGAAAAAACGTACAATATTAAGGTGGGCGTTGCGAATACCAGCGAAGAACGCGAACGCCTACTGAATATGGAACAGCTGATTCATCAGCGCATGATTAACCAAACCAGGGCGGTCAATGTAGTGAGCAATGCTTTGCGCCGGGCGCGGGCGGGGGTGCGCAACCAGAACCGCCCGATTGGCACCTTTTTGTTCCTAGGCCCAACAGGGGTAGGAAAGACCGAGCTCTCAAAAGCCCTGGCCGATGTTTATTTCGGTGGCGAAAACCAGCTTGTCCGACTCGATCTGAATGAATATGTCGGGCCAGGTGATGTTGCACGCTTGATCGCCGATGGCGCCGAAGATCCGCACAGCTTAACAGCCCAGGTGCTGAAGCAACCGTTTAGTGTGGTGCTGTTAGATGAAATTGAAAAAGCCCACCCGAATGTGCTGGCCACTTTGCTGCAACTGCTCGATGAAGGCATTTTGCGCGATGTGCGCAACCGCGAGGTCAGCTTTCGTGATGCTATAATTATTGCCACCAGCAACGCCGGCGCCGATACGATACGCGAATACATTGATGCTGGCTATGAGCTCGAACAATTTGAAGAGCCCTTCATCAACCAATTGATTACCAGCCAAGCTTTTCGCCCAGAATTTCTTAACCGTTTCGATGAAATAGTGGTGTTTCGACCGCTCACCAAAGATGAACTACTGCAAGTCGTCGACCTCATATTGGTGGGGGTCAATAAAAATTTGGCTCTTCAAAAAATGAGCATCACCGTTTCCGAAGAAGCCAAGCGCTACCTCGTAGATGCTGGCTACGACCCACGCCTCGGCGCGAGGCCAATGCGGCGCATTGTGCAGCGAACAGTTGAGAATTTGTTTGCAAAGCGCATGCTCGCCGGACAGGTAGCGCCAGGTGAGGTAATTGCGGTATCATTAGATGATGTAAAGGAGGCTTTAAAGCAGTGAAACAAAAGTTTGAACAATATTTAGGACAGTTAGTATACGGAGCAATCGATGGCACAGTGACTACCTTTGCGGTCGTAGCAGCGGCCGCCGGTGCGCAGCTCAGCCCGTTGGTAATTATAATTTTGGGCTTCGCTAACCTGATTGCCGATGGCTTTTCAATGGGCGCCAGCGCCTACTTATCGGCTAAATCGGAACGCGATCTGAAAAAGAGCAAAGACGAAACTCATGAAGGCGGCGAAACGCCTCTGGGCGATGGCGTTGCTACCTTCGTTTCATTCGTGGTGGTCGGATTCGTACCGGTGCTGATTTATGTGATCGATGCTATTTTTGCCTTGAAAATGGATAAGACCGCCCTGTTCGCGATCAGTTGTTTCCTCACCGGTGCTGCTTTTATGGCCATCGGTATCGTAAAAGGACAAATGACCAAAACTAGCCAACTAAAAGCTGCCCTCGAAACTTTATTGCTTAGTGGTATTGCTGCCGGATTGGCCTATGTACTGGGTGATGTACTGGCCGGAGCGCTTGGGGCGAAATAGTCAATATGAGCTAGTAATTATTGTATTAATAAGTAATCCAATAACGGTCAAAACCATAAAAATTAGAGTGCGGCGCCTAAATTTTCGCTTGAATGCGTCGCGGATCAGCATAATTAGCGTTATGACAAATAAAATTGATGGTATGGCATAAATAGCGATAATAAAGATCAAACTGGGCACGTCTTCTGGCCGAAGAATGTCGCCAGCGAAAAAAGAATAAATCATACTGCAAGTATACTACGATCATTACAAATTAGTGTGCTGGCGGCGTTATTATAACCCCGCCAGCACAGTGTAAGCTATGAGTGCGAGTCGGTTTCAGACCAGCTGTACAACCACTCATAGGCTGCGAGGGCGGCTTCAACCGTACGGGCGAAGATTTGGGCCTGGCCTTGTTCGTTCGAAACGCGTGCCCCTCCATACATCATCTGATACGGAATTGGTCGCCAGGATGGTAGACTCTCCATAATTTGCACATAGTCGATACTGTCAAAAGTAGGTTTTTCATTCCAGGCTTTCAAATGCTCAATTTCGACAAAAGTTTCCATCTTGTCGCTTTTTCCATCGACAACCATGATAAACGCCGTCGCCATATTTACCCCTATTGTTGGTACAACTCGACCCCGAGTATAGCAAACTCTGCTACAGCCGTCATCTAATCGAACGGTAGGAAAGGGCGATAATCATAAGAACAAACCACCAAAACCAAGACCTTTTTATAGGTTCGTGAGGGCTGACATTTATTTAGCTTTACTTAAAAATTCATCCAGCCAGGTAAAAGTTTGCTTCGGCTGAAAGTACGGTGCGTGATGGCCAGTATCGACAGTCAGCACTGTGACGGTTTTACTAAAGGTGGATGCAAACAAGGTGGCGTTGGCGGCGTATTCCTGGCGATCGCTTTGGCCAACCACTAAAAGCGCAGGTTGGATGACGGCGGTTAAATCAGTCAAGCCCTCAGCCGCTTCAATAACGTTTTTAAGTGACCCTTCGCGGGCAGCTGGGCTATGGTTTTTGATGTGGCGGTAATTTAAGGCTTTTACAAACAGCCAGCCAATTCGCTTAAAGCGCGAATCAAGCAAGAATCGGTACGATCGCCCGGTACTGCGAATTGAAGTAACCGCTTCTTGACGGTCTTTGAATAACGGCTGATGAAGTAGTATTAATGATTTCACTTGCTGCGGGTAAAGCCGTGCATAGCGTAGCGCTAATAACGCGCCCATCGAGTGCCCGACAATTGTAAATGGCTGCTGTAAATGCAGGCTTTCGATAGCAGCCTGGATATGCTGAATATGGTCGTTGTAATCGTACTTGATTCTTCGTGGTTTGGGGGCGTTGCCAAAGCCAAGTAAATCGATAGTGATGACTCGGTAGCCGGCTTCAAGCAGTAGTGGTTTTAGCCGTACCCAGTATCGTGAAGAGCCCAAGTAACCGTGCAGGAGCACCAGCGTTTCACCATTTCCACCAGAATCAATGATATATTTTCTTTTTACCATGATAATTATGCCCAAAAATTCATGAGCGCTGACAAATTATTTTTTAAACGAACGCGTTAATGCAATAAAATCGTTCTTGAGTGAAGTGGTTTCGCTACTAAGTGAAGCGATAAAACCGTTCTCGCGGGGAAGGGCGATATCGCGTACCGCTTGAAACAACAGCACAAAATGAGGCGTTTGCATCACTTCTGATAATTCTTGAAGTTTATCGACGAAGGCCTTAGTTTGTTGTTTTTGAGTGCGGTCTTGTGTCGGACGGACAGAATTAATGATCACTTTCGCCACAATCAAGGCGGTCACAGCAAAAGCCATGATGAAAATCAAAATTACCCCTAGTAGCCACCACCATGCACTCAGCGAAGTAAGCCAGACGATTAACGCAATGAAAACTATTGAGATGCCAGCCGTTACCAGCGCAGAGGTTATAAATATCCGATTAGCAAACTCAGCACCGATTGCACGAACCGCAAGAAGAGTTGGTTTCATGGCTTATAGTATAGCGCGAAATGCTGGTTTATGCCAGCGGCCTAAATGGTATACTAACAACTATGTCCCTACGACAACTGCGCAGACAAAAAGCCGCCACCTTTCTTGATTCGTGGTTGGAATATCGGCTGCGACACGTTGATATAGTGGGGTTGAGCGTGGCGGTATTGTGGCGAGGCGAGAATGTTTTTACAAATGCTTTTGGTCGAGCCGTCATCGAGCCATCTGAGCTACTCACGCCACACCATATATTTTGTATGGCGTCGCAAACTAAAATGATCACGGCGGTGTTACTATTGCGGTTAGCCGAACAGGGAAAACTGTCGCTTGATGATTTAGCCATACGCTACTTGCCGTGGCTTGGTGCCCACAGCGATGAACGCGTGCGTCGCATCACCCTCCGCCATTTGTTATCACACAGCGCGGGTTTACTGGCGAATGGCAATGATGCTGAACATTGGCTCGCCAAAGCGCCGCCTCTCGGCACTAAGCAGTTACAGCAACAAGTACTTAAACACGATTTGGTTTTTCAACCTGGCGAACGGGTGAAGTATTCTAATGTTGGCTATGGGTTGCTCGGTAGCATAATTGAAGCCGTCACACATACAAAATATACCAAGCTGCTCGGTAGCTTACTGGACGAGGTAGGCATCGACGGCTGGCCAGACTATCCCGCTAGACCTGAAACACTACTAACCACGGGTTATGGCCTTCCATTTTACCACCAACGGCAGCCCCTTGGGCGGCAGGCAGCTGGCGCTCTAGCAGCTGCGGCAGGGCTACACACGACTCCTTATGCCATGTGCCGGCTCATCGATCATATTTATCTGAAGAAGCAAGTCATTGGCGCGGCGTCAATTAAAGAACAGGTAAAAACTCAAAGTAAGCTTGAAACTGGATATGATGCTAGCACGGCTTTTGGTCTTGGCATTGAATTTTTTCAGCAAAGCGGGCAGCCGTTATTCGGACACACCGGCCATGTGGGCGGGCATGTTTCAGCTACCATTTGCAACCCACGCACAAAACTAATCGTTTCAGTCGCAGCCAACGCCAAAGACTCGCCAGTTACTGCCATTGCACTAGGAATCTTAGGTGCAGTGAATTACTTCTTTGAAACAGTCAGCTTGCAAGACGGGCACCATCCGGGGAAGTTTAGCGCCCGATTTATCAATGAAGTATCGACCGTGCAGATTATCGACCTCTATAACAAAATCATTATTATTGATCCCGATGATTGGGAGCCCTTTGGCTGGTATGAAACATTGCAGCCGATAAGCCCTACTAAGCTCAAGTTTGCTACGACAGGCAGTGTTTATAATGAAGGTGAACTGATTGAGTACAGTTTTAAAAAAGGGGTCCAGCAGGCCCGGCTTTCTGGTGCAGCGGTTTACTTAGTCAAGTAACACCCCTTGCTTTTGAGGGGTGTTTATATCATTGACCGATGCGCTTACGGCGGATGTCGTTTTTGTTCTTGCCATTTGCACTTAAGGCACCATTGCTACCTGCGCCTGAATTATTACCGGTGATCGAAATCATAATGCCTCCCCTTTTATGTTGCCTTATTCCACAATAATGGAGGATTACGCTTAGAGTCAAAAGATTCGTCTTTAACTTTATAAAAAGTTAATCTACCACAAAGCTGTGCTTGCGGTTGTAGCGCCATTTAAAGACTCGCGCAAACAAGTAGTCAATGAGGGTACCGAGCGTAATGCCTAGAAGTACTGAATAAAGCAGTTCAAGAGGTGATTGCGAATAGCCTAGTAACTGAGCGCCGATAAATGTCACAACAGGTAGCGACACGAGCCAGGCGGCCATCATCACAAGGGCCGTGGCCCACGTGTCGTGCTTTACGAGACGCCGGCTTCTTATGTAGTTATAAACAAAGCCGATCATTCCAATGCGTACAATAAACAGCACTGCAACGGTAATAGCAGCGGCAGTCAGGCTATACTGCGCCTCGGGGGACGAGCTCAATTCTTTATAAGTTGCCGATTCAAGTACGGTGCCTGGCGAGCCGCTACTCGTCGCCTCGGTTTGCAGCATTCGCATTTGTTGGCTGGTGTCTCGGTGGGCTTCGGTGGGATACACAACAAATGTTTCCATAGCGGTTAAGGCAATGGTGATAAGGGCAATGACCCCAGTAATAGTTGCTAAAACCCCAAGTTTATGTGGTTGTTTGCTCTGTTGATTCATGATTTTCGCTCCATGCGGCAGTTTTTAATAGTTGGTTAATTGGCGGGCTCAGCATAGGGGTGATATTTAAGGCGATGAAACGCCCAAGTACCTCCTTGCCTTCAGTAGTCAGTTCGTAATATTTACGCTTTGGTCCGCCGTGCGGTGAATCTTGCATGATTATCGCCACTAAGCCCATGGCACTAAAGCGGCGGAGGGCGCGATAAAGGCTTTGTTCTTTTACTTCAAAGTTGCCGCCTGTGGCATCCTGCATAAATTCACTAATTTGCGCGGCGTATTTACGCCCTTCAAAGATGGCAAGTAGTATCCAGAGGCTCAATTGTCCCTTTTTATACACGTCGTCCCATTCGGCCACCAAATTGTTAATTTTGTTTTCCATTCACTCCTTTGTTTAGCTTATAGTATTCTTAAAGTATAGTTCTCTAGATATAGTATGTCAATGGAATAGTATACTATTAATTTCAAGACAGCGATATTGCAATAATATCAGTATTATGATTTTATTTTCGCTACCTCGAGCTGAATGTAAGGGATGGTTACATGAGCGTGATTGACCCCGAAGCCCTTGAAGAACTCAAGCAACAACAGAAGGAGCTGATTCTGCTCGAAACTACTGGAGGCGTTATTGAAGACGAGTAGCAAAAAGGTGACGGGCAAGAGTATCTTGTCCGTCACCCTATAAATTGAGTGTATATTTTTACTGTCGAGTACTACGACCGGCAATTAACATGCCTAAGCCAACAACAATAATAAACAGCGGCCAGAGCTTAGCGATTGCAAATGACGAATTGAGCGTGGTCAGTACGAGGAAGATGAGTCCGAATACCAGCAGCACGATGCCAATAAAAAGCAGCGCCTTAACCTTTTTTTCACCGCCAGCATAGTAGCCAGCAAGCAGCGACGCACCGGGAATGGCTAAGAACAGCGGCCACAAGACTTCCATAGCTTTCCACTCATAAACGTTATACGAAAACAAGAAAAAGAAAACGCCCGTTAATGTGGCAAGGGTTCCTAAAGTAGTGAGCACAATTCGTGACATCGCTTGGCGAATAACAAAGCCCAGAATCAGCATAAAAATACCACCAAGCACAATGTAGGTTGGCCAAAAGGTTTGCTTATCGAAGCCCAGCCAGCCATTGGTCATAGCCAGCAGCGCCAGGCCAACAAGCAGGATAAATCCGCCACCAAGTGCGAGGTAATTGTTTGTGTTCTTTTCCATGTTTGGGAGTCTCCGTCGAGTAATATGTAGTGTCATTATACAAGATTAATCTCATTTATGGTAGTTTTTACCACAAAAGCACAGAGGTGACCAACTCTTACATATTGAACTACATAGTTATATATGTTATAATATATTGAAATGACAATGGAACATGCTCTTCCCACGGGTGAAACCGCGCAGCTTTCACGCAATATACGCACGAGGCCCCAACCAGCCTTTATAGAGCAAGCGGCCGACAACACGCGCCAAACGCTGATTCTTTCAGCTGCCGAAATGAAACATGGGCTTGGTGCCGACACCTCAATCAGTGGAAATGTGCCTAATGTGCGTACCTACACCGAACAACAAGCGCTCGCACAAACTATGCTTCTTCTTGAGGAAGCAATGACCCACCCACAAGTACCCAGCGAGATTGCCAAAAGAGCCGAGGATATCTACGAGAACCTATCGTTTATCGGCGAAAAAGAATTACAAGAAGCCACGAAATCCATTGCCGACTACTGGAAAATCTACCTGCGCGATAACTCTGAATCGTCAATTTTTATCATAACCAGCAAGACGTTTGCAACAGATGGCGCGGATGATGATGCCGAGCTTGACGAGCTCGAAGCGGCTGACCTGGGACATGTCAGCACTAATAAAAGTGATGGCTTTATTCTTGATCAGGTTTTAGGTAATTTTACTGATGAGGAGTTACAAAAATATGGTGACCGCCTGCTTCTTTCACCGGTAGAACTAGGCGACAAAGCGCCAAGCACAGTGAAAAGCATCATTTTAGACGACTGGATTATGTCTGGCCAGCAAATGCGGGAGACGCTAGAGGACGTATTTACGCATATGTCGCCTGCGGATCTAGAAATTAATCTTGTGGTGAGTAATAAAGATCGCCTCACGAACGGTTTTACGCATAACTCGTCACCCCAGCCCGTTCCGGTGAAAGCGGCTTTTGTCAGCCGTGACGCCCAACATTCCTATGCTTCTGAATTTGGCGGAGCGTATTTGACCGCAGCATATTCAAGCGGGGATTATCCTTTTGAAGCCACTATCGAGGCAATCGTGGCTGCTTTAAATAAAGTTAGCTCGGACGCCGTGCATATGCCGCCGCTCACAAACATAATCCGGCCGTATTACGCCCCAAATTATGAACCCCGGCATAGTGAACGCCAGGCGACACTGCGAACTATGGGGCGCAGCGCGCTGCATGAGGTAACAATCAACTAGCCGGTTACGGCTGTTGTTCGAGCATAGCTAAATCGACTTCAATATCCTGTAACCGCTCTTGTATAGCTTTTTTCGCATCGCGGATGCCTAAGTTGTATAGTTCTGGCCCCAAGTGCTCGGTAACGATATCGATTATATCTTGCGCTACGATTACCCCAACCGCGCCATCTTCGATTTCTTCAATGCGCGCAATTACTTCATCAATGCACTTTTTCTGTACGGCCTCGTTTGTGGTATCCCATTTGCGTTTCATTATTCTAGTATACCGGTGAAGGCTGCGTTACAATAGTTAATTATGAAGGCCTTGTTAATTAAGATTTACTTGTACCGCATTTTTAGCGAGTTCATGTTGCTTTATCCCTTGTACAATGTCATGTTTGCCGAACGCGGCGGCTTGAGTACGTTTCAGATTTCGCTGCTGCTTGGTATCTGGGCAGTTATTATCTTGCTTGCAGAAGTGCCAACCGGTGCTTTGGCAGATAAATATTCACGACGCAACTTGCTGGGCCTGGCTCAAATTATTCGTGCAATTGGCTACGGCATATGGGTGTTTTGGCCAACATTCGAAGGTTTTTTGCTTGGCTTGGCGCTTTGGGGGATCGGTCGGTCGCTTAGTTCGGGCACCTTTGAAGCTTTGGTGTTTGACGAATTAAAAACCGCCGGAAAAGAGACCTTATATGCCAAAGTGCTTGGGCGTTCTGAAAGCTTTGCCATGTTCTTTGGGCTGGGCGCCACTTTGCTGGCGATGCCAGTGTTTGCCTGGCTGGGGTATGAAGGAGTGCTATGGAGCAGTGTTATAGCGACGATTCTTGCGAGTGGTATGGCGTTTACTTTGCCTCACAAAAAGAAACAGGACAATATTGAACCAGTGCCGTACGCAACGATCATACGTCAAGCCATTACAGAAGTACGTGGAAACCGTGCGCTGTTAAGACTCATTGCGTTTGGGGTGTTTGTTGGGGTGCTGTTTCGTATCTTTGATGAATATGCCTCGCTGATTATTAAGGCTGGCGATGTTTCGACGGTTTTGATTCCGGCTGTGTCGCTACTTGTATTTTTGCCGGTTATTGTAATGGATTTCTTTGCCTATAAATTAGAAAAATGGCGTCCGGTGAGTTTTATGGTGCTGCTTATCGCGGCGGGAGCTGCCTTAGCTGCGGCGGGCAAGTTCCTGGGGCCGGCTGGTCTGGTTGGCTTTGCCGCCTTTATGCTGCTCGTGAAGGTGTCGATAACGGTGTTTGGTGCAAAAGTGCAGCACGCGATTCAGGGTAAAACGCGAGCGACTATTACCTCGATTAATGGCTTAGGGGTGGAAGCCGGCGCTGTGATCGGGTTTCTTACTTATGGAGTATTCACGGAGCTCACGACAACGGCCGGTGTGTTAATTATCTTTGGATTACTCACTAGTGCTGTAGGCGTCGCTTATTTAGTGGTGACGCGTGGACGGTTCCTGGCAAAAGCTTAAACTTCTCAGATCATTCTAAGTTCTTAGGTGCCTATTTTATCTCAGGATAGCGACTACTATTTTTGCGGTAATAATCAGCCCACTTACTATTGCCATCGAGTTCTACATAATCAACGTACAAGCCTTTTTTGAATGCTCCGTTCTTCTCATTTTTTATAGCTTGAGCTTTTGTGATATCTTTGTCTGTTAGCCCGTATTGCTCTTTTAGGTCATCAAGTGCCTGTTGGACATCCGCTATTTCCGCAGCAACTTCCTCAGGCTTGGCGTGAAGAATCTCTTGGGATTCTTCCACTATCTTCTTGATTAGCTCATTTTTATGCTCTTTTGGATTTAGCTGACGGTAGATGGGAGTCGCGCCAGATGCAATTTGATGCTCAACTATCTTGTCGCGAACTAGTTTAGCGAATTTGAACTTAGGCATGTTTTAACTATATATCAAACAAAAGACTTCCGAAATGAAGCCCTTTAACATAAGCGTTATGGTACCCCGGGTTGGAATCGAACCAACGGCCAAAAGCTTAGAAGTCTCTTGCTCTATCCACTGAGCTACCGGGGCATATCTGGAATTATACCGATAAACGGTGTAAGCGTCTATATTGTACCACTAAACAAACAGCACCGCTTCAATCGCAGTGCTGTTGTCAGATCAAAATTATTTCTGGTGCGGGTGGCGAGAATCGAACTCGCGTCTCAAGCTTGGAAGGCTAGCATATTAGCCACTATACGACACCCGCATGACTGAAGAAAGTATACCATATTCGGTAAAATTTCATAAAGCAGGAATGTCCACGGAGCTCCTAAATCAGTTGTTTCGGGTTGTCATCGCATTTTCTTCGACGTACGATCACCCTGTACTTGTTAGGGGTGATGTAGTATAATATCCAGGTATTAATTATGGCGGATGTAGCTCAGTAGGTTAGAGCGCTGGATTGTGGCTCCGGAGGCCGTGGGTTCGAACCCCATCATTCGCCCCAAGAAAAATATCTCACTTATTTGGTGGGATATTTTTCTTGGGGAAACGAGCAGCCGATACGCGAGCGTGCTATGATGAAAGACAGATGAACATGGAACCAAAAATAATTATCGAACAAAAATTGACTCCTTTTGTAAACCGCTACATGGTATTTGGCGCCCAGGACAATGGGACGAAGGGTGAGTTATTAGCCTTTGCGCAGCAAAAGCGAGTAACAATTCGCGAAAAGATTACCTTTTTTACCGACGAGTCGCAGCAATCTGTGGCATTTACATTACGGGCCGAAAAAGCTCTAGATATTCACGGTCGTTATTTTGTTGAAGATGCTGCCCGAAAAAGGCTGGGCGTTCTGCGAAAGCAATTTAAGAAATCGCTGCTGGTGAGCACCTGGCAAGTGATGGATGCGGAAGAAAAAGTGCTATTTACAGTGGCCGAAAGCAGTAAAGCTCTAGCGATCATACGACGAGTGGTGAGCTTTATTCCATTTGTTGGGGATCTGATTGAACTAGTGATGATACTACTTATGAAGTACCATTTTGATTTTATTGATCCCCAAACCGCGATGAAAGTTGGCAAGTATCGTAAAACTGCACGTTTTCGGGATATTTACCAGCTTGAAATGGCCCCTAGAGCTTATAGCCAGCAAGATTGGCAGGTATTTGCTGCCATGGGTGTGGCGCTAGATGCGCTGCAGAGTAGATAATCTGTAGTCATATGCACCTTCTGCCGGTATAATTAACCGGTACCTGCCAAGGACAGCAGGGAGTTGATGATGGATAGCCGTGGTTATGATGCCGCTAAGCTCGCGGCGGACTTGCAGCAGGTGCGATTTACCGGCAAGGTCGTCTCGGAAGCTATGAAAGAACTCGCAGCGCAGGGTTCAGCAGCTTTTCAAGTGAGCCAGGGCACCACCTACAGTATTTACGCTATGCTAAGCTGCGAAAACGGCCTGCTTCAACTGAGCATGACGGCTTTTGAACGCACGTCGCGAGCCTTGATCCCGCCCTTTGATTACATTTTTGTGACGAGCACTGGCGAAAACCTGAGGTCGCAACTCGATGACGGCGACGATGACGGCACCGTACGGTCCTTTGTTGTGGTGGGCGCGCCGGAGCGTGTTGTTGGAGGCAGGGTGAGGCTGGCAAATAGCTAACTTATATAAAGTTCGAGCCAGCAAATAATCTACAAGCTTCTTGGCGAAAGCATGGCGCCAGTCAGTTTCAGTGGCTGGCGCTGCTAATTTTATTTGTCAAATTTATGAAGCTCCCTGAACCTGCATGGGTCGAGGGAGCTTTTAGCGCTTTTGCTGACCTCAGCGATGTCGGCAGTGCGTGGCCCTAGGCTGCCGAAATAAGCCGCCAGGTCTTCGGCACCGGTGTCGTATACTTCTACGGTTCGCTTCATCCAATCCATGTAGTTGACAGACCATAGTCGTGCTCTAGGGGCTATTGTGGTACAGAATTAACGTTAAAGCGCCTCCTCTTGCTGTTATTGCCATCTGGGGGATGGACAACAGGCAAGAGGAGGCGGGGTGGAAGGTTCGGCTTACGCCACCTTGACTGTCACGTGGCCAGGATAAATCAGACTGCAGTGCGCTTCGAAGAGCTTAGTGGCGCCATCGAAGCGGCAGCTGGCCTGAGTCCAGCCGTCGGGGGTCTCGATGATTTTGCAGCTCATCCACACTTCATGGACGAGCCTCGTGCAAGTTCGCACAACCAGTTTGCCGCCAAAAGTCACTTGACCGGCAGCATTCAGTTCGTAAGTGCTGGAGAGTTCAATCACCCTAAATACGAGGTATCCTGCAGCTTGTGCGGCAGCCTGGACCATTTCGGTGGCTGCGCGCTCAACTTCAGCACGCTCCACTTCGCAGTGAGACGGCATCGATAACACCAGCGGTGCCATGGTTGACTCCCTTTCATCCCAGATAGGTAGTATGCCACCTGTCTTTGCTATAATAACACAAAAATATGAAATGACAACAAAGTATTATTGACTTTAATAAGATTATATTTTATTCTAAAAAACGACCTAAGGAGTGGTAATGGCTACAACATCGCTGAAAGTATTGGTTGTTGACGATCTTAGGACAATCCGGTTCGCTAGTGAATATGAGGTAGTGTACGCTCGCACTGTGGTGGCAGCTGCAGTGGCAATGACCAAGAGTCATTTCGATCTGGTGCTGTTGGACCACGATTTGGGACCAGACGAAGTCAAGCGGCTGGTTACCTTTATCGAAAAAAGACATTTCGACGGTACGCCACTCAGTGTCGGCGAATTCTGGATTGTCAGCGACAACCCCGTCGCGCACCAGCAATTCCCCGCGCTGCGCCGGCTTGGCTACCGAGTGGCGAGCGGGTCCGGGCCCGGGATCATCGATCGAGAGGAGACGACCTACTGGGCGACTATTGCCCGCGAAGTCGATGAAGCTAACAGCCCATTTGGCGCCGGGCTGTAAGCGCACCACTCGCGTGACTTCGCTGGATAACGGCGTGTTTGGCGTCCGGCAGCATGGCGGTGGTGAGATTTGCTTCACTACCGCCATTTAAAATAAAAAGCTGCCTGTAGCACGGACAACACCGTGCTACAGGCAGTTAGAACAGCCGCACCCGAGGAACTAGGTTCACCTTCCACTAGGAAGTTTAAGTGCTTTCTCTAAGCTGATCATTAATCTGGCTGATGAGCGCTGCTGGAGACATCTTGTACAAGCAGCAAAAATCTTTCTAGTCCCTGGCCGTTAAGACGAAAGCCATGCGTGAACATTTCTCTAATATAGGGCTCCTTTACGGTTGCAAGGAAATTTGCCGCTCCTTTAACGTTTCGAGCGAGTTCACTTCTAACACTTGCGCTCGGATTGCGAGCGGCTTCAGCACGCTGTGCAATCTCGGCTAGCGCCTTAAGCTGGCGATTGTAACGCTTGATGATGAGAGTGCCAAGCTCGACGTAATTTGGACCTGACCGCACCATGCCGCTCGGTTGTTGCTTTTGAGAAAAGACGTACTTTCCTAGTTCAACCTTGACCTCAACGACCGTCTTGGGTATCTGAAAAGCCTTAGTCATGCCAACTCCTCGCTCTACTATGGGCGAGTCTTATAATACCACAATAATCAACAGCATTGCTCTGTAGTTTACAAACAAACTTTGCTATGATGGCTTGTAGCGAAAGCTTTTTAATGTGGCCTAAAACGCAGAAATTATATATGAAATATCATTATCAGTACGGGATTATTAAGGACAAAAAGGGAAGAAAAGGCTTAAAAATAGCGACTTTTATGATGCTATTTTTAGTGGTTGGCGGCTACGTGGGCTTTTTATCGGTGTTACCGGCTGCCGGCGGTTGGGTATTTGCTAATCAAAAGGCTGTCACTGAAAAAGTGCGCACTGTGGCGCCAGGTGTCGAGGGCGACCAACTGTATATTCCGAAGATAAACGTTCAGCTTTCACAAGATAGCCGGCACGCTACTTTTGAAGGCGATGTCAACAATTCCCTGCGCGTTACGGCACCAGCTTTAAGCCTACAAATTACTCCACGGCAAACGCTCGAAGCGTCGCCATTTGCGCGGCTCGGGCAGTTGCGGGTAGGGGATGAAATTTTTATAGACCAAGGCGACACGCGCTACGCCTACCGCATAACCGATAAAAAAGACACCGCCACGCTCCAGCTTTCGAGCTCTGATGCTTCGCAGAAAGTTTTTGCGGAAAAGATTGGGGTGATTGCCTGGACAAACGCGGGGCCAACTTTGCAGCTTCCGGAAGAAGAATAATCACTGCTACATAAAAACAGCTCCGCGATCTAACGGCAGGTGGAGCTGTTTTACTAGCTGAAGGCTCAGATCTCGCGGAAAGTTTCGATCTCAGCGCCAAGGCTATTCAGCCGGTTGGCAAAATCTTCGTAACCGCGGTTAATCGAATAAACATCACGCAGAATTGACGCGCCAGGAGCGGCAAGCATGGCAAGCAAAATCACTACCGAAGGCCGCAGCGCAGGTGGCGCAATTACCTCAGCTGGTTTCCATTTAGTGGGGCCTGAAATATACACGCGGTGTGGGTCCACCATCTCAATTCGAGCATTTAATTTGCTAAGCTCGGTGAAGTAAATGGCGCGGTTTTCGTACGACCAGTCGTGTAGTAAGGTCCGGCCATGAGCCACGGTGGCAATCAGGCCGAGGAAGGGCAGGTTGTCCATATTAACCCCAGGGAAGGGCATACTGTGGAGCTTGTCTTTTGGTGCGCGTAGCTCAGAGTGCTTGAGGGTAATATCGACTAAACGAGCATGGCCGTTACGGGCGGTGTATTCGGGGCTGCGCTCGTATTCGAGGCCCATGCCTTCAAGCACCGCTAGTTCGATTTCGGTAAATTCAATCGGTACGCGCTGAATAGTAATTTCTGAATCAGTAACAATGCCAGCGGCAATTAAGCTCATGGCTTCAATTGGGTCTTCGCTGGGGTAATATTCAACGTCGGTATCGATATGCTTTACACCGGTGATACGGAGGGTAGTAGTGCCGATACCCTCAATTGTTACGCCAAGTTTTTGCAAAAAGTAGCAAACATCCTGCACCATATAGTTAGGACTGGCGTTACGGATGGTGACGGTGCCGTCGTAAAGGGCGGCCGCCATAATTACATTTTCGGTAACCGTGTCGCCACGTTCGGTCAGCAGAATCGTTTTTTCAACTCGGGTTGGTTCAACGGTGGCGTCATAATAATCCGAGGTGGCTTCAACGTGCAGGCCAAATGGAGCCAGGCCGGTCATGTGCGGCTCAACCGTCCGCGTGCCGAGGCTACAGCCACCAGCAAACGGCAGCTTAAATGAATCGTATTGGTGCAAGAGTGGCCCAAGGAACATAATAATGCTTCGGGTGCGCTTTGCAGCTTCAATATCCATGTTCTCGAGGTCAAGCACTTTTGGCGGAATAATCTCGAGGTCGTTTGATTTACCAATCCAGCGAACTTTCACGCCGATACTTTGCAGCACTTCGATTATGCGGTTGACTTCTTCAATGCGGGCGACGCGGCGGAAGACCGTCTTCCCTTTGTTTAAAAGCGCGGCGCACAGTAGGCCGACAGCTGCGTTTTTGCTAGTTTTTACCTCAATACTGCCGGATAGCTTTTTGCCACCGTTAATTCTAAAATTGAGCGTTCCTCGATTAAGGGCAATAATTTCACTATTTAAAACGTCGCTAATGCGCGCCAACATTTCCATGCTGAGGTTTTGGCCGCCGCTTTCAATGCGGTTGACGGCGCTTTGACTAGTGCCAAGAGCCTGCGCTAGCTCCTGCTGGGTCATGCCGCGATTAATGCGGTTTTTCTGAATAAGTTTACCGATCTTGAGTTTGTAATCTTTTTCCATAGTTCTTATGATATATCATGTATGAGATTAGATCAAGTAAAAGGTGGTGAGTTGCGATAACTCACCACCTCGGCAGGATTATGGTTTTTGCGGCATACCGTACTGCGCCATAAGAATTGCAGTTAGCGCTCGATCAGCGGTGATAGCGTCTGAAAAATCCTTGACGGGGATTGCTTTAAGCGCTTCATCGATGGCGGTATCAGTAAGTTGCGGCCACTTTTCTTTGGCTTGTTCGCGGAGTCTCGTGATGATGTACTCGGGAAGAGACACTCGTAACCTCCTGTTGCGCCGTTTGACTACAAGTACCTATCTTATCGCTCATTGGATCACTTGTCAAACATAATTAAAAATAAAAAAGCTACGCGTTCAGTTGACAAGAGGAGGAACGACATAGAAGCACCACAGAAGTAAAAGGCGACCTCCAATATGATATACTAATACTTATGTTATAGCCTGTTCGTTCACATTAGTATAATCTGTAAATAGGATATTTTTATGAACGATACTTCAATTTTTGAACTTATAGCTGCCGAAAAGCAGCGCCAACAAGACGGTTTAGAACTAATCCCGTCGGAGAATTACGTCAGTACCGAGGTACTGACGGCACTTGGCAGTGTGCTAACAAACAAATATTCCGAAGGCTATCCAGGACGGCGTTATTATGGGGGGCAAATCAATACCGATAAAATCGAGAACCTGGCAATCGAACGGGCAAAGCAGTTGTTTAAAGCCGATCACGCTAATGTTCAGCCACATTCGGGTGCCCAAGCCAACGAAGCGGCGTACCACGCTTGGCTGCAGCCAGGCGATACCGTGTTGGCTATGGATTTATCTCATGGCGGGCACTTAACTCACGGGCACCCGGTAACAGTGCTCGCCAAGCAGTACAACTTTGTGCGTTACGGCATGAAAGATGTCGAAACCGGCGAGATTGATTTTGTGGCGCTGCGCGAACTAGCCTTGAAACACAAACCCAAGATCATTTTGGCGGGTTTTAGCGCCTATCCCCGTGAATTAGAGTATGCTAAATTCGCCGAGATTGGCCGCGAGGTCGGAGCAGTGCTCATGGCCGATATGGCTCACATTGCCGGATTAATCGTTGGTGGCGTGGCTAATAACCCGTTTGACTACGGCTTTCATATTATTACCACCACAACGCATAAAACCTTGCGCGGCCCACGCGGCGGCATGATATTAAGCCGAGGCGTTGTAGGCAATCCGTTAAAAAAACCTGAATATACGGTCGAGAATTTACCCACAATAATTGACCGCACGGTTTTTCCTGGTGTGCAAGGCGGCCCGCATATGCACGTGATTGCTGCGAAGGCGGTTAGTTTTTATGAGGCTCTGCAGCCAGGTTTTAAAGATTACGCTGCCCAAATTGTGAAGAATGCCAAAGTTTTGGCCGATGAGCTTATGAAACGCGGCTTCAAGCTGGTGACGAATGGCACAGATAATCACCTGATTCTAGCCGATGTCCATACCAGTTTTGGAATTGATGGCGCTGTCGCCGAAGAAGCGCTCGATGCGATTGGCCTGACACTTAATAAAAATTCTATTCCTGGCGACACCTTACCACCATTCCGTCCTAGTGGCATTCGGCTTGGGACACCAGCTTTAACTACCCGTGGCCTACGCGAAGAGCATATGCCGCAGCTTGCGGAATGGTTACTGCAAGTTATGCAGAGTCCTTCGGATATGAAAAAACTCGCCAAACTTCGTGAAGAAGTGCGCGAGTTGGTGCGACAGTTTCCGTTGCCGTATTAAAGGTGGTGCATGCTGATGAGCGGCGATGTAGCATGCCGCTCATCAGTATGCGAGGCGCCGTTAGCGGTGCCAAGACGGGCGCTGAAGTTTATCGGCCGTCTTTTCCCACTCCGCTTCCTGCTTATTGAGCCTGGCGACGGCAGCGTCTATTGTTCTTTCGTGAAGCCGCTGGCTCCAGGTAGCCGCGCGCCTGAAGTGTCTGGGCGACCTCTCCAGCTACTCACGTCCATCCGGTGGTGCATACTAAATTGCACCCCGAGAGGTGCAATTTAGTATTAGCGATAGCAATCAGCTTATGGTGTACAGTTAGTGCTCGAAAGATCGCCTAAATTCTTCTTGTGTAGGCCAGTTGTTGTGCCAGTTTCTTTCCAATAGGTGATTTGCGCCCCCGTTACCCCTTTTGTGGTATGGGTACATTGGATATAGCCATAATTATCCTTAGTGGCGTCGGTGGGAGGAGTGCCGGTGATTTTATCGGTCAAAGATGAATCAAGCTTAACCGTATTGTCAGCGGCCTCGAGCTGAGTCAAGGTTGGGTATAAGCTTTTTTCGCTTTGGTAAGCTTCGGCAGCGGTTTGAATCGCTCGTACATCTGAATCACGCTTTGAATCTCGTGCGCGCTGCTGTACGCCGTTATAAGCAGTAATTACCAATGTTGCAAGAATGGCAATCACCACAATTACGATCAAAAGTTCAACGATGGTGAAGCCTCGTTCGCGGTAATCTTTTATATTTTGAAGAGTCATGTAGATGCCCCCTAGTTAGTAATGTTCTTGTATGGACTAATGATAACGCAGTGTTGTAATAAGCGCAAGCACTTTAAAGGTTTCGCTTGTGTATAAATAGGCTGCGTTCATGAATAAAGGCTTGCCCGGCAATGCTTTTACTGACCTTTATGGTGACCCGCACTGCAACTGCCGGGTCGAGGACGCTGGCAGCCCCAGAGCTGGTGTTGAGGGGCGTGCCAGAAAGTGGATCGCTGAAATAATCGACTTTGAATTTCGTTACGTCAGATAGCAGCAGCGAGTCGTCTGTCTTGCAAATAGTATTATTTGTGGTGCGATTTGGCGGGCAGGACTGTTTTTGGTATTGTGGGGCGCAGGTTGTTTTGCTGGTATCGGTAAGCACTCGCCGATACAAGTTACCTCCCTGCACAAAGTAAAGTATATTAGTGGTAAGTGCCGGATTCGACAAAATAACATCGTTTGAACAGCCAAGTTCGTTAATGTAGACGGCGGTTTTGGTGGTATCGAGCGGGTTAGCGGTGGTGGCATAGGCGCGGATAAGCAGGGCATTAATGTCGCTCGAGCTGCCATTAAAAGACCAGCTGCCGCCATTACCGCTAGGGCCGTAAGGGTCGTTAAACGGCGCATCTTTGGTAGTAATAAATTTGGCAGCCAGGCTCGCATCGGTTTCAATGGTATTAAGCGCTTGTTGAGTGTCGTGCATTGCGCTGAGCTCACCACGGACGCTGGCGTTATCAGCGACTAAATTTATCAGCACTGCTACCACGGCCATAAGCGTTAGCATGGCAATTGGCACCACAATGACCAGCTCAACCAAGGTGAAACCAGAAGTCTTTTTAATTGACGTAGGTGCCATGCCTGATGCTCCTCTCTTGTGGGCCGTAGGTGACAATAGCATTGATCAAAACAGGCTTGTTGCTGCCACAGCCTGCTGGCGCCCAGGCAATAATCGTTTCTACTACCGGCGAGGGCAGCCCAGAAGGGTGATTACTGTTGGTGGTGTTGGTAGAAATCACCTGGCCAGGGGCAGAACTGTTAGCGACTAAATCGGTGGTATTATTACAGATAAAACTAGCTGGTTTAGTGTTGTACTTACGAAGGTTAGAATAGGCAAGTGCACTGGCACTGGCCCGAAAACGAGCATCACGGTTGCCTTGATCGGCGGCGGCAAACAGTTGATAAAACGTGCCAACCAACGCGGCAGCAACAAATAGCGAGATGAGTAGCTCAATTGTGGTGAAGCCAGAGTGGGGTGTATTCATAATGGTTATGTTTATTATGTCATATTATTGTTGATTGCGACTGGTAAGTTTTTCGACTTGGTTACTAGCTTCGGTGCGCCAAAAGATATTAAAACGTAAACACGGTCCGTTACCGGCAGTGCATAATTCGCCCGCGGCGTTAAAAGGCTGATAAACATATTGGTGGATGGTGGGCTGAGGAAGCACGCCACCCGGTGTACTGTTGGTATTTGTCGCGATGATAATAGAATTTGTGCCCTCGGCAGTACCCGGCGCGCGGTAGGCTTCGGGGCTGAGGCCCTTGGTGGCAGTAGAGATTTGAGTGGTATGCGGGTAAGAAGGCGTTGGGAAATAGGGCAGGTTAAAATTGCGTTCATCATAGTACGCCTCAAAGCGACTCGCAATTGACTGAACATCCTGCTGGCGCTCGATATCGCGGCCGGCTGCCTGGCCCCCTTGAAGGTTAATAATAGCTATCGTGCCCAGAATAACAATGATGGCAATCACAACTATTAGTTCGATAATGGTAAAGCCAGCTGTTGTTTGTTTTGTGCCCACAATACCTTAAGCATAAACAGGATGGCAGGAATGTGCAAGGCTACGGCTGGATGAGATGAAAAATGCTACAGCTCCTCGGGTTCTTGCTCGAGGGTGATCCGGAATGTATCACGAACTTTGCCGATGATTTCATCGCGAAAAGCGGCTAAGTCTTTGTAAGATGTGGCGGAATCGTTGATAATGGCCAAGGCATTTTTTTCGTAAGTCCGCATGCCATGATTTTTGTAGCCTTTTAAATTAGCCTGCTCGATCAGCCAGCCAGCGGGCACTTTATAGTTGCCGTCGGCCATTTGGTGAGCCGGCATGTCGGGGTAGGTTTTGAGAAGATCTTGGTATAGCCACGGCTCGATAATAGGGTTTTTGAAGAACGAGCCGGTGTTTGGTAAAAGCTTGGGGTCAGGCAGTTTTTCGCGGCGAATGTCAATCACGGCATCGCGGATGACTTGCGGCGTGTAGTAGTGAATATTATGGTCGTCGAGATATTTTTGCAAACTGGCATAAAAGGGCGGGGTTAGGGCGACGCGTCGTAATTTTAAAGTAATAGACACGATAACATAACGCCGAGCGGCGGTAGACTTAAAAATGCTATGCCGGTACGAGAACCCACAATCAGCGTTTTGCAAAGTAACAAACGAATTGGTAGTAAGATCGTAAGCTTCAAGTTCGGTAAGCGTATCGGCGATTTCTTGGCCGTAAGCACCAACATTCTGCACCGGTGTCGCGCCGGCCGTTCCCGGGATAGCCGACATCGCCTCGATGCCGCTGAGGTTTATTTCAACCGTCTTTCGAACGGTTTCGTCCCAGTTTTCGCCAGCGCCAATTTTGACGATGGCGGTGAGTCCGTCATCGCTGAGTACGTCAAAGCCAGGAATTCGATTTAAAATTAGCACTCCTTTAAAGCCATCATCACGAGCAATAATATTGCTACCCCCGCCCATTACAAAAAAAGGGAGCTGGCGTTTTTTTGCGGCTTGGATGGCCTCAACTAGTTCATCGCGCGAGATGACTTCAATAACGACACTGGCTTCACCGCCAAGGCGCATAGTGGTGAGTTCTTTGAGTGGGAAGTGGCTGCGGATATCCATCTACTGATAGTATATCAGCAATTGTTGTGTATGCCGGTCTTGCGATGGGTGCTTCCTCACGAGAGCACTCTTTTCATAAAAACTTTCACTGGAAGTTTTTATGAGCGTTCGGCTGAAATCCGTTATTGCAACCGATTTCACAGTCTCTCGTGAGGAAGCACCCATCGCAAGACCTACGGGTACTAAGTTTGGCAAAAAAAGAAAAATATCTCCCAAAAAGGTGTAGAATATCACTAATGAGCAACTTACAGATCAACCATTTGGCCATTATTCCCGACGGCAATCGTCGCTGGGCAAAGCAACATGGCCTCTCCAGCGAAGACAGTGTTTATAAAAAAGGCAGCGAGACAACCTTCGAGATAATTAAAGCCGCCTTTGAAATAGGCGTGCCACACGTCACCTTTTGGGCCAGTTCGTACGATAACTTATTAAAGCGTCCGGCTATGCTGGTGAACGCGATTGAAGCAATCTTTGCCCAAAAATTTCATGAGCTGGCGACGCATCCGCTTATCCATCAGCATCAGGTGCAAGTGAAGGTAATGGGTGAGTGGCGCGAAATTTTGAAGCCTAAAACGATCGCCGCTATAGAAGAGTCGCTTTCGGCAACAGCGCATTACACCGAACGACAATTAACAGTGCTGATTGGCTATGATGGCCAGCGCGAGCGCGGCGCCGCTTTGCAGAGCTTGCAAAATAGTGACGAGCAGCTTGATAAAGATTTATTTAAAGCCGCCGAACACCTGCGTCGCCATTCATGGACGGGCGATTTACCAAACGTTGATCTTATATTACGCACTGGCAGTTGGATTGACCCACATAACAGCGCAGGTTTTTTGAGCTTAATTGCCGATAACGCCCAATATGCCTTTCCTGAAGTTTTGTGGCCAGATATGTCAGCCGAACTACTTGAAACAATTATTAATGACTTCGAGCGCCGTGAGCGCCGTTTAGGCCGTTAATTTACACTTTCTTTATACTTCGCGGTCAACCAGCGAATGCGCTAGATCTGTTAAAAATTGTATTTTGGCTTTATCCCAATGAGCGGGGGCGGTTTTAAGTACTTCCTGAGCTTTTTGAACATACATCTGGATGGTTTGTTTGGCGTACGTTAGCCCGCCGGTGGCTTCAATAATCTGGCGAGCGGCTAGAAGTTCGTTATCGGTGACATCTGCTTTGCCTAGAATACTCAGCAACTGCTGGCGCTGATGAGCGTTAGCATGAGTCAAAGTGTAGGTAATAAGAATTGTTCGCTTGCCTTCGCGCAGGTCATCTTTAGCAGATTTGCCGGTTTTGGCTTCGTTGCCAAAAATTCCCATAATATCGTCACTAATCTGAAAAGCTATACCGGCTTGCTGGCCGTACTCTTGTAATAGCGAAAAATCATTGGGTGTGCCGCCGGCCAATAGCGCCCCAACTTGCAGTGGGTTCACGATTGAATAATAAGCAGTTTTCAGTTCACTCACGCGCAGGGCTTTGGTTTCATCCTCTGTGCCGGTGGCTTCGTTGTACGTATCGAGCAGCTGGCCATGATAAGTAGTAATGAGCGTTGAGCGTAACTGTTCGAGTAACTGCAGCTTCAAGGTGGCGGGCAGCTCAAGTTGCATCAGTATGCCTTCTGCTTCGTAAAAGCCAATAAGGGCAGCATAGGTAGCGGCGCTGGTTCCGAAGTGCTGCGAATTGCCCTGTAGCTGATTTGTTTGATGATGCGTAGCGAGTAGCGTGTGGGCGCTTGGGCCACCGCGCCGCACAGCGGAATTATCAGCAATGTCATCAATAATCAGCAGATAAGCATGGATCATTTCAACTGCTCGCGCAACCTGAATAATCATGGCCGAATCCCGGCCACCGAGCATTTCGTAGCTTGCCATAACCAGCGCCCCACGCAGGCGTTTACCACCACGAGATAGGATGTTCGTAAACGCGGCCAGGGAATCGTGCGAAAAACTGCCATATTCATTACCGGTTTGTTTCAAGAGGTCTTGGCTCTGTCTGGTGATATCGGTATCAAGCATTTGCTTGTAATGTAAAAGTTGGTCTGGAAAGGTCATAAATGTATTCTACACCCAGCAGAGTCTAAGGGATACCGAAAGCTCATCACAATTATAATTGACATAATGCACAAAAATGATAAAATATGAATAGTCTTTGTCACCTCGTAAGAGATAGAGAGAGGGCGCTGGCATGATCAGCATGCTCATGATTCCACAGCATTGGGCTGAATTGAAGCAGATTGGCCCCGACATGGTGGCCAAGGCATTCTTCAACCCCGATAAGGACGCTAAGCTACTCAAAGACGAAGTACTTGAACATCTGGTTACTTTTGCCTGGAAGGAGCTGAAGCAAGAAGCTAAGCTGCGACACCGGTACGTGATGATCGGGCGAATTGATTGCGCGCCATCACTCATCGAGGTGGCGAAACTCGTTCAACGTGCCCGCAGAGATCTTCCGGAAGCAATTGGTTGTTCCGCGGATGATTGGGCGTGGACCTGTCGGCTGGGCGAAGTGCATCGCCTGAGAACGATTTGGCTGTTTGCCAAAGAGGAATCACCGGACGGTGGGCTCTACGATGCCAAGAGGTTGGCAGAAAAGGTGGTGCTTGGAGAAATCCAACTTTGGGAGTTTGCGCCGGGCGAAGAGATCGCGGCACTCGAGGTATGTTTCCGAGGGTATCAAAAGCAGCTTCGGGGCCGGATCGATGCTTGCAGGCGAGGAGAGGTGCATCAAGCCAAACGACTGGTACAAGAGGTTGAGTTCCTTAGGATTTCATGGGAACAGCTAGGGCTGTCGCATGCTGAGGTTGAAGAGTGGATTCGTCAGGATGCAGCTGCAAAGGCGCGTTTGATCTTTCATCCTATCCAAAACGATGGCTACCAGATGGTTTTCGACGGCAATTTGCTAAAGGTACTGCGTCTGCTCGTGAACCATGACATGTCGCCCGAAGAAGCTGGCATCCCGCGCGTTCAACTGATGGCAGCCAAGGAGATCGCTCTGCGGTGGATTCAACAGGCACATCAACAGCCGCAGGATAACAACCTGTCGTGGGAGACCTTGATTGATTTCGAAGTTGCGCTGCGTAGCTTGTGCAATCAACTACCCGCCTCGTAGCGCTGTAACGCCCTCGGAGTGAATGTCGTTAAAGTACGACATTCCTTCGGGGGTGTCGTCATATCTGGAATGATTGCAAAAATAGATAAATAGTATGTATTTTGACCTTGATAGCAAAATGGGTGTACAATGCTTCTAGAAACGACACCGCTATGGTGTATCTTGTTTTTTAGTAATTTTAAGTGGGCAAAATTGGAATATTTTTGATATGGAAAAACAATCAGCGGCACCAGATGAACAAGCATGGCAAATGTCAGTGACAAAACAGTTGCTGCAAATGAAACAAGCCCTCAGCGAGCCAACGGCACGAGGCGCGATTATCGGCAATCACCACGAAGGCCGAGCGGCTGAAGAAATTGCCAACTGGTTGCAAGCAGAGTCAAAGAGAGGTGATGGTGGCCGGATTCTACGGATAAATTTAGGCCGGGGAGCGATATTTTCTGCTCTACGTGAAATTACCGACCCCGAAAGTTTTGAGAAAGGGCGCTACGAAGCTGCAAAACTTCCGCCACGTGATGATCCAACTGAACTGATGGTTGATAGAGTCGCTTTGGTGAGCTTGGCTGCCACTGAAAGCCGCGTCGCCAGTATGGTGTATTATCTTCGACATCAGCCAACTGGTGAATGGGTGAGTCTGCGCGATGCCGGCGCCGCAATGATTGAGCCAGTTGACTTTGCCAATAGCCCAGCGCGACAAGAAGCCCTGGATGTGCCAACGGGTGTGGCCGAATGGGCGCCGGAATTTACGGGAGAGTTTGAAGCAAGTTTTGAGCTAAGGAGTGAAAGCAAAGCAACTTAATTCAAAAAGGACCGCTACACTTAATGCGGCGTGTCGTAGTTGTAGCCGCGATTGTCTGTTAACGCGGGGCTGCAATATAAGATGCAGCCGTTAACGTTGATAGACAAGGCAAGACCCCTCAAGTGCCACGGCTTGAGAACTTGCCCTCAATCTGTTATATTGAAAGAAGTATGCACCCGTAGCTCAGCGGATTAGAGTACTTGGCTTCGAACCAAGTGGTCGCTGGTTCGAATCCAGCCGGGTGTACCAGGTTTTATATTAGCTCTATTAACCCCTCTCAGTTACGCTAGCTGGGAGGGTTAATTTTTGTCAGATATTGTCAGCGAGATTCAAGAATTCGAGGAAGAAATGCGCTCAAGTTATTATTGAAACCGCCACACTTTAGGTGTTATTATTAAAAATAGTTCCAATTTTCCGACTTTCTACTCTGGAGAAGCGATGCTTTTCAAAGGCCAAAGTGAAGTTGAACGGTCAGAAAACCGTGCTGCTTGGCTGAAGTGGCGAGCTAGCTGTGCGCACAAGCCAACTGTAACTTTCGCTAACCAATTCGTTCAGCTGCTCGAAGAGGGTATCAGCCAACATGGCTTGAACCTGGACATAATCTTCGTCTCAGCCTTGAGAACTGCTGGATCGGAAGACCTCCCTCGCGTGGAGGTTGAGAAGGTAATTCAGCACGTCGGTGCCTATTGGTACTTTGGAAACGAACTGAGTGCCTGGGCGAGTGGACGCGACTTGTTTGCGCCTGAGCCCGCAAAGCAGCTCATTGGAACCGGCCGCTAATCAGCGGCCTCCCTGTCCCAGGCGTATCTCCCGAAATGCGCCTGGGACACCTTATTTTTAAAAATCTAACTTTCATAGCAACTTGCATAACGGCGTGGTTATTGATAAGCTTCGAAATAGATACGCGCCTGTAGCTCAGTCTGGATAGAGCGTTGGTTTCCGGTACCAAAGGCCAGGGGTTCGAATCCCTTCAGGCGTACCACACGAGAGTTAAAAGCCGCTTCGAGGCGGCTTTTTGTGCGCACTAGGTGCTATACTAGAATCATGAAAAACTCATTAAAATACGTGCTTCTTATAGGTTTGATTGCCGGGTTGGTGCTGGCGCTAGTGAAATCGTTTATTGCAAACAGCATGATGGGCGTGCTGCCATTCTTAACCTTAGTTGTTCAGCTAGGGGCGACGGTGGCAATTGGGCTCGCGACGGCACAATTATTGAAGGCCTGGGTGGCCAATGCCCAGCTGGTTTCGGTGTTTGCACTGCTATTTTTGTATGCTGGTTCTAACTTACTGCTCTTTACCCAAATCGCTCATTATATGCTGTATCTCTTGCTGGCCGGTGTGCTTTCAGCGGGGTTATTCTATAGCAGCGACCGCTTCTTTAATGATTTGCCCATTAAACAAAATAAAGCCACAATTGCCGCAGTGGCGTTTGTGGTGTGGCTGATTATTTGTGCGGCGCTAGGGCCGGTCATTACCCGATTGGTGTGGAATGACTAAGCAGCGGCTGAATAAATAATCATACAAGGTGAATATTCACGACTGCATATCTTCTAAATTGATACTTCGCTTGGCCGGCCTACCCGAGCTTATCTGTTGACAAGAGTACGCGTAGGCGATATATTTGATAGGTCCAATTTTTGAGGCGAAGGGAAGCAAGGTGAAAGAGTATTCTCTTGCTGAAGTTGTCTACGCAATGTTTGGGCTCGATCTGAGTGGCCAGCCTAACTTTAGCACCACCATCGTTGATGATCTACTTGGCTCAAGCGAGTCTGACCTGGAGAAGCGCGTGGCACTTTGCCGGGCAAGGGTTCTTCAGAGGTACCCAGGTCTTAAGGGGTTGGAGATCCCGGCCGACTTCAAGAATGCTTATAACCCGCAGCGATTCAGCAGCAACCGCCACCAGAGCGATACGAATCTCCACAAGAGGGTCTGGCTTCAGGCTCAAATGAACAATTTCGGTAATTCATTCCAGTTTTAGCCAAACCTAGAGGTCCCATCGACCGGCCCGTTTCTGCTTCTTGCATTTAAGAAGGAGGAACGGGCCTTAACTATAGTTCCTGCACCTGAATCTCTGTCTGCTCTGACGGCGGATAATCCTCGATGAATTCCTGGTAAATCGTGGAATTATAACCTTGCATAAACAAATAGATAAGCAGCGTCACTCCTATTATGCTCAGCGCGTTCAAAGCAATCCCGATGGTATTGAGCACTGGGCGAGTAGTCTTTTTGATATTAATAAGCCCAACAATCAGGCCAGGAATGGCGAAAAAGAAGCCAATAACAAACACAGAATAGAAAATAGAAAAGAGGCCAAGAATAAAAGAGGTTGCCGTTAGCGTATCGGCGGGTTTCTTGGTGGATTTTTGTGGTTGAGGACCTTCGACGCCCAGTGAGGTGGGCTCTTGAGTTGGTTTTTCTTGATTCAAGTAATTGCTCCAGATAAGTACTAGTATAGTAGCAAGAAAAACGGGGGCGGTCCATTGCAATCAACAGTAAAAAATGCTACTATCGATTCGTTAGTTATTCCGGGCCAGTAGCTCAGCCGGTTAGAGCACCTGCCTCTTAAGCAGGGTGTCGTGGGTTCGAGCCCCACCTGGCCCTCCAGGATATTATTTTACAAAAGGACTTCTTCGGAAGTCTTTTTGTTATGATAAGGATATGAGTAGCAACCAAATTCTCCCTCCAGGTTTAAGAGAGACTATCGAACACGAATTGTCCTGCCAAATATCGAATCTCGAACTTATAAACGGTAAGGGTGAAGTTAACATTATCTACAAAATTGAAAGTACTGCAGGTAAGTTCATCCTTCGCCTTAATGACAGTAATGAATATGATCGTTTCAAAAAAGAAGTCTGGTGCTATGAGTATACAGCGAAAGTTGGGGTAAATGGGCCCCGAGTATTTATGATTGGAACATATAATGACAAGGTATTCATGGTCCTGGAATATATAGAAGGGGGAAATGGTAAAGGGATAGTTTCTACTCCTGGATTATGGAGAGAATTAGGTAGTGTATTGCGCATCATTCATAGAATACCCGTAAGAGGTTTTGGTGAAAAGATCGAAGATATTACAAGTGGTACCCTTGATGACTGGCAGGTGTATATAAGATCTAATCTTGCGGCTCTAGACGACGAATACCTTATAGCTAAGCTCATCATTAACGATGATTCAATAAAGAATATCAAAGAAAAGCTCAAGCTGCTACTCCGTAAAGACTTTGTATTCGGACTTAATCATGGTGACTTTTCTTTAGCCAACACGATAGCAAACGATAAAGGCGTTTATGTCATTGACTGGGGCTCCGCAGAAGCCCATATCGTGCCTCATCATGATTTTTCCGTAATACTTGACGAAAGCCTCGACAAGACGTCGCAAGAATTTGAAGCATTTATTGACGGATATGGTGTTACACTTGAAGAATTCCGAGTGATGAGTGAAGAGATTGAAACGCTGCAACTTCTTGAATCTTTGGATAAATTGCGATGGGCGCTTGATAAGGCTCCACATAGAGTCGACCATTATACCCGACAATTTAGTAAGTTTGTTGAGCGACTCTAGTTGCGATAACAACTACAATGGTCCTCCAGAAATTATTAAAAGACTTCTTCGTGGAGTCTTTATTTTATTAAAAGTCATAAACGATGATTCCGATGGTCATTTGCAAGGAGAATTCTAAAGGGGCATCTTCAGTTCTAAACTACCCAAAACAGCCTATCTATCTTATAATGTCTGCTAGATATATGAAAATCTCAAACATATTTAGCCGCCGTAACCGTATTTTGCTGCGCGAATTGGTGGTGACAGATTTTAAGTTACGATACCAGGGGTCGGCACTGGGGTATCTTTGGTCATTATTAAAGCCGCTATTCTTGTTTGCAATTTTGTATGTGGTTTTCGATCAGTTCTTGCGGCTCGGCCGGGATGTTGAACACTTCCCAGTGTACCTACTGCTTGGCGTGGTGCTATGGAGCTTTTTTACAGAGGCAACGACTAATGGCCTTCAGTCAATTATTAATCGCGGTGCCTTGATTCGTAAGATTAACTTTCCAAAATATATTATTGTTATTTCCGGTACGATTTCTTCGCTAATCAATCTTGGCCTGAACTTAATTGTCGTTTTTATTTTTCTTTTAATTGCTGGTATTCCGGTGGGCATAGAGGGGCTGCTTATCTTTCCTCTTATTGCGGAGCTGTATATTTTTGCGCTGGGCATTGCTTTCTTTTTAGCAGCCCTCAATGTAAAATACCGCGACACCGGGCATTTGTGGGAAATTTTTTTGCAAGCGGCCTTTTATGCCACTCCTATTTTGTATCCGCTGCAAATGGTGATCAGCGAGAGCGCATCCACGGCAACGGTGCTTCTGCTGAACCCCGTCGCCCAAGTGGTGCAGGATATCCGCTATGTGCTTGTTACCCAAAAAGATGCGATAACGGTCTGGAACTACGTGGGCGGCTGGAAAGTTTTTATCCCCTTTATTATTGTAGTGATCGTTACTTTAGTCGCGGCGCTTTACTTTAAAAGACATTCACGACGCTTTGCGGAGGAAATATAGATGGCCGATACCCCAGAACCAGTGGTAATAGTTGAAAATCTTACCAAACATTTTAAAATTCCACTTGAATCGAGTAGTGGCATTAAACAAAAGCTCATTAATGCTCTGAAGGGCCGAAAAGGCTACCGCGAATTCACTCCGCTCAAAAGCATCTCCTTTACGGTGAACCGAGGCGATTTTTTCGGGATTGTTGGTCGTAACGGCAGCGGTAAAAGCACACTATTAAAGACTTTAGCCGGGATATATAACCCAGACGAAGGGCAAGTGCACGTTAATGGGAAGCTGGTGCCGTTTATTGAATTAGGGGTGGGATTTAATCCGGAACTTACCGGCCGCGAGAATGTCTTTTTGAATGGAGCACTGCTTGGTTTTTCGCGACGCGAAATGGAAAGCATGTACGATGAAATTGTTGACTTTGCTGAGCTACACGATTTTATGGAAGAGCGGCTGAAGAATTACTCGAGCGGCATGCAGGTGCGATTAGCTTTTTCGATCGCAATTCGAGCTAAAGGTGATGTGCTGCTGCTCGATGAAGTGCTGGCGGTTGGTGACGAAGCTTTTCAGCAGAAATGTTATCGTTATTTTAGCAGTTTAAAACACGAAAAACGTACCGTTATTTTGGTATCGCACGACATGGCGGCCATTGAGAAATTTTGTAATAAAGCGGTGTTACTTGAAAACGGCCATATTGTAAAAATGGGGTCTTCGCGAGAAATTGGACAGATGTATAGCGACCTCTTTACCCATGAGATAGCTGACGATATTGAAAAAGAAAATGCCAAGCAGGCCAGCATATCCGGCATTAAGCACCAAAGCCTCAAAAGCGTCAACTTTTCGGTAACGCCAACCATTGCAAAGGACACCGTTGTCGCACTCGAGCCGTTTGCCGTGCAAGTAGAAATTATATCTGCGGTAGCCGTTCCGAAGGCTGGTTTTAGTATAAGTATTGTCAATTCTCAGGGAGTGGTGGTTATTTCCGCCGGGGCTGGCGGGCAGGAAGAAGTGCCGCTTTTACTAAAAGAAGGCAAGAATGTCATTGAATTTGTGATTCAGGAAAATATTTTAAACGATGATACGTATGCCATCGACGCAATTATGGAGTACTATACTTCTGAAAGCGTTATAGCCTACCAAAAAACCAATGCCGCTCACTTTTCGGTAAAAGGCATTAAGCTAAGAAAGCATGCCTTGACCCACCCCCGCATTAGCGTAAAAGTTGAATGATGCAATAAGAAGGGCAGTGTATGGTAGGGCAAGGACAACAAAAGTAATCAGCGGGTATAGCAAGTTAAGATGACAAGAAAAAGCAGCAAGAAGAGCGGAAAAGGAACGGATTTTATCGATCGCCTTTCTTTAAAGGCAGAACAGTTTGCCAATAGAGCGCGAAGAATTGGTGGAAAATTCTCACCAAGCCTGATTAGTAAAAAGATGGCGGCTGGGGAGTCAACCTTAACGACCGGTGAAGTATATGCCCTTCGTGGGTATCACGAAAAAGAGGTGCCAGAGCCAGTAATTGCGCGCATGAAGCAGCTCGTGCTTTCATCGGGGTTGTTTGACGCCGAGTATTACCTAAGCCATAACAGTGATGTCAAAAAAAGTGGCATGGATCCGCTCGATCACTACGTTAAATATGGTGCTTACGAGGGCCGAGACCCAAGTGAGTTATTCAATGCAAAATATTACCTTGCCACAAACGCTGATGTTCGTGAACTACGGATTAACCCGCTTATACACTACTTGCTTGAAGGCAAGGAAGAAGGTCGGTTAAAGCTACCGCCAAAAGTAGAATTATTCAAGCCTTCTGGCACGAAACGCGTCGATATTATTAACGTTAACTTTTACGATTGGCGAGGCGAAGTGCTGTATAAGGGCGGTGCCGAGCGATATGTGTTCGACCTGGCGCTAATCATTAAAGCTATGGGGTACACGCCGCGTATAATCCAGAATGCTACGACGCCTTTTAGTAAAGTCTACCGGGGCGTCGATGTTGTAGGGGTTAAAACGAATGCCAGCAGCATGCGAGGAATCTCGAAAGCTTACCGCGAAGTGTGCCAGGACGCCGAACTTATTATTGCATCCCCCCTCGATCTTGCCTGCGAGCTTGGCGGCTTGCCGGTGATTGGTATTAATCATGGCATTCATTGGGATACGAGCAATCGACATTTATACTCCCATCGCTCAGATGAATACCACGATATTTTTGATGCGCTCAACAATAGCCAGGCAGCTATCTGTGTTGATACCAATTTTGTTAACTGGACGCGTACCTACGATTATGATTTTGGCAAGAAGCTCACCTATGTGCCTAATTACTATGATAAAAATAACTTTAAGCCAAAAACCAAAGATTTTACCGGCAAGCTAACCATCACTTACCCGCGGAGGCTGTACCCGGCACGAGGTATTTATATCACGCTTGAAGCTTTTGATACAATTCTCAAAAACCGCTCAGATGTTGAGTTGCGGCTTGTCGGCCAAACCGACGATACAGAGGTGAAGGCAGCGGTCGCTACACTCATGAACACTTACAAGGGCCAGGTATTTCAGGATGAATTTGCTATGGAAGATATGCACAAAGCCTACGAAGATAGCCATGTCGTGCTTATTCCCACCTTGTTTTCCGAAGGCACCTCGCTTTCGTGCCTCGAAGGCATGGCGACGAATAACGCCGTAGTGGCGACAAACGTTGGGGGGCTGCCAAACCTAATTATCAATAATTACAACGGTTTATTAATTGATCCACGGGCGGATGCTTTGGTCGAAGCGATAGAGACTCTGGTTACCGATAGAAGCAAGATAAGCTCGATGGCGGAAAAAGGCTTGGAGATTGCCAAAACCTTTGAAAAGCAGAACTGGGACGCCCATTGGAAGAAAATATTAACGGAGGTGCTGCAATGAAAAAAGTGTTATTAATCTTCGGTACTCGGCCCGAAGCAATCAAAATGGCGCCGATGATTAAGGAACTGCAAACGCGCAAACAAAGCTTTGATGTCCGGGTGTGCGTCACCGGTCAGCACCGCGAAATGCTTGATCAAGTGCTTGATTTCTTTGCCATTACTCCAGATTACGACCTGGCGGTCATGCAGCCCGGGCAAACACTGTTCGGAGTAACCGCTAAAGTGCTCGAAAAGCTCGAACCAGTTGTTGATGAGTTTCAACCTGATATTATTCTGGTCCAAGGCGATACCACCAGCGCTTTTGTTGGGGCGCTGGCGGGTTACTATAAACAAACTACGGTCGGGCACCTTGAAGCAGGACTACGGAGCGGGGATATATACTCACCTTTCCCTGAAGAAATGAACCGGGTGATGGTCGGCCGAATCGCTACTTATCATTTTGCGCCGACCGAACGGGCGGCAAAGGCGCTCCTTGCGGAAGGAGTGCCAAGTGACCACATATTTAAAGTGGGCAACACGGTTATCGATGCACTGCTTTTGGGCCTGGAAATTATCAAGAGTCATGACGAATCAACCTACAAAAACGTTTTTGAAGGCGTCGATTGGTCAAAGAAGCTACTGCTCGTAACCGGGCACCGTCGGGAAAGCTTTGGTGAAGGTTTTGAAAGCATGTGCCATGCGATTAAACGGCTAGCCACCGAAAATAGCGATATTGAAATTGTATATCCAGTTCATCTTAACCCGAACGTGCAAGAACCGGTCCGCCGTATTTTAGGCAATTTGCAGAACGTGCATCTTATAGCGCCGCTTGATTACCCGCAGTTAATTTGGCTAATGGAAAAAGCCTACCTGGTTCTGACCGATTCCGGCGGGATCCAGGAAGAGGCACCGACTCTTGGAAAGCCGGTACTGGTAATGCGCAACGTTACTGAGCGCCAAGAAGGGGTCGAGGCGGGCACGGCCAAATTAGTCGGCACTGACGGAGAGGTAATTTATCGTGAGACCCAAGAACTCCTCGCGAATCAAGCGGCCTACGCCAAAATGGCGAATGCAATCAATCCATACGGTGACGGGACCACCGCAAGGCAAATCGCTGATATACTAGAGAAGTAATGATTGTTTTTGTTGCCCCCGATCCTCGCAAACACAAAGAAAAAGAAGGCTTTTTGCAGCGCGTCGCAGCAATAGACGAAATTTTCAAAAATGAAGAGCGCGTTTATGTGGATGGATCGCAAAATGCTGCAAAAACAGCGCAACTTTTGGCTCAGGCAGACCTCATATATGTGCATAGCATGTACAATGCCAATAAGATCGCCAGCTCTTACCAGGAGCTCGGGCACAAAATCATTACTGACCTACACGGTGTTGTCCCTGAAGAAGAAGCATATCGCGATAACTTTGAAGCCGCCCGTGTAATGGCCGCCACCGAACAGCAAGCGTTTACATATGGCAAATATTTCGTCGCCGTCAGTGAAATGATGGTGCGGCACTTTGACGAAAAGTACTCTAAAAAAACGAACAGACGCTGGATTGTGCTACCGGTGTATAGTAGCGGCGGCACACCTGCTAAGCAGCAAATTAGTAAAAAAGATACATCGACGGTCATTTATGCCGGCGGCGGCCAGAAATGGCAAAATGTTGACATGATGATCGATGCCGTGCAAAAGCTTCATAGCACGCATAAGTTCATCGTATTATCGCACGATCACGACGCCTTCGCGAGCATCAGCACCACTGAAAATGTCATTTTAAAGTCTGCTACGAGCAAAGAAGTGCTGTCGTATTACAAAAAAGCTTCTCTTGGGTTTATTCTTCGTAACGATACGCTCGTCAATCGCGTTGCCTGCCCGACCAAACTGGTTGAATACCTCGGGAATGGCGTCGTGCCGATAGTTTTATCTGAAACAATAGGCGATTTTGCACTGCTTGGCTATAAATACATAACCATTAAGCAATTCCTTGAGGGAACGGTCACAGAAGATCAGATAAACGATTACAGCCAGCATAATTACGCGGTCTATGAGCGTTTTGTGCAAAAGGCAGCTGAAGGCAAAAAGCTACTACTAAAGGCTGCTGTGTCAATAAAAAAAACCGCTTCGGCTTCGGTGGTGAACTCCGATGTGCTCAGGACAAAACTAGCTTTTCAGGAAACCCAGAATACCGTGTGGCGGTATGAGTATCAGATTGAACAATATAAAAAGATGATCGCCGATTATGCTAAAATGGCAGAGTATTACCGAGGGGAACTCGAGGAACTTCGCAGCGAATCCCGGGAGCTACGGGATGCAAAGCGGGAAACAATAGTCGACAAAATAGCGAAAAAGTTCAAAGCTTAATGGTTATTCTTTTTAAGTTAATTCAGCTTTACGCAATACAATAAGGAATGATGGGGAGTATTTTGAAAAAGGTATTAAAGACAACTGCACACCACGCAATCCTAACCAGTAAGAAGATTATTGGCAAGTCGCCGATGCTCAAAAGCAAGTTAAAAAAGGCGCTTTTGCCCCATCTGGGCGTAGTGTCAGTTGCGGATAAGAACTACGACAAATGGCTAGAGAATAATCTGCCCGACGGAGTAGAGGTTGCTAAAATCAAGCGAGCGGCCGATGCGCTGCCGTATCGTCCTTTGATCTCTGTTATTGTTCCGACTTACAACACCAATCATCAATTTTTAAGCGACTGTTTTGAATCGGTGTTGGCCCAGGCATACGACAATTGGGAATTATGCGTGGTCGACGACGCCTCACCAGATGAAGGCGTGCGCGATATCATCAAAGAATATGCCCAACTTGATTCACGTATAAAATACAAGCTTTTAGAAAAAAACCAACATATTGCCGGCGCAACAAACGAGGCTATCGCGATGGCAAGCGGTGAGTTTGTGAGCCTGTTCGATCACGATGATATTCTCTGGCCAAATGCGCTATACGAAGTCGCCAAAGCGCTCAATAAAGACAAAACCCTCGACTTCTTATACACCGACGAAGATAAAATCACTGAAAACCGCAAAGCCTATCAGGCGCCCTTCTTTAAGCCTGATTGGAACCCGGACTTCTTGCATAGCGTCAATTACATTACCCATTTTTCAACTATCCGCAAAACCATCCTCGATCAACTCGGCGGTCAAAAAAAGGACTACAATGGCGCGCAAGATTGGGATCTCTTTCTCCGGGTGACGGGTGTCACTAAAAAAATTCATCATATCCCACGGATTGTTTACAGCTGGCGAATTCATGATTCCTCGACCGCCAAATCTACTGACACCAAACCCTATGTCATCGAAGCGCAAAAAAAAGCAATAGAAGATGACCTAAAACGAAAAGGCCATCCAGAGGCTCAGGTAAAACGGGATCCAAAAAATCCTGGCTATTGGATGGTTGAATATCCGGTAGAAAATAACCCCCTGATTTCAATTGTTATTCCAACCAAGAATCAGTATAAGGTGGTAAAGCGCTGCATTACTTCGATATACGCCAAAACAACCTACCAAAATTTTGAAATAATCTTGGTCGATACCGGCTCGACCGATAAGCGCGTACTTTCGTGGTACGAGCAGCTAAAGGCGCAACATCGTAATTTAAAGATTGTCGATTGGCCAGAACAGCCCTTTAGTTATGCCCGCAGCTGCAACGAAGGCGCTCGGCACGCCCGCGGAGAGTTATTAGTTATGCTCAATAACGACACCGAAGTGATAACGCCTAACTGGCTTGAATTGCTGGCTGGCGATGCGCAGCGTAAAGAGATCGGTGCAGTTGGCTGCCTGCTGTTTTTCCCAGATAAAGTTCACGTGCAGCATGCCGGCATTGGTGTTGGCTTGGGCGGCGTGGCGGCCAATTCGTTTTCAATGGCCATCAACCATGGTCTTACGCCCAACCAGCATCTTTACTTAAATACCAAACACAACATGACCGCTGTTACTGCAGCTTGTATGATGATCAAGAAAAGCCTCTACGATGAAATTGGTGGTTTTGACGAAGAGTTCCGCGTGACCTATAACGATGTCGACCTATGCCTCAGACTGCGAGAAAAGGGCTACTACAATCTGTATACGCCGTATGTTCAGTTGTTGCACCACGAGTCAATCAGCGTTGGTCTGCCAAGTGAAATTAAAAAACGCGACACGAAAGAAATGCGGGCGGCTATGAGCATGTTTAAAGAACGCTGGGCGAAATATATTCAGCACGATCCCGATTTAAATCCAAATATTAACAAAGACAACGCACTTTATGAAGTCGATCCACGGCATAGCTACCAGCCGTAGAGATTACTGCTTCTCAATTTTAATCCCAACAACTAATCAGGCTTAACTACATGAAACTGATATTTATATACGGACCGCCTGCGGTCGGCAAATTAACCATCGCCGAGGTTCTTTCGAAGCGCACCGGTATTGCCCTGTTTCATAATCATCTATCCAGAGACTTGGTGGCCGATATTTACAATGACAACGTGACAGATCACTACGAACTCGTCGACACTATCCGACTCAACGTTCTTGATTACTGCTCGAAGCACGGCACTGATCTTATATTTACGTATGTATATGAAGGAAAGGATGACGATGCGACTGTTCAGCGTTTCATCCAGACGGTAGAAGAGAACAAGGGCGAAGTTGTTTTTGTAGAACTATCGGCTAATCGAGAAGATCTAATTGAACGGGTAAGCAATGAATCGCGAAAACGATACAAGAAGCTGACTAACCCGGTGATACTCGCTAAAATGACCAAGAATATGAGCAACTTTTCTATTCCATTCGTGACTCCCTTAAAAATTAATACCTCAGAATTAGATACCTATGAAGCAGCTGGTGTGATTGCAAAGAGCATTGGATTAGTTTCGTAAGCTAAAGCTATCAATTCTGATCGATACTTAATTAAAAAATGACCCTACCGGGTCTTTAGCTGAGAAGGTTTGTGAACGGGAAGGGTCGCGGACCGTTGCGACCCTTCCCGTATTGTTCTGACACTATCGGCGGCCGCAATCCATGGCGGTGAAGCGGAGATTGGAATCGGAGCCTACCCTGAGGGTAACAATCTTGCCATAACGGCCGCCACTGGTTCGGCCGGGCTGGCCCAGTTCCAATTTCATTCCGCCTTCGAACTCGAGGGTTTCCTTCGTCTGCTCTACGATCGGGTAGCGGCTGTAAACGCGGCGGAAGTGACCGCCGCTGAAAAACGTACCCCGATACCGTACTCCACCCACCGTCATGATGCGGTGCAAGAGGAGCTGAAGAAAGTTCATAACTGCCTACCTCACGATTTGGTATTTCAGCACTTTTAAATTATATCATAATATTTTAAGATAAGCAAATTTCATTTGTTGTACCCTCCAAATCAGTCATTCCTCAGGCAATAATAATCTAAGAGTAAAAGTTTAAAATAATTTTGTTATAGTGCTATTATGAACAACGTTGAAATTTTTATTGAACAAAAAGTCTTGCCACAATATAAGGAGATCGTCACAAAGTTTCGCGAACTGGTGCGAGAAAAGTACCCAGAATTAAAAGAAGAAATGAGGGGCGGAACCGAAAAGTACCCGGGGGTACCGGTGTACCGCTTAAAGCGAATTGTTATTACGATTAGTCCTACCAAGCAGGGTATCACCTTTGCATTTACCGATGGCGGTCAGTTTCAAGATAAATACAATCAACTTGAAGGTGCTGGGCATAAAACACTAAATTTGCGCTTAAAGAGTATCGATGAATTTGACGAAGCGCAGATGCAATATTATATTGACCAAGCAATTAAACTACAAAGCGCCTCTTAGTTGCTGCTAATTGAAATAAAAAGTAAGCAACTAGCTTTAATATAATTCAAGGCAGTTCCTTAGCATAAATTACTCGGTGGGCGATAGTCATTTACAAAAAGATTTTTTAGAGGCAGTAATTTGTTATGCTATAGACATGAACCAAAAAGTCGAGCTGCAGGCGGCAGGAGAGAGTGATGAGGCCGTATTGTCTGAACTTCTTTATGAGTATCAGAAAGAACTTCTTCCCTATACCAAAGCGCCAGAGAGTGCCATAAAAAGCTATAAATATTTGCCAAATTATTTTACGGATAGCGATAGAGCGGCCTTTTTCATTATGGTAAATGGTAGTATCGGTGGTTTTGTTTTAATCAACAAGCACACAATCATAGAAAAAGATGCCCATTCGATAGCCGAGTTTTATGTAAAACCAGCCTTCAGAAAAAGCGGAGTGGGGCAAAAGGCCGCTCAACTCGTCTTTAAAAAGTTTCCTGGAAAATGGGAGGTGGCACAAATAGCGGCAAATAAACCTGCTATCAATTTTTGGCGTGAAACAATCAGCGCGATTACCGGCGGGAAATATAATGAGGTCGTGCTAGATACGAACAGTTGGCAAGGCCCAGTTCAGACATTTACTATTACCTAAGTTGACTATTTTTGCTATTGTTAAGAACATGACGACTGATAAAAAGTTTCTGGCTCGGGCGATTGCGCTGGCCGAAGCGTCTCCAGAGCCGGTTGGCTGCGGCGTTGTTATTGTGCAGAAGGGTAAAGTTATTGCCGAAGCATATAATTCGCAGCGGGCAGACAAGATTGCGGTGCACCACGCCGAAGTGAAGGCAATTATTGCTGCCAACAAGGCCACGAACAGTCGGAAACTGGAAGGCGCGGTCGCCTATTGTAGCTGCGAGCCCTGTGCGATGTGCCTGACCGCCTTGTCGTACGCAAAGGTAGGGCGGATTGTTTTTTATAACACGATGAAGGAGCTTTTTCCTGATGACCCCCAGTCTAATCTCGATGCTTCTCAGTTCGTGAAGGGCCTTAATTTTGTTCCTAAGTTGGAACGACTAGCGCTGTAGTTTTTGGCCCAGTGATTTCAGAGGCTTCAATCGAAGCATCTTCTAATGAAAATAAGTTCGAATATAATTCGTTGTAATAATAAACTGCCAATGGTAAAATGAGCTAAACGCGCTTTTGCTTAGGGCAATCCAAGCAATAAAAATGTATAAAACAGAACTACCAGGAGGCGGCATGAGGGGTGAGAAATACAAGAACTTATTACTCGGTAGGTCAATGCGCTTGGGCGGCTCCTTTTTGTTAAGCGCACTCCTATTGTGTTTGCTCGGACAGCCTGCTGCCGGTGCTAATCTGGCCAATAACCTTGAGGGGCAGTGGAACTTTAATGAAAATACGGGCTCGACCGCCAGCGATACGTCCGGAAAGGGCCATCACGGGACGATTGTTCGTACTGGTTCAGGAAGTCCAGCATGGGTGAGCCCGGGGCGTAGTGGAGGCGCCGCACTGCAATTTGACGGTAGCGGTGCACTTGGGGCGGCCGCAAGCACAGTGAATCTTGGCAATAACGCTGCGTTAGATGCCATGCCAACCTATGTACTTTCAGTTTGGGCAAAGTTTAATGCGGGATATCATGGCCCCTGTGGGGGCAACAGCTATGCTAATCTCATTGGTAGAAACAATGGTAGCCCTAATTGGTCGTACATGCTGTATGTTAACGGAGCCGGCAAAATACGGGTACATCACCGGCAATCTAATGGAGTAGGTAAACTATACGATTCCGCAAGCACCATCCCGATTAACCAGTGGGTGCATATCGTACAAGTGGCCGATGGCAATCGTTTGCGCCTGTATATCAATGGGGTAGAAGATGCTAGTTCAGCAACTGCTTCGGCAGCAAACACTTATGACGGGACCGCTTTTAGCTTGCCTACCGCCAATACCTACATTGGTCAAGATACGCGCGAATGTGCACCAAATGCTACCATTGACGACGCTACTATTTTAACGCCACTAAGAGCACCGGGGGGTGTGTTTGGCGGACTTGAGTACTGGCTTCGATCAGACGACATGCTACTCAGTGCAGGTACAATTCAGGCTTGGGACGATGTGTTTCAGTGGCATACCGACTACGATATTGCCGGGCCAACAGTCCCCACCATCGGCGAAGGCTTTAACTTTCATAACACCGCTCGGTTTAATAGCGGTTACTTAGCCTTTACTAATAAGCAACTTTTAGCCGGGGCGCAAGCTGGCGAAATATTCTCTATGGTGCAAACTTTAAGAGGGCTGGGCCAATCTGGCGGATACCCTTATGAGTTTGGCGGTGGTGGTTCGGCGACTACTTGGCAGTACGATCATTCTTCAAACGAAATCTTAACCGGCTTTGGTAATACTGTCCGTCGTGCCTGGGATCCGCGAACAGCGCCAGCCGGTGGCCCGACCAGAAGTGTCAATGATCCACTCATTTACAACGAGCTCAGCAAGCCGGGAGAATGGACGGCGAGGTTTAATGGCCTAACGAATTTTACCACCGCAACTAATACCGTAAATTTTGATACCAGTCCTTCTGGTCATACCTATATTGGTGCTGCACATAACTCGCGGTTTGTTGATGGTAACCTAAGTGAGGTCATCGCCTTTCGCCGTGATCTAAGCCCAGCCGACCGCGACCGGGTGCAATCGTACATGGCAGTTAAATATGGTATGACACTCGGCACGACAAGTTCGCCACTTAATTACAAGGCATCGAATGACACGGCTATCTGGACTGGTTCGGCAACCTACCAAAACAACATAACCGGTATCGGTCGCGACGACATTTCTATGCTCAATCAAAAACAATCAAAGTCGGAAAATCCTACTGGGTTAGTTACTATCGGGCATGGCAACACGATTGCCGTTGATAACGCCAGCAACTCCAATAACTTTACCGACGATAGAGACTTTCTGCTATTTGGCGATAATAATGGCAACCTCGCTTGGTCGGCAACAGGGGCGCCGGCCGGACAGCAAAAACTCGGGCGGGTATTTAGGGTGCAAAATACAGGGAGCGTTGGGTCGGTGAAGGTACAAGTACCCGGCAACAGCTCATCCCTGGTGACCAAATTGCCCAGTGAAGTAACGGCGGTTTATTTGTTGGTCGATACGGACGAAGATTTCTCGAGTGGCGCAACGGCTACTCTAATGACCCTAAATGGCACCGATTGGGAAGCGAACAGCGTGCTTGCAAATGGCAGCTACTTCACTTTTTCAACTGATATCATGCCGCCACCTGATATGACGGCGACGACCGATAGCGGTTCGAGCAACACCGACAACATTACTAACGATACAACGCCAACCTTTACAGGCATTTGTGCAGATGGTCAAACCGTCACCTTACGAATTGATGGCGCGGTAATTGCCCCCACGGCCACCTGTACGAGCGGCAGTTACACTATTACGCCAAGTGTACCCATTGCTGAGGGTAATCACACTATTACGGCTGGCGATCCTGTAAGCGCTTCGCTGGCTTTTACAATCGATACCACCGAACCACTTCCAAGCATGCCCGATATGCTGGCCGCCACCGATAGCGGCGCGAGTAATGGTGATGATCTGACGAATGACACCACGCCAACGTTTGCCGGTACCTGTACGGATGGACGTACGGTGACGCTTTATGTTGATGGTGCCGCTATAGCACCAACGGCTATCTGCACCAGTGGAGTGTATGTTATTACACCCAGTACTGCTCTCGCCGAAGGTATCCGGGCAATTACCACCACCCAAGGAGTTGACATAGCCGGGAACACCTCTGCGCAAACTGCACCTTTAAACGTTACTATAGATATTACACCACCGCCTGCTCCTGTTATAACTGGTCCGGCTGATGGCGCTGCTACCAACGACACAACACCGACCTTCTCGGGAACGGGCGAAGAGGGCGCAACCGTAACTGTTGAAGATGCTACCGGCGCGGTTATTTGCACCAGTGTGGTTACAAGCGGTGCCTGGTCGTGTGCCCCAACAACACCTCTCACAGGTGGTGCCCACAGCTTTAAGGCTAGCCAAACAGATGTGGCTGGAAATACCGGGCCCGAGAGTACGCCTAATGCTGTTACCATTGATACATCGCTGCCCGCTCCGCCAGTGATTAAAACTCCTGCAAACGGCACAATCACTCAGGATACTATGCCGTTTATTGTCGGGACTGGCATTCCAAACGCCACGCTGCATTTGGTAATTGATGGCGGTACGCCGATCGATATTTCGGTAGACAGCGCTGGTAACTGGTCGTACACCCCACTCAGCCCATTGTCTGAGGGGCCACATAACTTAGTAGCTACCCAAACTACTCCTGCGGGCACTACCTCAGGGGTAAGCGCCACCAATAACTTTACAATTGATATCACATCGCCTGCTGCTCCGGTTATTACCAGCCCCAGTAATGGCGAAGAGCTGAATATTGAAACGCCAAATATTCTTGGTACTGGCGAGCCTTATGCCAAAGTAGAAGTCAAAGACGAGCACGGTAATGTACTGTGTAAAGCCACGGTCACCAGTAGTGGCACCTGGAGCTGCGTTTCGGCCCCGCTCGCCGAAGGAACGCATACGCTCAGCGCCACCCAAACAGATCAAGCCGGAAATACCTCCGATCCAAGTACTGAAACCACCGTGATTATAAAGGTTAATACTGATGGCGCTGCTTCTGCGCTAGAAGATGGTGCGCCAAATAATGGCGACGGCAACGGCGATGGAGTAAAAGATAGCGAACAAGGTAATGTGACCTCAATTCCAAACCCCGTAACCGGTGGTTACGTGACGCTAGAGGTCATTAGCGACAGCTGCCAACGGGTGAGGAATCTTCAGGTCATACCTCAATCTTCAGTGGCTTCGGATCAAGGTCGACCCTATCCGGTTGGACTCTTCGATTATACCTTTGACTGCTATGCTCCTGGCGCTCAGGCGCAAGTAGCGCTCTATCTGAACAAAGCTTACGACACAAGCCAATGGGAGTGGCGCAAGTTTAACTCGGTGGTGAAGTCATTTAGCACAATAGCTAATGTAAGTTACGGTACGGCCAATATTGGCGGATCTACCATAACAACGGCAACCTTTACAGTTAAAGAAGGCGCAAGTCTCGATGAAGACGCAAAAACTAACGGTACCTTTGTTGACCCAAGTGGCCCTGCCATTGCTCCAGCCAACAGCGAAAATCTACCCAATACCGGCCAAAATCTACGAATTATATTGATCGTGGCCGCACTCTTAGTAGTAGCAAGCGGGGTGATTCTCTGGGTCTTCATGAAGAAAAAGAAAGCTAAAAAGAAAACACCTACCGGAAAATAGTAACTAGAATGTCACAAAAATATGTCATCGCTCATTTCTTTGAGCCGCAACCAGAAGGCTATAATTTTGCTTCCGCTGCTTGGCCACCGCATGTTACTATCCTTTCAAATTTTGCGACTGATTGGCAAGTTGAAAAAATAATACGTACCATAGAGACGTTAGCCAAACAAACAGCTCCATTCGAAATACAAACAGCAGGTGAAGCCTGGTTTGGCCCAAAGCAAAATGTCCACGTTCGACTTGTGGAGCCAAGCGAACCGATCATCGCACTTCATTTGCAGCTGCTGGCTATCGCTGAAGATAATTCATTTCGGCTTGATGCGCCACACTATTTAGGCGAAGGCTATCGTCCGCATATTAGCTTGCATGGTACTACCAACTTTCCGGCTGGTTGGCGCCATCATGTCGCGAACCTTACTTTAGTTGACATGTTCCCTAAAGGCGATATCTCACGCCGGGAAATAATCAAAAGCTTCTCTTTCTAATCGCTTAGCTAATTGCTATGGCTGTTTGCAAGGCGTACGATAAAAATGGTTCGCGTTTCCGAGTAAAGGGGTAGTCCCATAGCCGAGGAATACTGCGCGCTAAACCCTAGCAACAACCTGAGGGCAATGTATGATACGAACCCAGGTACTAGGCCATGTAGGGGTGACTGTGAACTGCATCGACGTGATTTCGAAATACGCGCGGGCGTTGGTGGCATATTGGCTGAAGTTAAGGACTACAAAATCCTGAGCATTCACAAGCTCGACAGGGGAGGCGGTTTCCCAAGCATTGCTGGCTCAGCGGCCAGTATCTGGATCCGCTCCCAAAACCGCGAAGGTAATGTTAGGCTCAAGAATATCTACCTAATTTGATAAGTGGTGCAGGGATGAAAATCCCTGCACCCTGACACTTTAAGAATTACGCTAACCCATTTTCTTGCGAATGCTCGCGGGGAGCTTCGCAAAAAAGCCCGAACTGAAAAGCTTATCAAAGTCAATCGTAGCCGACGTGTCTCGTTGTGATACTTCCTGTAGCGCCCTAAAGTCGCTCTCACTTAGCCCCACAATGGCATGCCCTGCAGTGATGCTTTTTGCTACAAGATTGACGATTGCATTTGCCACAGCAGCTGCCTCCTCGTTTGTAAGCGAGGGATACCGCTGTTTCATAGCCGCTGCAATACTATCCGCACCGTTGCTCACGAGTGTGCCTTTCTCTTAGCAAAAGGTTGCCTCAATAAATATAGTAACGATGCATACATCTGTCAACCATACACTGCTATACTAGATATATGACAAAAAACACTCCTTCACCGCAAGACATTAATTTTTTATTCGAAATGGGCAGTATCCGATTCATCGATCGGATGTGGCGGCGGTTCTTGCGCTACGATTTTGCAAACCTGGCCGAGCACCATTTCAGGATGTTTTGGATCGCCATGATGATCGCTTCGCACGAAGAAGGTGTCGACACAGGTAAGATAGCCAAAATGGTACTGGTGCACGATATTGCCGAAAGCCGGGCCGGTGACGTCGATTATTTAGCCCGGCAATACGTCGAGCGCAACGAACAGCTTGCGATCAAAGATATGCTGGCGGGCACGGCGCTTGAAAAAGAATTCTACGCGCTATGGGAAGAATACGAAGCTCGCGAATCGCTTGAAGCCAAAATTGTCAAAGACGCCGATAATTTAGATGTCGACTTTGAACTTGCCGAGCAATCGGTGCGAGGTGGCGTGCTCCACGACGAATGGAAAGATAACCGAGCCTTTGTTGCCAAGGAAAAACTATACACTGCCACAGCCAAGCAGTTATTTGAGCAACTCACTACGGCAAACCCCCACGACTGGCACCTCACTGGCCGCAACCGACGCAATAGTGGTGATTGGCAAAAGTAGCGGTCGAATACGGTAGATACAAGCGCATCATACCAGAGTAAATACAAGGAGGAATATGGCCGAATTACAAAAAGAGTTCAAGCGCAAAGATACTTTTCTCAAAAACTGGGGCGCGGTGATTATTCTGACTATTTTCTTTCTCGCTAGTTGGGCTGGGCAATTTGTCACACAGCTGGAAACAGCAAAACAAACCAGTCAACAGCATGGGCAAATATTCCAGATGGAAGAATTTTGGCCGGAATTCTGGAGCGCCACCTTCGAGAATTGGCAGTCGGAGTGGCTACAGCTAACTACTCAAGCACTGTTGATCTCTGGATTCTCGGCGTATATTTTTCGAAAGCAAGACGAAGAACACTTTAAGACCCAGCTGATGATCGAAGAACTAAGGGAAGAGATCAAAAAGAAAAAGTAACAACAGATCTACGGTAGGCATAATCTGAGCGAGGCCGTTGCCCAGTGTATTACCTATGTTTAGCCTAGCCAAATAATATACCACAAAAAAGAGACCGTTATCGGTCTCTTTTATAATTACTAAGCTAATCCGCCGCCGCCCATTTGTGAGCATCTCCGTTTAGGTTTGCTACACTTTGGATTATAAACCGTCTATGGTTGTTTTGTCTACATTTTTTCACAAAAAGTATCACGCTAAGCCCCAAAAAACGCTTATTACACCTTAAGTATAGCAAAATAAAAACAATAACGTCCTTCCTAATTCAAACAAAAACGTTATTGCCAGTGTATACGGTAGCAGTAGCCTTTTTTAGGCTTCTCAATCACCCAGGTCGCCCATTGCCTCTCGGGGTTGTATACCGCTCCCGGGACGGTATAGGGCCTGCTGGGTTCCGATGGCTTTATATAACTGCTTGTCACCACTTGCGGGCGTGCATTTGCAGGAAACTTCACGTTTAATTCAAGCCGCTCCATTTTTGTCCGGGCAAAGTAGTAAAGATACGGTTTAGCAACGCCTTTTTTATCGTGGAATTCTTGGGAATACTTAACTTCAATCTCTTCATCTTTATGGACCGGCGGGTTGAGCGCGATGAACCAGTAGTGCCAGTCGCCTTCAGTCGAAACAGTCGTGGCGACGTAAGGTGCGGGTTTCATGCTGCCACGACTGGTTTTATTCTTAAATAAAGCTAAAAGCTGCTGCCCTTTACCGCTTACCTTGGGTATGCCTTCTTCGCCAGACCCGCTCCACTGGTAGCCAACAGGGTAGACCATTAAATGATTAGTATCTGCCCGAATTTTAGTTGTATAACGCAGTACCGAGCGGTGGTTAGAGTTAATTTCGTAGCTCATGCTATCAGATAGTATGCGAAATCCGTGTCGTTGATTTCTTTGAGCTAAAAAATCATAAAATAAATACCCGCCCCAGCCAGCCAGGAAAGGAGTAACGATAGCAAAAATCCATACAAATACTTCAGTATTAGCGGCGATGAACAGCACGAGAGTGTACAGCAGGACAGCAAAAGCGTAGTAGGTATTGATGGCCTCAATTAGTTTTCGGAGCTTTTTGAGATCAAACATGTGTACTGTTAGTATACAGGAGTTGCTAAAGGTTTCGCTGACTTAGGCGATAAACACAACAGAGGTGTACGAGGTGTGTAAAAAACTGCTCTCCCCTTGTAAGTAGGTGGGGAGAGCAGGGCTGCTACTTTCGGGTCATTTCGACCTGCAGGGCATAGTGGTCAGAACCGATATCAAAAGATCTGGCACTAACTACCCGCAGCTGAGCAGGCTTAATCAGGATATGATCGATTTGATCACTTGCTTTACCGACCACGGAAGATTTAATCGAAATAGCCTGCCTGAAGCCGGCGGTAAACACCTCAGGAAAGGCTTGTTCAAGCGGTACGCCCAGATTGTTAAAGTCGCCAGTAATAACCAGCGGGACGCCATCACGCACAGCGAAGTGCTTAACAAGTGCTTTGCGAACACCACTAAATTCGGGCTCGTCAACTCGACGCTTAAAATGATGAAATGGCGGGAACGAGAAATTAATCACGTCCATTGGTCCATCAGGAGTTTGCAGCCGAACTCGCTGGCCGCCCTTATTGAACATGATCCAGGTGGTGCCGTCGCGCTCGATAGTGAGGTTGGGCGTCTGGATTTCAAAGTTTTCGACCGACAATAGCGGGTATCGACTCAGGATGCCCATGCCGAGCCAAAACTGCTTATCCAAGTGCGATCGCATCTTTTTGTCGAGCGCCGTGGCCGCAGTATAGCGGTAGCCCAGGCTCCGTGCAAACTCACCAACCATTTTACTGCTGGTATGACTCTCGAGGTGCACCTCGCTCAAACAGAGGATATCAGCTTGGGTTCCGAGCGCAGTTGCATACCGCTGAACTGAATGCCTGCCGAGGCCTGTTTTCCCATATTCACCTCCGGTGAATTCGTAACCACCATTAACGTTCGCAAAAGTCACGGTCATAGCCACTATCTTGTTTTATAACATCTTATTATTTTAAGCAATAGTTATCGCCCATTCCGGAAGTGTTAATTCTGGAATGGGCGAGTGGTCAGTGGGAAGGAGCCCGCATTTCAAGCGCGCGCCGGCTCACTTCGATGTTCACCGGCATCTGCAGGGCGCCATCGATCAGCTGTGGGGGCAGGTTGCGATTCTTTAGTTCCTTTTTGATACGCGGCTGCTCCTGTTGAATGCCAGCATCGGTGTTGGCAGTGGCGCAGAGATCGCCATGAACCTTGCTAAGATTATCAGCCAGGAAGCAGAGGAAAATCTCGAGCGCAAACGGTCCATCGCTAGGGCTGTTTAGAATACCAGTAATCACTCGGCCAAGTCGCGGCGATCGAGCAAAGGCCATCGAGTAACCACCTGGATGATTCTTGATTTCATTTCGCATTTCGCCAAGCTTGAAGTGCCGTTCTGCGCAGCTGGCGATGTATTCAATTTGGGCTGCGGTAAAACTGGCTTTCTTAAGGAATTGCTTTACTACCCCTTGGCGAATAAGCTTGCCCGAGTGCACCTCGTGCTTACCGAAGTGCCAGGCCATAGTACTGCTCGGACGTTCCTTGAAAGTGCGAGCCGTGAACTTGCCGACATCGTGCAGCACGGCGGCGATCTGTAGCAGTTGCCATTTTGAACGTCCATCGATCGACTCGCTGAGAGCGGCAGTGACAGCATCTTCCAGTCGCCACTGTCGCAAGAAATCTACCACCGTCGTTTGCAAATGCTGCTGAAACAGCCATGAGTGTGTGAGGATACCGTATTGGTGCCAAAACAGGTTATGCTGTGCCGGGTCGTCCGGGGTTTTAGCAAACTCCCGGTTCTCCTGATTGCTCATATCTAGTGCTCCCCGAACGAGCGAGGGGGCCACTTGCCGGAGTTTTTGTAGCGTCGAAGCAACAAGCTGCGAAGTAACCGGATCGATAGTCAGCATAGAAGCACTATACTATAAAGTTATAAAAGTGAAAAATGCCTAACCTCCAAAAGAGGAGATCAGGCAACCACGATCAGTAGTCTTGCCACGTGATTCTGCCCGCATGCTCTAGTGTTACTTTTTGGATTGGGCAGGCAAGGTAACTTTGACTAGCGAGAAGCCTACGTATCCATTCAAGAGCTTCTTTCTTGGCCTCTTCAAGATTAGCGGCCTGAATGGTCGTAGATTCTGTCTGTGGACGTCTGCCACAGACCAGGATAGCTTCCACGGGCCATTTGTCGCCATTCCGCGTGTCCGAAACACAACAAGTCACTTGATACGACCACTCCGTATCGGTAGCACGACGAGCGCGTGTAACAAATTTGCAACCCATTGAAGCCTCCTTGGAATAGAGCAACTAGGCCTTTGTAAATAATACCACATAATTTTAAAGTCTAAAAAAGCCTTGCAGGTGGGGAAGGCGTGCTACAATGCCCACAAGTTTTTGTTAACAGAGCTTACTATCAATCATTTTGTTATGTAAAAAGAGGAGTCTTATGGGCATACCTTCTCGGTTATTTAGTGTGTTTACGGTTTTAGGGTTACTACTTGGTGTGGTAGCTGCTCCACAAGCATCGGCAACTTATGCAGGTGACAATGGAAAGATCGCCTTTACAAAAATTTCACAGGGAAAAACTGGCATTTGGCGTGTACTGCCTACCGGTAAAGCGCAGCAGCTTTTGGTGGGTGATGGTGCACATTCACCGCTATGGTCGCCAAATGGCAAACGATTGGCTTATCTGAAGGCGGGTTCACTTTATAGTGTGCGACATGACGGCGCTTACAATCTGCTCGTGGCCGATAGCACCGGAGGTGAAATTAGCGAACCCGCCTGGTCGACAGATGGTCGGCAATTGGCATTTGTTCACCATAAAGAACAAGGATCGGTACGATATGGAGCAGTTTTTACGGTTAATGCTAATGGGGGCAATCTACAAAATCGAACCGGCTGGCTTAAAGGAGCAGTTTTGAGCAGTCCTTCATGGTCACCTGAAAATAGCCGTTTGGTGTATGCCGAGACCAAAAACGAAACACGGCAGTTAGTAATTGCCAATCTTAGCAGTAACTTTAAGCGGGCTTTAGTTACTACTTCCGATAGTGAGAGCGAGGCATTTGTCGCATGGTCGCCAAGCGGTCATAAACTTTTGTTTCGAGATAGCGCAAACGAGGTGTACACTATCTGGCTCGACGGCACGCACCGAACAGTAATTTCTGATGGCGACAGTTACGGCGCGTCGTGGGCACCAAACAGTAATCGCATCGTTTTTTATGAAGACCAGCACGATGAAGCGATCAGTATTAGCGCACCAAATGGGGATATCTCGTACCTGCCTATTACAAAATCGCCGACACAAATTATCAAAAACGCGCAGTGGTCGCCAGATGAGCGACAGTTACTGCTTTTGCTGGAAGACGAACGTACAAAAACAGCGTACCTCTATACAATCGATATAGCTACCGGTAAGTCGCTACCTGTGACTCACGGAACCATTACAGCCGCGAGCTGGCAGGCGAGATAGCAGGAATCGGCATGGTGGCTATTATACATGCCACCATGCGCCATAAAAGCATTAGCTTGATTGTTTGTACTAGGCTTCATCTGCTATTATGAATGCATGCGACCAATCTGGAATGGCTCTATCAGCTTTGGCTTAGTAAACATCCCAGTCCGGATGTTTAGTGGCTCAGAAACCCGTAAGGGTATCGACTTAGACATGCTTCATAAGGACGACCACTCGCCAATTCGTTTTGCGCGTGTTTGCCGCAAAGATGGCGAGGAGGTGGCGTGGGACGATATTGTCAAAGGTTACGAGTACCGTGAAGGCGGCTACGTCGTTCTCACCAAAAAAGATCTCGAAAGCGTCAGCCCTGAAAAAACGCAAACTATCGATATCCAGCAATTTGTGCAGGAAGGTGAAATCGATATCCGCTATTTCGAGAAGCCATATTATCTCGAGCCAGTGAAGGGTGGCGAGAAAGCTTACGCCTTACTACGCGGTGCCCTGGAAGAGTCTGAAAAATTAGCTCTTGTAAAATATGTTGCCCACGAACGGCAGCACCTCGGTGTTATTAAACCCGTTGGAAAAGCCCTAGTGCTTGATCAGATGCGTTTTCCGAGCGATATTCGCGAAGCTACAGATTTAAAATTCCCACAAACAAAAATTAGTGAAAAAGAACTTGATGTTGCCTTAAAGCTTGTGCGCCAGGAAACTAAGCGCTTTATTCCTGAAGATTATCACGATACTTACACCGAAGAGCTCGAAGAAATCATTGAAGCCAAAATAAAAGGCAAAAAACCACCAAAACACGATACTAAACCAAAAGAAACCGTCGCCCACGACCTTTTATCGGCTTTGAAAGCAAGTTTAAAGCAGTAATAAAGCTATGGGGCTAGGGAAGTATTTTCGAAAAAGAAACTTTCGTGACACTCCCGAGCCGCGCGGAAGACTAAAAGCGTCTCATTCTAAACAATTGCGCTTTGTGATCCAAAAACATCATGCGTCAAGGTTGCACTATGATTTTCGGCTGGAACTTGATGGTGTGTTAAAAAGCTGGGCTGTCCCAAAGGGCCCATCGCTTGATCCGCACGAACGTAGGTTAGCTATGATGGTAGAAGATCACCCTTTCGAGTATCGCAACTTCGAAGGCACAATCCCTAAAGGCAATTATGGTGCCGGCGAAGTGATTATTTGGGACGAAGGTACCTATGAGCCACGAAAGCCAACCAGCGACTCTGAAAAGCTGCTCCGGAAAGAATTAAAGCAAGGGCATATCACCTTTATATTACACGGCGAGAAATTACACGGTGAATTTGCTCTTATTAGAATGCACGCCGACGAAGAAAACGCCTGGCTGCTAGTGAAAAAAGATGATGAATTCGTAACTACCGAAGATATTCTGCTAAAAGATGTTTCGGTCAGAACAGGTAAAGCACTAGACGATCACACAGCGCCCGATTTACAAGGCTACCCAGCAGTAAAATCTCCCTGGCAAGTTCAGCCGATGCTCTGCACTTTGGTAGACGAGCCGTTTGATGGCGATGAATGGCTCTTCGAGATTAAATGGGATGGCTACCGGGCAATTGCCAGTAAGCACAAAAACCAGGTGCAATTATATTCTCGCACTGGGCAAAACTTTCTCGAAAAATACTCGCCAGTGGCCGAGGCGCTTCAGCAATTGTCCGACGATGTTATTTTTGATGGTGAGATTGTGGTAGTCGACGATAAAGGCCAGGCGCACTTTGAGTGGCTCCAGAGTTGGCACCGCGATCGAATCGGCGACATTCATTATTATGTGTTTGATATTTTGTGGTATAACGGGCGCGATATTCGAACGATGCCGCTTATCGAGCGCAAAAATCTACTAAAACGCATCATTTCCGCTCATTCAGTAATTCATTACAGCGATCACATTATCGGCAAAGGAATAGCACTGTTCGAACAAGTCAAAGCCAGCAGCATGGAGGGTGTCGTCGCCAAAAAAGCCAGCAGCGCTTATCAAGAAAAAACTCGCGGACCGCAGTGGCTCAAAATCAAAACCCAACTTCGCCAAGAGGTAGTGATTGGCGGTTTCACCGAACCGCGCGGCGGTAGAAAATATCTCGGTTCGCTGATTGTGGGCGTGTATAAAGATGGTGATTTTGTCTATGTTGGTCATTCGGGGGGCGGTATTCCTGATGAACAACGCCGCGAACTACAACAGCGACTCTTAAAACTAGAGCGTAAAACATCGCCCTTTTTGCATGAACCAAAGCCCAACGCGCCCGTCCACTGGGTGAAGCCGGAAATGGTCTGTGAAATGGCTTTCACCGAATGGACCGAGGATGGCTATATGCGCCACCCGCGATTTGTTGGCCTGCGCGAAGATAAAAAACCACAGACAATTCGCCGTGAATTAGTTAAGGAGAAGCAAAACGCTATGAAAAAAACATCATCCACCAAACTCAATCCCGAGCTGCACATTACCCATCCCGATAAGGTTTTCTTCCCTAAAACTGGCTATACTAAAGGCGATTTAATTGACTATTACAGCCAGATTGCATCATTTATTCTGCCGTATATCAAAGATCGGCCACTATCGCTGCTACGGCAACCTGATGGCATAAAAGGTGAAGCTTTCTTCCAAAAGAACATCGAGCATCTCCCTGAATGGCTGCCATCAGTCGATATTTACTCGGAATCCAACAAGAAAGACTTGCACTGGATGGTCGGCACCGGACTTGATGCGCTGCTCTATGCCGTGCAGCTTGGGAGCATTGAAATTAACCCCTGGAATTCGCGGGTTGGCCAGCTCGATAACCCGGATTGGGCGGTGATTGATCTTGATCCGGAAGGCGTCACTTTTCAAGATGTGATTACTGTTGCCCAGACCGTTAAACAGGTGTGTGATGAATGGAAGATACCGGCCTACCCCAAAACTTCTGGAAAAACTGGTATTCATATTTTTATCCCAATGGGCGCAAAATACACCTATGAACAGGTGAAGAACTTTGCCCATCTTATCGCACTGGAGGTCAATAAACGCCAACCGAAGCTAACAAGCGTGCTACGCATGCCCGAAAAGCGCCCTAACAAAATTTACCTTGATTTCTTGCAAAACCGTCAAGGGCAAACCCTCGCTGCACCGTATGCGGTGCGCCCAACCGATGTGGCCTCGGTATCAACACCACTCCATTGGGATGAAGTTACTGCCGAACTGACGCCAGAATTGTTTACTATTCGGACAATCCTTCCTCGTCTCGAGAAAATTGGCGATATCTGGAAGCCGGTTATCGGCAAAGGCATTAATCTTGAAAAAATTCTTAAAAATATTGAGTCATAATTTGTTATCATGGCTACATGACTACTCCCCGCGACTCATTTGAACTTGGCGTCAAAGCTTTTATCCGTGATACTTACGGTCAGGTATTATTACTCCACGTACCGCAAGAAAAAACCAGCCACCCTGGCGGTTACTGGGATATGCCCGGCGGCAAGGTTGAGGAAAATGAAAACATGGTTGTGGCTCTCCGGCGCGAGGTTAAAACAAAAACTAAAATTATTGAATTATTTAATATCGGCTCGTTTATGATGGTATTTCCTAATGTTTACTTCCGGTATGATGACGTTGATGCCGGCCTGATTATGGCGGTGCATAGTTGTGATGTACCGGCCCATGTGGGTTATGAAATAAACGATGAATACGACGATTCGCAGTGGTGCAGTCTGGATGAGGCTGCAGAATTACTGCGCGTAAAGTATCCAAAAGAATTCGTGAAAAAGGTGTTAGATCTTAAAAATAGTCAGGAATAGTAAGGGTCGTGCGGTAGTAAGCAGTACCACCGCACGACCAATTTTACACCTCTTCGTGTCGAGAGGGAATCACGCGAGCAATAAATGCTTCAATGGTATAGCGGGGCATCTCGCGCTTGAAGGCCACGAATGCCTCTTCAGCATTGAGCTTTCTCTCCTGTAGATGATTTGGTCTTGCAGAAAACCTTACAATCAGGACTTCTCTCCCCTCAAGTCGTAGTCGCAGATCGTCAAAATTCAAATCCATAAACTCGTCACTGGTTAACGACAGCCGACGTTCCATGTCTACTCCTCGAAGGTGGTGACGAATTCCTCTACTATTCTACCGCAGATGATTGTCAGAGAAAACCACCGGGAGGGAGATTGCTTTTCTATGTGATATATAGTATATTACTACTACCTCAACTGGGGAAGGTGAGCATGAATCAACTTGATACCGCGCGTGAAACTGGTTTCTTTCTTGTGGAAACTGATGTTGGAGGTGAGCGGTATAGATTTATAATTGCCTCGGGTGTTTCAAGTCAACGGAGCGTGGTATATGTTGTCTCGAATCACCCAGAACTTGAGAAGGGGACTCATCAGCACATCGTTAATAGGTGCGAGGAACACAAGGGGAAACCTGGAGGTCGGCGGATTATTAAGCCTGGCGAACAACTCTGCCTTGGCTTTACCGGCGCGATTGAAGGCGGGGGAAAGCATGTCGGCATAGTGAAGAGTATCACGCAGCAGTCAGGTATTAAGTTGGAGGGCGACAGGTTGGTAATCAAAAATCCCCATCATCCACTATCCAGCCGTGTATCTTAACCGGTTGATTTAAAGTCCACACGTTTACACTAAGCAACACTGGTGTAAACGTGTGGACATATTAAATTAAGCGCTTCTCGAAGTAGCAGTCTTACGCCGACACTTACCCGAACAGCAATCGCTCTGCCAGCAAAAGCTTTCCGTAGGTGGCAAGCGAAAGATCTGGGCGAGCCAGTAGCTTATCGATGCTCAGCAGCGACACTACTTCAAGCTCGGCTTCGTACCAGCCGGCCGCCGTGGCTACCAGGTGGTGGTGCCCACTTTCGGTAATGGTCCGCAGTTCTTCTTCGGAAAGATTAAGCGCAAACACTTGGGCGCAACTTACTTCCCTGGTATCTACTAGTTGACGCGGTCCGCCGAGCGGCTGCAGGCGTCGGGCAGACACCGTAATGTTTGCCTGATCGAGAAGCGCCTTCACGGCTACTTCTACAGCTGACCTTCCCGGCTCCCATTCTGCGGTAATTGGCCGTAGCTCTGTACCAGACTGGTTGCGGGCTTGGGCCGATCGTTGCCGAAGGAGGAGCGTGCTTGTTTCGCGCCCGGCGCGGTGAAGCGGCACAACACTTACCGTATCGAGTGCGCCACTGGTCCACAACCGATCCACATACCGGTCTTCGGCGGTGATGTGCCAGCTGCCCCGCACTGCCCACCGCTGGTGTTCATTGGTGGGGGCACCGACAACCTCTAGTGCTTGAAGCACGATTCCGGCTTTGGCCTGATGCTCGAAATAGTTCCTAAAATTCGTGCGCCACAGGCATAGCGGAATGAGCGTTGCAGTTTGCTCGCGCCAAGCACCCCCGCCAATGACCTCCATCACTGTGTGGGCAGCCTGGCTGTGGCTTCCTGCCACTCGCAGCCCGTAATCTTGCACTAGCGATCGTTGGTAGCCCGTCGCCAGACTAATGGCTGGGTCATCAGGGATGCCAACAACAATACGCTGCGGCCCTTGAGCAACAAACAAACCTAGCTCTGTGTTAGTGGTGGCGGCTAGAACGTGTTCGGTCCGCACAATCCAAAACACAATTACATCAGCTCGGGCCATTGCCGCCAGTTCCCAGGCCTTTTGATCGTCATAATTTGGCGGCATCTCGCCATTTCGACGCTGCGGCGTAAGCACTACACCCGTAAAGCCTGCAGTTCGCAGTGCCTGCATCATCTCACCGTGCCAGTTTGCCGGCTCTTGGTGTGCAAGATGACTGCGGGGCAGCGGGCCTGCCAGGTAGACGGTTGCGTTGACTTCACTCGGAAATGGTTCGCCGGCGTACACAATCTGAGCCACTGCCACTCCTCTAGTAAAAAAGCCAGGAACCTCCTGACTCGCGGTTGATTATGCGGGAGTCGGAAAGAGTTGTCAAATGTTCCAGGTCCGCTTCTAATTTAAATGGTGCTGGCATTTAAGCCAGCACCAGGGTGTGTTAGTAACCACGTGCTTCGTTGTAGGTCCGGGCGCGAATTCCCCTGGGCCAGCCGTGCAAAACCAGTTCGCAATTTGGCCCCGGAAGGTCTGCGATAACGATACCTTCGGTGCTATAAATGGTCCGGGGCTTCATCACAAGCCACCTCTGCATAGGATCAGATGTATCGGTTGAGCTATACCCAATAAAATGCCAGCAACTATCTGGAATGGCAAAAACATTCCCATTCTTATCAACGAAACGAATGTTCTTCGGTGGAGAGAGATTCAACAGTCCCATGGCTGCCCCTACAGTTGAGCGGTTAATGACAAGTCTACTATAACATTCTTTTGATTTTATACAAAAAGAGATCGCTGCACGCAATCTCTTTTTTGTATTTGTTTATTACCTAAGCAGTTGGCGTAGCGGGGGGTGTGTTGGTAGGCTGTGCCGGAGTGGCTGGGGGGGTACCTGCATCTTCTTTAGCTGCTGGCCCACGATACACTGCATCACCAAATCCGAGGATAGGATAGCCAATGAACGGGAAGAGTACATTCAGAATAGTCATACCAACGCCTTTTCCGAACGAGCGTGATAGATCATGAGTGGTAATAATCGTCAGGATAAGCGCTGCAACCGCTCCAATCAGTGGAATTGGAGTAAGCAGGTAAATAAGAATCAGCCATGGTGAGCGGCCAATGATCTGAAACAAAGTCACCAGGTTATAAATAGGAATGATAGCCTTCCAGCCTTTTTGTCCGGCTTTTTCGAAAATCTTCCATAGGCCTACAATCGAGGCGATGACAGTAATTAAACTGATGATGATAACTGGCCATAGCATTTCGGGCGGAATCGGTTGATACTGCATGCTATCGAGGTCGGTTGTTGTGTAATATGATTGTGCGACGAGCTCGAACATATCGCTCCTTTGTTAACTATTAGCTAAAGTATAATCTTTTACAAACGCCACGTAAATGGTTTGTTGTAATTTTATTAAGAAGGCCGCTCGTGTTTTTGGCACGAACGGCCTTTTTTGCCGCTGTTACTGCGTCACGCCGACCTTAGCCAGCTCCTGCTTGACCTTTCTGATCAAGCCGGGGTCCTCGTTGTCAATCATCCGCTGCAGGTTCTTCTTGTGGGCCATGGCGACCTTATCCCAGCCAAGTGCTGTCGTTAGGCTCGTTCCCGCTACCTGATTGAGCGACTTGAACGTCGGCATCACGTAGTGGTCAATAAACCCGAGTTGCTTAGTAACGAACACATCGTAGCTTTCCACTTTTCCGCTCGATGGCGTCTCGCGGACGTTGACATTGATGCCCTTAACGATGAACTTCATAAAGTCGCTCTTCAGGGCGACATCTGCCGCACGAATCATGCAACTAATGGGGTGCGCCGGCTCCACGATGGGTACATTACTAATGCGGCGCTGCTGCGCGTCCTTGCCGCCAAAGGTAGTCGCCAGAATCACGGCTACCATGAAGGCGATCTTGGGCCAGGGCAAGCCGTGCTCCAGGCCGAACTCGGTTACCTCAAGGGCGCTCACCCATTCAGTAGAGACGTTCGTACCCAGCTCGGGCTTGTGCAGCTTGCCAGGCTCAGCGTCTGCTCGCAAGGTCGAACCGCAGTGGTAGCAGTCGTGGCAGTAGGCGGCGATCTCAAGCATCTGCCGAACCGCCAGGTACTCTCCCTTTGCCTTAGCGCCGTAGTGCTTGTCGAAAGCCTGTAGTACATTACGACGCACGTCTTCAAAGTGTTCGGGGTTGTGATCCGGTAGCTTCAGACGCGCGACTGACTTATCGGCGAAAGCCTCTGCGGCCTTGAGCAGTTTGTTGTATTCAGCTACCGGAATCGGATCGAAATCTTTCGACGTAAACGTGTACGTTCGTAGGGCATTTTCCACCTTTTCCGGGAAGCCGCCATACCAGCTCTTCACGCCCGTCACGTCAATGAACGGTGCCCACAAACCCAGATTCATCTCTGCTCCTTACCTTATGAGCCAAAAGCATGCTCGGTGTGAGTATCGGTTGCACATCGCTGTGCACTTGTAAGAATACTCTAAGAGTCGTATCATAAAAACATGTTGTGCAAAATCTGCACAATTCGCGTTTTATTAACCGTACCAGAGAGGTTCGATATGGAAAAACCACAGCCCTTGCGCGAATTAATTCGGCACTATTTCAAAAAACTCGACCTTCTGCCAGAGATAGCTGATATTTATTTTGCACTCTACACGCACGGTCCGCAAACAATTTCAGAACTCGCCCGCTATTCGGGTATTGAACGAACCCGGATTTACCGCTTAATGGATGACATACAGCGATCGGCGGTGATAGAAATTGAAAGCCATTATAAACGAAACATCTTTAAGGCGGCGGATATTGCAAATCTCCAAATCTTAATCAGTAAAAAAGAGCAAGAGCTTACTGAGCTCCAAGAAGATTTCGCTAAAATCGACACAATTATTCGCTCGGCTTCACATTCGTCGCCGGTTGCACGCGTTCAATTCTACCAGGGGAGCGATGGCGTCAAACAAATGATGTGGAACCAGACACGCTCGAAAGAAGGCACCGCAAACTACTCAATTTTATTTGAAAATATGCAAAGTCGTACTCAAAGAAAGTTTTTTGAACGATGGGTACGGCGGTGTAACGAAAAAAACCAAGTATTTCGTGGCATAATTGGCGATAATTTTATAAACACCCAGCGCGAGTGGTATAGTTCGCAGCAAAACGAACGGCTCGCAAACTGGCAGGCGCGATATGTCCCCGATTCTCTATTTAAGATCACCTATTCTACGGTCATTTACGATAACGTGGTTTCGTACTACAACTGGAGAGGCGGCGAAATTTTTGGTATTGAAATTTATAATCAGGACATAGCAGATGCTCAAAAGCAATTTTTTCACCTGCTTTGGCAACAAGCCCAGCCGGTTGATGATTTAGTTGGCCCCAAAAAACAGTAGTTTCTGGTATGATGCATATATGTCGATGCCATATCATTTTGTCCTTGTTCGCCACGGTGAGTCAGAAGCAAATACCATTCGGAATGCCGCTCTGGCGGGTGACGACAGTTTATACACGGCCGAGTTTATCAATCGACCTGATCATCAATTCCGGCTCACCGAAGAAGGAGCCCGCCAAGCTCAAGTAACAGGGCAGTGGATTAAAAAGCATATTTTGACTGCCAACAAATTGCTAACTTTTGAGCGCACGTATTGTTCGCCATATGCGCGTTCAATTGAAACCGCTGGGCACTTACAGCTGCCGCTGCGCGATGGCTGGCGGCTGGAATATTTGGTGCGCGAACGCGATTTTGGTGATATTGAAGGCCTCACCACCGCCCAGTTTCAACGGCAATACCCGCAAAATGCCGAAAAGCGAGCCAAAGATCCGCTATTCTGGAAGCCGCCGGGTGGGGAATCGATTATGGAAGTTGCAGAAACCCGGGTCCGTGAACTGTACGCCATGCTGCACCGCGAAGTACCCAACAAAACTGCCATTGTGGTATCGCATGGTGTATTTTTGGTGGCAAATCTTTTAGCGCTCGAACAACCAACGCCAGAGGAATGGAATAACTGGAAAGCCGATCCAAGCCGTAAGATACATAATTGCCAGGTGCTGCATTATAGTCGCGTGCATCCAGAAACCGGTGAAGTCTCACCGCATATTCGCTGGGTGCGGAGTGTTTGCCCCTGGATGACTGGCGTCGATCATCCTGGTGAGTGGCGCGAATTTCGTCGTCATAAATACAGCAACGATGAGCTCCTGGCGTACGCTCAGGCAATCGCCAGACTGAATACCAATGATACTACTTCGGCTTGAACGAATCATCCAAGAAACACCAAGTGTTAGATCGTTCATTTTTCGCCCCGAACAGCCGGTGGCTTGGCAAGCGGGGCAATCAATCCGCTTGGAATTACCAGTGGGCTACGACCTTCATGAGCGGCGTTTTAGTATTGCCTCGGCTCCGCACGAGAAGGTTATCCGTATCACCACGCGTCATAGTAGTAGTAGATTTAAGCAAGCTCTCTGGAAATTACAGCCCGGAGCGGTAGTGAACGGCTTCTCAATAGAAGGTAAGCTTGTTTGGCGCGAAGAACAACAGTATATCTTAATTGCTGGTGGCGTAGGCATAACACCTTTCCGCAGCTTATTGTCGCATGCGGCGACGGTACAATTGCCGTACCCTATTCATTTGATTCATGCTGCACGAGATAACTTTTTGTTTAAAGAGGAGATCGCACTTTGGCAGTCAAAAATGCCCGCGCTCACTATTATGTATCGCGAAGTCCGGCTTGACACCGGGGTCCTTGCATCAATTGCCGACCCCCTGACTCTGTATTATATAGCCGGTCCAAAACAAATGATCGCAACGACAAAGCGGCATCTATCTGAAGGCGGTGTTGCTCCCGATCGAATCCTGCACGAGAACATTTAGTAAATTACGGGTGATCTTGCAGTTTCAAGGATTTAAATAGCTAGCAACTAGTGCCACTCAGCGGTGGTGAGTACTCCTATTTTCTGTTACAATTACCTACGAATGAAATTACTAAACGGTTCAGAACTTTCTGGTTACATTAAAGAGCGTCAGGCTAAGCAGGTGCGCAACTTGCAGCAGCAGTGGCAGGTGTCGCCGCGCCTAGCAATAATAGTGACTAACCCCATGCCGGTTGTGGCGACATATGTGCGACTGAAGCAGCAGTACGGCGATGATATTGGGGTGGCGGTGGATGTACACACTATCCCGCAAGAGGCAGCGCTCTCAACGATCGATACCTTAAATAGCGACCCCACGGTGCACGGTATCATAGTGCAGCTACCCCTCAAAGATCCTACTCAAACCGACGAGATTGTGAATGCCGTGGAACCTGAAAAAGACGTCGATGCTCTCGGCAAAGGCGCTGTGCTCGACCCGGCAACGCCAATGGCAATCAACTGGCTGCTGGCCGGTTACAATATTGAAATTAAACACAAAAAAATTGTTATCGTTGGCGCCGGGAGGTTGGTGGGAGCGCCACTGGCGCGTATGTGGCGCAATTCAGGCTGCGACGTCACAGTGGTAACCAAAGAAACGGCCGATATACGCTCGGTTTTATTTACAGCCGATATTATTGTTTCAGCCGCAGGTGTTCCGGGGCTGATTACCTCTGATATGGTCCAGATTGGCGCAGTGGTGGTTGATGCCGGCACTGCCTCGGAGGATGGAAAGATTAAGGGTGATGTCAGCCCCGATCTTCGCGAGCGGAGCGATCTAACTATCACGCCAGAAAAAGGCGGGGTGGGGCCGCTAACGGTGACGGCCTTATTCGATAACGTTATTCGTGCGGCTCGGATGAGCGCTATTAAGTAAGCTTTAAGGCCTCTTTTACGTGCTGCACCACTTGGCGAGGTGTGAGCTCGGCTTTCACAATATAGCTGTGGATTCCTAATGAATGCAGCCGCTTCGGCGCTTCTTCGGCGCCAAGGTTAGTCAAGACGATAACTGGGACCTTCTTGCCCCAGCTGTGTTTCCTGATTTCTTCGAGTGCTTCGGCACCGTCCATTACCGGCATGTGTAAGTCGAGGAGTATAAGATCTGGTTTCATTTGTTCAACCAGTGCTACCCCAAGTTTGCCGTTCTCGGCTCGCTGTACTTCAAAGCCATCGGCTTCAAACTTCATAAGATACATTTGGCTAATAACTGGATCGTCTTCGATGATGGCAATTTTGGTAGGGGCTTGCATAGTCACCTTATTATACTCTTTTACTGCTAGTTTCGCCAAGATGGTTATGGTATAAGAAACCCATTTTTTCGATAACCTTCCATGAGGCTATTGAAATTATTTCCAACATGTGTTATTATACATATCCCACAACTAAGTGGGGTGAGAGTAAACTAAAAGTATGGAACAACAATCACAACTACGGCTGCGATTTTGCAACCGCCTTGTAACAAAACTTGCACTGTCCGGTGGAGACACCGACAGCATTTTGATTGTCTGAACGGCCGAAAGGTCGTTTTTTTGTTCTCTACGATTTGAAATGCTACAAGATTAACTAAAAGGAGCGATGGATGTCACCAAATCTTTTAACAGACCAACCAAATTACGAGGCCTTTCGGCGCATTGAAGTTGAACCGGCGCCAGAAGCAGAAATAGTAAAAGGCATGCGTATCGAACGAGTGCAGGTTAGCGATGGTTTTGAAGCCGAGAATCCTGAGTTGCGGGCAGAAATACAAGCTACGCTTGAATATTGGGACGTAGAGCTGCAGCGCCATCCAGAGTGGCAGGCGCCAAGACAAGACCCTGAAACCAAAATGCCGATTGTTGACCCCGCTAACAAGGCATCCATGTGGCATTACAGCACCGAAAGTCAGCGCCAATGGGGATCGCTAATGCCGACGGCACTTGCGCTTCACCCGCTGCAGCGGCCCGAATCGGCAGTTATGCCAAACGGTGCCCACATAGACGACCGCGCTCGTGAGCTTTTTAAACATAGTATCGACGCGATCGGTATTCGGTCTCGGGCGGCGATCATGACCGATATCGCGCTTGAAATTGCCAAAAAACAAGAAACTAACGATATGAAATGGGTCAGTATTGCTTGCGGTGCGGCGGTGCCGGTGCTCTCGGCAATCGAACGTATCAAGGCCGAGCAGCCAGAAAAAGCGCCAAAACTTGAGCTTATCGATCTTGACCCACAAGCACTTGCCTTCGCGAAAACACTGGCTGAAGAGCAGGGGCTAGAAGCGGGAAGGGATTTCACTACTCGCCGGTCGAATATCATAAAAGATATGTTAGTGCGCGATACGCTTATAGATGAGCTTGGCGAACAAACTGCCCAGATGGTCGATGGTCTAGGGATTTTTGAATATTTCCGCGATGATGTGGCGGTGAGCATGCTCCAAAAAATGCACCGTCTTGTCGCACCGGGTGGCAGTTTAGTCATCGGCAATATGCTTGAAGATCGCCCGCAGCTCGAGTTTAACCGTCGTGCTGTTGGTTGGCCAAAAATTTACCCACGGGCGCTCGAAGATCTTTCTGACCTGGTGCAGCAAGCCGGCATTCCGATTGAGAACGTGACCACTTATATCCCCGAAGATGGCGTTTACGCAGTCGTCTCAATTGAAAAACCACAGCCACGCGCCAGTCGTGTAACGACTGAACTTGGCGCGCGGGCGGTTGAACAAGAAGTATAATCATCGTTTCCTGACCGTTTTTTCGGATAATGTCTGTATAATAAGCGTAAGGATTTACGCTTTCAATGCAGACATTATTCGTAGTGACACTTATTACCGTTAGCCTGGTGAACCTGATTTTGGGCGGGGTAGTGATTGCTAGTGGTCGCAAAAGCCTCTATCATAGTTATTTCTTCGGCCTGGCCACAGCCGTATTCTGCTGGTCGGCCGGTATTGCATTATTTTTGGGTGCACATGATGCAGAAATGGCCACTGTTTCGGCAAAGATTTATTACATCAGCGCGGCAATTATCGGCTACTGTCTACTGGGGTTGGCACTGACGCTTCCAAATGCTGATGGGCATAAGCCGCATCGGCCGCTTTTGGCTGGTTTGGCAATTCCCTTGTTTGGAATCGTCCTGTTGCTGCTCCCCGATAATCTTTTTATTGACCAAGTAGTACTGCAACCAGGCGGTAATGAAGTAGTGCTGGCTGCTATTCCGTACGCTACTTATACAATCTACTTTATGACTTGTATTGTGTCAGCGGTGTTTATTATCGCCAAAAAATATCTGCGGGCGAAGCTCCTCCAAAAGAAAATTATCGCTGCCCAGCTCGGCTTTATATTAGCTGGCTTGCTGTCAGCTGGTTTGTTTGGCGTATTGTTTAATTTATTATTGCCGTTATTTGGAAATTATAAGCTTATCTGGGCAGGGCCGCCCTTTACTTTAATATTAGTAATTTTGGTGTTCTATGCCATAATTCGCCATGGTCTGTTTGATGTGCGGCGGGCGCTAGCGCAATCAATTGCCTATGTGCTGTCTTTGATATCAGTTGGGGTGATGTACGGTGCGGCTGTGTTTGGCGTTACGTTTCTATTATTTAGCGGCGAGCAGCTCAATATGCTGCAAAACATCATCTATATTACTCTGGCAATTATTCTCGCCTTTACCTTCCATCCGCTCAAAAGTTTTTTCGACCGCTTAACTGATAAAATTTTCTACCGCTACGATTATGACCTACAGGACGTGCTCAACACGCTCAGTGACATTACAACTTACGAGATTAACCTGAAGCGGGTTTCAACCAAAGCGGCCGAATTTATTGCTTCGGCAATTAAGGCGTCGTTTGTGTCGGTGTATGTACAAAATTCCGAGCCGCGTTATTATAAAATTGGCAAAGCTCCCGAGGTAACCGATGAAACTGTGTTGCTTAGGTTACTCAAAAAACAAGAAACTAAAATTATCATGACGCATCGGCTCGAACTGGGTGACGGTGGACTACGCGAACTGCTTGAAGCGAATGGTATTACTCTGGTGGCACGGCTCGAAACCTCGCGTGAGCTAATTGGCTTTATGTATTACGGCGAAAAACTATCTGGCAACTTTTATAATGCCAAAGATATCCAGGTGATACGGACCGCTGCTAGCGAGCTGGCCTTAGCGATTCAAAACAGCCTGCGCTTCGCAGAAATCAATAAATTTAACGAAACCCTGCAAGCCAAAGTCGATATTGCCACCGAAAAATTACGCCATACCAACCAAAAGTTGAAACAGCTCGATGCCGCAAAGGACGAATTTGTCAGCATGGCCTCGCATCAATTGCGGACACCACTGACCAGCATCAAAGGCTATTTGAGCATGGTGATTGAAGGCGATGCCGGCAAGCTTAACCCAACCCAAGAAAAACTACTCAAAGAAGCCTTTACCAGCTCTGAACGCATGGTCCGATTAATTGGCGATTTCTTAAACGTTTCACGTATCCGGACCGGCAAGTTTATCCTCGAAAAATCAGAGGTGAATCTGGCAGAGCTGGTGAAAGATGAAGTAGAACAGCTTCGCAGTACGGCCGATTCGCGGCAGTTAACGCTTGAGTATGAAGCGCCAAGCGCCATTCCTACTTTGCAGCTTGATCATAATAAAATTCAGCAGGTAATTATGAACCTCATCGATAACGCCATTTTTTATTCACATGCCGGCGATTCGATTAAAATCGAGCTCTTAAAAGACGATAAAAATGTTGTGTTACGTATAAAAGATACTGGCATTGGGGTGCCGGCCAAAGAAAAACCGCGATTGTTTACCAAGTTTTATCGGGCGTCAAACGCCAGGCGACAGCGGCCAGATGGGACGGGTATTGGTTTATTCATGGCCCAGAAAATTATTGTCGCTCATGGCGGTAGTATCATCTTTGAATCCGAGGAAGGGAAGGGGAGCACTTTTGGCTTTAGACTGCCTCTCAAGAAGAAATAGGGCCAGGTAGCTCAAAATAAAAAGTGCGTAGTCGCTGTTATTCGCCTCATCTTATCATCGGTATAAGTAAGCTAGAAATTATCTTACTACAATACTTTTAAAAAGAGGCGATAAGTCTAGCCACCTGTGGGCGTTTCTGTGGTGACCACATATTTCGGTCGCAGTCTAGGAGTTAAAAAATAATCCGGATACCTTCAACAATAATCCAAATCAGCACCACCAACACTCCGACGCCAATGCCAACTGGTTTTACCACTCGCTTTTTGTCGTGCCACCACTGACCGATCTTACTGCGCTCGACGGCTTCGTAGCGACGGATCGTCGGGTTAGTGCTGGCAGCATCGGGGCCGGTATATGGCTTATCTCGTTTCTTCTTTGTCTTCGTCATATGTAATTATTGTACCAAAAAGCACCCCTTTGTTACAGGGGTGCTTTTTATAAGGTTAGTATCCGGAGCGGTCAGACTCTTTTAGCGGTGCAGTGCATCGCGCAGGGCGCGGCGGCTTGCGAAGTAGCTATGTACTCCGAGGCCAAGGGCGCTACTGCCGATAATACCACCAATTACCATTTCCGGACCAGTTGCAGGTAGCTCGGTTGGAACACCAGGCTTTTGTGGTTGTGGGTTATGTGGATTTTGTGGTGGAACAACAGGAGGTTGCTCAACAGTTATTTCTACTTTACAGCCATTACCAGTTACATCTTTTACCAGCTTACCGTCTACCATGAAGTTTACTTTAGCGGTAGCAACATAGCTGCCAGGTTGGCCGTACTTGTGTGATACCGGCAAGGTTTCAAGGGTGCGAGTTGCGCTTTGATTGTCGCCAAAGTCGATCACAATGTCGCGCACAGTGACGTTGCCGCCAGTCTTTACGGTTAGGTTAAAGCTGTATTCATCGCGGGTGCCGTCTTTGCGGATCGCGGTTAGCTTCTCACAGATGTAAACAGGTTTTACTGGTTCTTCATCAACTGAGAACGGCTTTTCACACTTCGCATCAGTAACAGTTTGTTCTTTGCCATTTACTACACCGGTAACCAATGCTTTGACTTTGTAGTTACCCTTGTCGCTAATAGTGTAGACGTCGCTTTCTTTGGTGCTGGTAAAGCGGTCAACTTCTTGGCCGTCTTTGGTTACGACATAGGTAACTTGCTTGAAGGTTGCGTTCGTAGTAGTGTACTTAGTCGTAAAGCGGAACTGGGTGCGACTAATTTTATCAACGGTCAGGAGGTCACAAGTGATTTTGCCTTCTTCAGGCTGGCATTCTTTTGGCACGGTAACATTGGCATTGTCGTCTTTGCTGCCGTGATCGGTTTCAACGGTCGCCTTGTTGGTGAGCTTATTAGGGCCACATTCAGGCAGTTGGGCGTTATTGCCAACTTGAGCGGTAAAGATAACGTAAGCTGTGCTATTAAGCGAGTAGCTACCGATATTTACCCCACCCTTGGTAACATCATCAGTCAGTTGTTTGCCGTTAGGGAACGAGGTAGTGTAAAGCTTAGTAGTGCCAGGTACGTAGGTAATGCCGTTTGGAAGCATATCCTTCACGACTACGTTATCCTGCTGTACTTCGCCAGTGTTCTTGTATTTAATGCGGTATTCAACTTTATCGCCAGGCTGAGCAGTGATGTCTTTGGCCCATTTTTGGTAGTCACCCAGCTTCTGAACAGTTTTCTGCATTTCAAAGCTTGGCGTTTGGCTGCCTTGCACCTTAACTTTAAAGGTAACGTAACCGCTGTATTCAAAACAACCAGGTACTTTACCATCGAGCTTGTCGTAGCCAACCAAGGCTCCGGCGCTGGTAACAATGCCATCGCTTAGGTTAGCACCAGTTTGGCCAAATACATTGTTGTAGAACTTGGCAGAACCAGCGACGTAAGCTAGGTTAAAGTCGCTTGCGCTTCTTAAAATAGCTTGGTCCCAAATTTTTTTAGGCTCAGCGTTATTGGCGGTAACGAAGCCGTCGATTTGGATTTGCTTACCAGTGTTGGTTGGCACATTGGCCATCACACGGGTATTTTCAGCTACCAGCTTCAAATTCTCGGCAGCGTTGTTATGAACGTACATGCGCACCAGGTATTCTTTACCGGGTTGCACGGTAATTTCATCTTCCCAGCCACCCAAGCCTGTGTTTGAGGCATCTTTAATAGTCACAAAGTTGCGCTCGTCACCGTAGGTTGGGTTGTTGGTGATTGAGTTAAAGGTAATATAGTGCGCGGGCTTCTCGACGGTGAAAGTTGCACGATCGATTGGGCCCCAGGCAAAAATAGCGGCGGGCACAATTGCTGCAACAGCAATTAGCGACACAGCGGCTACTCGTTTCGGAATGTTCCGAAATACTGAGAATAGTTTCCTCATTTATTGACTCCTCTCGTTGCTCGTCTTCTTAAGCAATTCTGTCCAGATTATATCACAAAGAATACAAAAATGCAAGTATAATTGACAACTTAAGTTTAAGAATTCATCGAGCTCCAGCGCGCCACGCGCCCCTGAGCCTTCGGTGTGCATCAGTCCCCAGTTCGACTTCGGTCGGGCTGGGGACTTCTTCGTTTTACTTCATTGACAGTGCGAGCATCCTCCGGTATGTTCAGTAGCGTCGGCTATTCGTCCGCTGAAAGGTAAGTCAGGTGCAAATTGTTAGTTTGCCGCTGCTTCGAGCACGGATAGCGATTACCACTGCTTTTTCAGTGGCACCGATTATGGTGCCGTATCTCAGCGGAATCGGCCTCAGCCAATTTCAAATTGGCATGAGTCAGGCGACGTTTATGCTGGCTGCCTTCTGTTTTGATATCCCTGCCGGTTGGCTCGCCGACAAAACCAGCCGTAAGAGCTGTGTCGTTGTAGCTGATATCGTGATGGCGCTGTGCTTTTTGGCGTATACCCAGGTAGATAGTTTCCTGGATGTGCTGCTACTTGAAGCACTGCTTGGTATTGGAGTGTCACTCATTAGCGGATCAGACGATGGCTTGGTGGCAGCCTATTGCCAACGGCTGCGTCGTGATATGTCGAAGGAGCTGATACTGCATCACCAGTTGGCGGCCGTATCGGCAGCTGTTTTGTTGGCGATGGGTGGGTTTGTTGCGGCAAACTTTGGCTATACATGGGCATTTATTTTTGGTGCCGGGCCATATGTTTTTGGAGCGATTGTCACGGCCCTGCTGAAGGACATCGCCCCACCCAAGGTGACCTTTTCCGATAAAAGGGATATTAAGACCGCTCTGAGAGAGATGGCGAGTATTGTTCGTTTGGTCATGGTAAACCAACAGCTGCGCTGGGCCGTGCTGGCTGGCGCAACTTCGATCCAGATGTGCCGGACATTGTTTATCGTGCAGACACCGCTGCTGCTTCTGGTGGGCGTGCCGCTCGAGGTAGTTGGCGTTATGTGGGCCGCACAACAAGGTGCGGTGCTAATCGGGACGACGCTGGCGAAGCGCTATGTTTTTCAGTGGCATATCCAGCGGTTGTTTGTGATGCCGATGTTTTTATCGTTGGCTTCGATGGCCTTGCTGGCAGTCACCGTTACCTGGTGGACGATTGGCTTGTATGGGCTGATTGCTATCGCTGGTGGTTGGTCGTCGGCCGTTGCGCGTCCGATTTTCAACACCCAGGTGCCCGCTCAGGATATTATGTCGACAGCCGCGTCGGTACGCACCAGTGTGTATATGATTTTCTACATTGTGGGCGTGCTGGTTGTGGGACTGGGCGGCAATTTTGGCGTGCAGTGGGCGCTACTTGCAAATGTGGTACTGTTTTTGCCGTTTGCAGTGCTGTGCGCTAAGTATCTGCCGGCAAAGTTTGTGCCGCAGGGAGCGCAGGTGTAGCGGCAGAATAGTGCAATAGTTCCCAGGTTGGTGCATTACCGGCCTGGGACTTTTAATAATAAAAGAGCCCCTTCAATTTAGAGGCATCATGTTGGCTTCACAAATCAGATCATAACAATGCAAAAAATGGTTGAGAGAGGAGCTGCTCAACCCTAGTAGGTATACTAGTAAGAGTAACTCCTCTCGTAAAATTTCTGACAATTAGAAGAGGTGTAAGGTGCGGCGCGCGACTTCGTTGTCTTTACGCGCCGCACCTTGGGAACTAGCCGCAAATTGGGCTAGAAGGGTTGGTGACGCACGGGTCGCCGGGTGGCGCGGGCGTCTGACTAGGCGGCCCTTGGTTCACGGGCGGTGGCGTCGGTCGCGGGCTGGGCGCAGGCGGTGCGGGCGGTGCCGGCGAGTTGTAGGTCGGCGGCGGGTTCGGCGGCTCCACGGGTTGCGCGTGCGTCGGGCTCGCCGTCTGCTTCTGCCCACCAGGCTGCACCTGAGGCGGAATGTTGCCTCGGTTCTCCGGCTGCTGCGCCGAGTTCTTCGGCGCCACGCAGTTTGGTGGCGTCCCTACCGTGCCGGGTGGGCACTCGGGCTGCTGCGGGTTCGGTGGCTGCGGCGTCTGTCCGGTGGGGGTTGGCGGGTTGTCCGTCTTGCCCCGCGGGATCTCCGGCACGTCGCCTTCGAACAGGAAGTTCGAGCAACGAACCAATACCTCAGTGAAGCTGCCATCCGGGTAGTAAATCCGCACGGACTTCAGGTCACCATTCAAGCCGGCGGTTTCCGAGACGACCAGTTTACCGTCCTGGCTGCCGGAGTTCCGGCGGCCAGGATCGGCGTTGCCGTATTGGGCGGTGCCGGACTTGATGATACCGATAACTTCCAGTGATAGCTTGTAGCCCTCTGGTGTCCAGCAGCCATCCTTGACCAACGTGTTGGCATCGATGTAGCCACGGATGCCACGTTCGAAGGCGTAGCCGCTCACGAATACCGGGTTGGTGGTCGCTGCGTCCAACAGCTTCTGCTTGGCAGCGTCGATGTTGTCCGCGGGCAAACCGCCGGTCACTAGCTCGTGGTTTGGCCCCTGCTCCAGCTTGGCCGGGCCCGTGTTCGGGCACTGTGCTGCGCTGGATGTCGGGGTCGGCCCGATGCTGGACACCAGGGCGGCTTGCGCGCCGCTGGGCGACGGTGTGTTACCGGCTGCCCATTGCCAGAGATGGTGGACCCCGAGCACGGCTGCGACTGCGGCGATGGCGAAGCACAGCAAGGCAGCGACCAGACGGCCGCGGCTTCGAGTACCTGAAGACATGTCTTTCTCCTTACTCCGAATGGTTTGGACTAACGCTTTAGCGACGATGTATTCATCGACAAAACGTTAGTCCAAATGTGCAAGAAAAAAGACCTGCCTTTTACAGCAAGTCTTCGCAATTGTCAGAAAATACATTCCGGAATAATCCGGGTGGCTGCGAATGCAGCGTGGCAGAGATAAACACCGTGGCAAGCGGCAACAGCCAGGGTTATCTCCACCACGCTACATTCGCTTGGTAGCCGTGTGCGAAAGACATGCAGTGTAATGATCCGATTTGTTAAGGACTCCTCGGTCATGATGTCTTAATAGTGGCATCACCTCACGATCTAATAAATAGTATCACATTGAACACCCAATGTCAATAGCTATGATCGTCGATGAACTATCGTTAGAATGGTCACGGGCACGAGCCTCTTGTCGATGACAACGCTAACGATAACTGCCAGCACACATTGGCTAATTATAAGCAGGTTATAGTTCATATGCAAGAGGATTTTATAGTGTTTTTTACTTTTAGTTGCGATGGGGTCAGTAATCCAGGCCGTTTTCTGGCGGGAGACTGTAAGAATCGATCGCAATGATCGATTCTTAGCCGAACGCTTTCTCTATCTTCCGGTGAAAGATAGAGAAAAAAGTGTGCTCCCGCCAGAAAATGGCCTGGATTACCGGGAGCACTAACGCCAATAGATAGTAAAAGAGTATAATAAATATAACATGCAAGATGGTAGTGAAGTGGTCTATCACGCTGGTTTTCCGAACCCAGCCGAAACCAGCGATGTGATGGGCCTCAGTTTAGATACATTGATTGTGCAGCACCAAGCCAGCACGTATTTTTGGCGTCTGACTCCCGAAGCTGCCGAAAGTGTAGGGGTGACCGCCGGCACAATTGCCGTGGTTGATAGGGCGCTACTGCCAAGAAATAACGACACCGTGGTGGCGATCATTGATGAGAGCTTTGTTATTCGGCAGTTTCACCGCGACCGACAGACAGAATTCTTAAGCCTGCCGAGTGGCGAAAAAGAAACAGCCGAGCAAACCAGTGTTTGGGGCGTCGTGACGTATTTGGTACAGCCGATGCGGAAACAGAGGTAGTATGGCCCAAAAAGTATTCGCTTTGATTGACTGTAATAACTTCTTCGCTTCCTGCGAGCGCGTGTTTCGCCCCGAACTGGCGACTCGGCCGGTGATTGTGCTCAGTAATAACGACGGCTGTGTGGTGGCGCGCAGCAACGAGGCTAAGGCGCTTGGTATACCGATGGCCGTGCCATTTTTCAAGATTAAAGACGTGGTCCGGACTCACGGCGTGGCGGTATTTTCGGGCAATTTTGGGCTATATGGCAATATGTCGCAGCGAGTAACGGCGGTTTTATCGGCCATGGCGCCGAATATTGAAGTTTATTCAATTGACGAATCGTTTGTGGAATTAAGCAGCCTCGCTGGCAACGATTACGCTGCTTGGGCACTGCAAGCCCGAGCCGCTGTGCTGCAGGCAACTGGCATTCCGGTATCGATTGGCGTGGCGCCTTCAAAAACGCTGGCAAAAGCGGCAGCGACTTTTGCCAAAAAAACCGAAGGCACCGGCGGTGTGCATGTGGCTATCAGCGAAGCTAGTCGCGAGGCACTGCTGAAATGGCTGCCCGTTGAAGAGGTGTGGGGGATTGGCTGGCGAACGGCGCCAAAATTACAAGATATTGGCGTGCGCAGTGCCTACGATATCACCAAACTGTCGGATAAGTTCATTCAAAAATCACTAACCATTAAAGGGCTGGCAACGGCAAAAGAGTTGCGTGGCGAAGCCTGGAGCGGCCTGGAAACCAGTGGCAAGCGTAAGGATACGATTATGCGCTCGAGTCAGTTTGGCCACGCCGTGCGAGCCTATCATCAGCTCGAAAGCGCGGTGGCAACTTTTGCAGCCCGGGCAGCCGGAGCTTTACGGCGGCAGGACTCAATTTGTGAAGGAGTGGCGGTCTATTTACGGGTGCGCCAACCCGGCGAGCAGCGCAAATATCAGTATGTGCGAGCCGTAATTACCGCACCTGAAGCCACAGCGGACACCGGCCGGATTATCGCCATGAGCACCGAAGGCTTAGAGCAGATTTATGATGCTGAGCTGGGGTACGATAAAGCTATGGTGACTCTGCTAGGGGTGGGGGACGCTGCTTCGTGGCAGCTATCTTTAACCAGCCCAGATGCCCAGCGTGAGCGGCGGGTGCGGTTGATGCGCTCGGTTGACGCCCTAAATAAACGGTACGGTGCTAAAACTATTTGGCACGCCACCGAGCGGCCACACTTATCTGACTGGAAGGCGCAGCATAAATGGCGCAGTTCGCAGTATACGACAAGTTGGAGCCAGTTGCCGCAATTAAGTGTCTGAGCCTTGGGCAATTTGTGCTGCTTCCGCTTTGGATTCCAGTGAGAGAGCCATAATTAACACTTCTTTACTATGTAAATATCGACATACCTTTTACAAAGACTTGCCAGAGAGTGCCAGCAGGCGTATTATCAGCAGGGCCTGTTAATTTTAAGGCAGGAAACGACCGAGCTGAAAAGGGAATAGTGAGAAGTGACCACTACGGTTATCACGGTGAGCATTCCGCGAGATCGTGTTCTTAGGCTGCAAGTGTCTTCGGAGCTCGATCCTTTTGTTAAGGGTAGCCTGCCGGTTAGCTTCACGGCTACAAATTTCCGCAGTAAGCCCGAGGTTATGAAAGCTCGAAATCAGTTGAAACCATCGGTACGCAACGCGATTGCGGGTTTGATTTATGTACCAAACGCGGCTTACGTGGACCTCGAGCCCGATGCTTTCCTGGTTGGGATGCGCTTACCACGGCTTTATGAAGTGCTAACGAAGTCGGTAGTGGTCGTTCATGAACAACTGAACTTCGTAAAAACCACAGTTGCAGCAGATGGTGGTAATCCCGGGCTTGCTAAATTGGTTAAGGCTTTGCCGCCTCTTGTTAAGCCAAAACACACTAAGTCGTCTTCATGGGCTACTATCGTGCGTGAAGCGCTGAGGTCGTAGTGTTATCTCTGTTCGGGTGTAATGAAATTTGTTACATCCGAGCAGAGTTTTTTATTGATTATTAGATTATTTTTTGCTATAATACCTTCCTGTTAGATGGTCCCATCGTCTAGCGGTTAGGACACCGGGTTTTCATCCCGGCAACAGGGGTTCGATTCCCCTTGGGATCACCATGAAATTATTTATACAAGAAAGACCACGAAGTTTTGTGGTCTTTCTTTTGTTTTATCCGTGGTGCTTTGACAAAACTTTCTCGTACGGTTTGTATAAAACTGAGGACATCTTTATTTTTGTAAGCATATTCTTACTCGTTTTATGCACAGACGTTATTTTCAAGCTGACCTAGTTGCGGTGAACGGTATAATAGGTTCATGATATTAGACATTCTTCTGCCACTTCTCGGGCTGGCTTTGGTTGATAGCACCAGTATTGGCACGCTGTTGATTCCGCTGTGGTTACTTAGTCGTTCGCGCTTGAACCAAAAGTCAATAGGTATATATCTTATTACGATTACCGTCTTCTATTTTTTGCTTGGGGTGGCATTGTTTTATGGGGTAGATTTTTTTAAAACGCTTCTTGCAGCCCCAGCGACTACTCAAATGGTTAATTGGCTGCAATTATTTGTCGGGGCCGCTTTGTTAATTCTTAGCTTCAAGCCGAACCGGCCCAAAGATACTCAGCAAGAAGGAAAGATTGCCAAGCTACGTACAAAATTAGCTTCAGCGGACTCCTCGACTGTGCTCGTAATCGGGTTAGCCTTGACGGCGGGACTTTTAGAGGCAGCGACGATGCTGCCGTATTTGGCGGCCATTGGTATTTTAGTTAATGCAAATAGCGAGCCGATTACAGCGATCGGGGTTCTAGCAGTATATTGTGTGGTCATGATTCTTCCGGCGCTTATTCTATTTGGGCTTCGGCTGGCGATGCGCGCTAAAATAGAGCCAAAAATAGCCGCAATGGAACGCTGGGCAACGCGGCATTTGACTGGCAGTACTGCCTGGCTAATAGGTATTGCTGGGTTCTTAATTGCACGGGACGCCTTATGGAGGCTGGGCTTTTTTGATTTAATAATTCCGGGTTCGTAATTCTATCGAGATCGCCACAGTGATTTTAGATAGCTTGCTTTGCTTCTTGTGAACTTAATTTAAACTGGGTTCTCGCAAAAATTTGCAAGAACCCAGGAGAACGACTAAGCTCAGCGGCCCTTTTGCGCTGCCTTATAGCGCTGTAGCCATTCCGTAAGCGTCCAGCCGAGCGACTCCAGGCGCTCATCTCGCTTTTGGGTGGCAGCCTTAATACTGGCGTTTTTGGTCGGATTAACCTGCTCCGCTCGCCAATCATTAAGTTTTTCGGGTCGAATATTGCTGGGCGTCATTGTAATGGCAGCGATTTGTGCTAATTGTACCGCTTCATCGAGTGCCTGCTGTGCCTTGGTAAGAGCTTCAAGGGCGGCGCGATTAAGCTCGGTCATCTTTTAACCTCCGTTTGTGCGGACGATGGCTGCGCGAGACCTGTCTCTAGTGAGCGGCGGTGCGGCCTCGCAGCCTAGGATAGCATACTATTTCATCAAAAAGTAGCTCTACCTGCCGATGATTGGCGGGTGTAGTAGTAAAAAGCCGGGAGCAATGCTCGACCGGCTTGGTTTGGCCTCCCGTGGCGCTTGTTGATCGTCGTTGTCGACAAGCGCCATCTTCTGTTCTACCGGAGACGATATTTCATGGTGCGGTTTCGGTGGAGCTGGAAGCGGTCGATCATTCGCTGGCGAATAACCATGATATTAGCACCGATGAGCACGACTTCCGCACACCACAGCACGATTGCAAACCAAACCGCAAACAACTCATAGGCATCCAGAGTGGGTGCGCTGTTGTTGCGCAGCGTGGCGATGTCCCCGCTCGTTTTCTCGAGCGCAGCAAAGAGAAGGGCGATTGCAAAGCTGTTCAGCAGGTCTAAACCCAGCGCCAACAGCGGGCTTGGCCGCTTAGGCTGACGGAGGCCATGAAATAGCCGCTTCTTCTGTGAGACAGGCTGATCGACGCTCATCTGATTACTCTTTTCGGTCGAATGATGGGAAAGTGCCTTATCTATATAATAACATAATTATTGTGCATTCACAAGTATGTGTAAGAACAGTTGCGGGGCTCTAGAAAGCACAGTTTAATCTGGGGCAAGCAATAAAAGAGCGGAAGACGACCTTTAAGATCATCTTCCGCTAAAAGCTACACCCTTACTTCTTGGGCGATGCCGTACACTCGCTCAAGCTCATTCCTGCTGGCGCGAGCGTTGCCGCAGGGGGTTGCAAGTGCAAAGTGCTGTACGCCTTGTGCGCGCAGTAGCTCGCGCAACGTGCCGGTGAGGTTTGTCGTTCGCTCAAGCGAAAGCTTCGGATGAAGAATGCCGAGCGCCATCCAAAAATCAAGATTGGCCGGAATTTCCAACTGCTTGAAAGTTCGGTACGTCTGCGGACCCTCGGCGGGCGCATTTTTGCCATCGCAGTGCGGAGTGTGAATTGCCGCCAACTGCCAGCCCTGCTGCCACACCGGCAGTGCAAGCAAGCCGTTCATCAACAGTACGATCGACTCCAGCGACTGCAGCGGCTTCGGCACCACTGCGCGGTGCTTCAAATCGCCCCAGCACAGATGAAACGCAATACGGGTACCCTTGGGAAGTTGCCGGATGACCCGTTCGATACTTTGTACGAACTTTTGAACCAACTTACGCTTAGCTTCTTGACCAGGTGCGTAGGCAATGAGGGCAAGCTCAGCCGGCAGCTCAAACTGTACGATGGTGGCGCTGAGCTTGTCGGGTGTCAGCATCTTCCGGAGTTCCTCGGCCAGCCGACGCTCAAGCAGCTCAAGGTGAGTAATTACCCCTGAAAAGAAGCTCAAACCGAAAGCCGATGGAGCGCCACGCATGAATGTGGCATCGATTTGCCTCTGCTTTATAACTGCCTCCACTACCTTTCGGTCTTGGAGCGCCCAGTCGCCATAATGCAACCGAGGCTTGTCGACAGGTACAGTTGGCTTTGTAACGGCTGTCAGTACGGTCCCCTTCAGCAAGCGAATGGCGAAATCGGCGTACCGATTGCCCTCCATGGCAAGCGTGCTGCTTCCAGTCAGCTCGCGGTGAATCTCTCGGCTCTGCCAAACCACCCAGTTATCTTCCTGGGGGATGCGCCATTCACCGCCACCAAGCGCCAGCGGGTTGTGAACCAGCGCCAGCATGGCACGAAGGTGATCTTCTGCGCTTGGCCCGCCGTATTTGGGGTAACTTCCGGTCAGATAGATGGGCAGTTGGCTAGCCATAGCTCCTCCTCGGAGTTGTTGGTGTGCTCAGATACTTATAGTAGCCAGTTGGTGGGGGCTTCGTCAACTGCGGTACTTATAAAACTTACAAAAAAGTAAGTTCTTGCGATATATTTTGTAGGTATTATTATAAAAAGGTAAATAAGGAGGAATCTTATGAATCCGGTAACATGGTTTAGTATACCCGCTGATGACACCGAAAAAGCTACGGCGTTTTACAATAAAGCATTTGGCTGGGACATTCAGCCGCTCACTACCGAAGATAATAGCGACTTTGACTACAACGTCGCGCTAAATTCACAAAGTGATGAGAATTTTGACCCGCTGGAGCGAGCGCGGGTGAATGGCTGTATTGTCAAGAAGGCGACTGGCATTACCACACCAGTCGTGCTTGTCGAAGTTGACGATCTTGACCAAGCGATCGCCAAAGTAACTGCCGCCGGCGGTACGGTGGAATCAGAGAAAATCCCGATGAAATCACTCAACGGTGTATTTGTGTTGGTGAAAGATCCGGAAGGCAACATGATCGAGGTATTTGCGTCAAACTAAGTTGTCATATCGCGGGAGGTAAAGCGCCAGATGCCGGCTAACCCTGCCGCGATGCCTATCCCGCTGAGTACTAACAGTGGTAGTGCTGCAAATTGTTCGGCCGGTAACTGCGGAATATGAGTGAGCGGCGATAACTGCTCGACCCAAGTTGGGAACTGTAGCAATTGGCTGAACTGTAAGATAAAGTAACTCGCAGCAAACAATAACCAGGAAGCGGCCGCAGCTCCCGCGGGGAACCAGCCCAAGGCCAGTAAAGTTAGCCCGACGAATAGCAGTACAGCCGGGAAATAATTTAGCGTTGCCAGTAACAGACCGCCTGTTTGCTGCAATGGTTCGCCGATTACAAGGCCATAAGTGAGCCCAGCAGTAGCTCCGGCCACAATGAGCAGCAGAAACGCACCAATAGCCACCAGTACAGCGTGACTAATAAAGATTGTTGAACGGTGCGTCTGCGTGGCAAGGTGCATTTCCAGATGCCCCGATGCTTCTTCGGATCGCACACGAAGCGTGGCTTGAATCGAATACGCGACAGCGGCCACGCCAAACAGTAGCAGCGCAAATGAGAGGTAGGCCTCGGTTAAACTAGCGGTACCACCAAGGGCGGCAATAATTTGTGCTGTTTGTTCGGAATTTTCTGAGAACTTACCAACTTCTTCGGCGACAGCACCAAGCGTCACAGCTAAAACGCTGATTCCAACACACCAGCCCAGCCAAATGCCGCGCTGCAACCTAAACGCCAGGCCAAAAGTACTTAAAAGATAGCCGCGAGCAGTGGCCCGCCCGGATTTGCTTGGCAGAAGCCCAGTGCCGAGATCGCGCCGAGAGGCGAGCCAGTAGCCAAGTGCAAGAAAGGCTATACATATGGCAACCAAAATGCCGATAACCCACCATTGGTTCTCGGCAAACGGCCGAGCATTACGAGCAATGCCAATGGGCGATAACCATGATAACCAGCCACTCGTGGCACTGACGCCGCCAGGTTGTGCTTCGCCTTGAATATCACCGAGAGCCCGCACCAGAAAAGCTGCACCGATAGTGGCGGCAGCCAGGCCATTAGCAGCCCGGGCAGTGCGCGTAAGCTGAGCGGTGACAGCGGCAATGCCGGCGAACGACAGGCTAATAAAAGTCATGGCAGTTCCAGCCAATAGCGAACCAGAGAAGGGCAGGCCGTGTAAGACAAAACTAAGCGCCACCGCACCGCCTATAAGCACGGCAAAGCCCGCCGCTATCACCAGTGCCGCTGTTAAGGGTACGTGCCGGCCGATAACTGCCGCACCCAAAAGTTCCATCCGCCCATGTTCTTCATTCTGGCGGGTGTGGCGGATAACCAGTAGGGTTGTCGCGAGCGCCACAAAAATCGCAAAAAAGGTGAAAGTTTCCGTGAAGGCTACCGAACCCAAGCTATCGCCCAGCACTGGCCCATTAAAAGCGATCGCCACCGTACTGACCGCTGAAGTTGTGGCATAGGCGGCACGTTCGGCTGGGCTGCCGCCGTAAACTTCGACAACACTCGCCGTTAGCGCAAAAAACATCCCTGCGAGTAGCAATATGGTTAGCGGTAGCTTTAAGCGATCGCGGCGTAGGGCGAGACGAATTACTTTCCCTAGGCCAGTAAAAGCTGCCATTAATTATCCTCCGAGCCTTCGCCGTAGTGCTTCAAAAACAGTTCTTCAAGCGTTGGCGGCGTGGCGGTAAGGCTGGTAATGGTAAACTTCGCTAAATGGCGCATTACTTCGTCAAGGCTGGCGGGCTCTACTTTTAAGCGTGCATGGGTGCCGCGCTGTTCAATATCGAAGGCGCCGGGAATGGTTTCCAGTTTGCTAATCGGCTGCTCGGTGCGCACTTCAACAGTGGTGCGAGTCAGTTGTCGCAGCTCGTTCAGCGTGCCTGCTTCAACGGTGCGGCCTTCTTTAATAATAGTAATTTGATCGCACAAGGCTTCAACTTCAGCGAGCACGTGGCTCGAAAGAAGCACCGTTTTTCCTTGCTGTTTGAGCTTGGCCATTTCTTCATTAAATATTGATTGCATCAACGGGTCGAGCCCTGAGGTCGGCTCGTCGAGAATGTACAGATCAACATCTGATGCCAGAGCCGATATTATGGCAACTTTTTGGCGATTGCCCTTGGAGTAGGCGTTGCATTTTTTGGTCGGGTCAAGTTTGAATCGCTCGATCAGCTCGTTCCGCCGCATGGTGTTGAAGTTACCACGTAATGTCCCGAGCAAGTCTATGGCTTCGCCGCCAGAAAGATTAGGCCACAAATTGACATCCCCTGGAACATAAGCTAAGCGGCGATGTAGTTCGGTGGCTTCACGCCACGGATCGCGGCCGAACAAGCTCACCGTACCCCGCGTTTTTCGAAGTAAACCAAGCAAAATACGAATAGTGGTTGATTTGCCGGCGCCATTTGGCCCCAGAAAACCATGAATTTCGCCTTGTTTTACGCTTAGTTCAAGCCCATTAAGGGCTTTTGCTTTCCCAAAGTTTTTATGAAGATCTTTTATGGCAATAATTTCGATATCGGTGCTCGTGTAGGGATGCATAGCGCTCCTTGTTTGTTTTGGATGCTGTTTTTACTAGTATAGCAAACTGCCGCTGGGATAAAAGACAACCCGAAATTGTAATGTCCTGTGCCTCTAAAAAGAGACACAGGACAGGGTTTGGTTAGGTGATGGCTGCCAGCAGCGCGTGGCTGTGGTGGCGCACGATGTGTCGGAGTGCCGGTGTCAGCGGTGCCTGCCGGGCCGCCGCTAGCGTCATCCAGACCGGCGCCGCGCCTTCACTGGCGTCAACCTTGACGGTCTGGCCAGCCGGCAACCGCGTGGCAAAAATGTGCCAGCGGTGCACGTCGGCACCACGGCGGCACTCGTCACCCCAAATATTGTCGATGACGCAAGGCCTCAGCGAACTAGCCACAATGCTAGTCTCTTCGCGTAGCTCGCGCACCCCAGCCTGCAGTGGCTTCTCGTTGAAATCCACGTGGCCAGCCGGAACGGTGAGGCCGAACGGGTGCTTCACCCGATCGAAGAACAAAAACTCACCCTGCTCGTTGGCCACAAAGATACCAGCGGTCTCGTGCCAGTACTCGTCAGTCGTGTTGGTCCACCACTTCACGCTCGGGTCGACAATCAGCGCACGGCTGCTCTTGTAGCGGCACGCGGCGCACTGGTAGCGCTGTTCGCGCGGCGGCCACGGCTTCTCGGTCACCGCTTCTGCCTGACAGCGCAAGCAGTAGGTGTGGGACCGGCCATCCTGGGGCGGCGTGAAACGAAGCTTCATCACTCAGCCTTCCTCATCGGTACTGTTAAGGTACAGTGTTATACTAGCTGCTGGAACAGACTAATATAAGCAGGACCTTTTGACTCAAAAACATTTGACGATGACAAACTGGATCCAAAATCATATTTTACTAGAACTAACAAAAAATCCGACCCGGCGCTATAGTGAATTAAAACCAAGAGATATTGAAGGCAATCTATTCATGTACCACCTAAAAGGGATAATGAAGGAGGGCCTGGTTGAAAAAACCGACAGAGTGTATCGTTTGTCGCCAAAAGGCTTGCAGTTTGTTAGTACGCTGAGCTTGAAGACGGGGAAGATGCGAAAACAGCCGCAGATTTTAAATGCAATCATCGCTAAAAACGAACAAGGGGAGTATTTATTCACCAGGTGGCGCCGCCAGCCGAACACGGGGCTTATTAGCTTTCCGCATGGCATGATGCATTACGGCGAGGGCGTGTTTGCTATGGCGGCGCTGGAGTTAGCTGAAAAAGCCGGTTTGACTGCTGAACTTGCCCACAAGGGAGATGTTTACGTGCGAGTCATGAGAGGCGACGATATCGACCGGCACATGCTAGTGCACTTATTTGAGGCGCGAGATATTCAACCAGGCCGGCAAACTGAAATGCGCCCGGAACTTGGCGAAAGCTTTTGGGCACCCTTAGCGAGTGTCATCCCCACAGATTTCTTGCCTGGTTTTTATGAAATTGCTCAGTTGAGCCAACGTACTGGGGCAATATTCGAAGAGATAACCACTCGATTACAATCATAACAATTTATGATATAGTACTTTTGATCCTTCCGGAGGTGTTTCATGCAGGCTGAACATAAAACATTCGGTTTGGGCGACCACGATTCAGATAGTTTGCTCGTGGTGGTGCTAACGCTGACGAGGCGCTATAGGTGGGAACTACGAAATGGAGAAGAAGGCGATATTGTCATTAAGTCTCCCTACAATTTTCCCACAACGATCGTGGCGGTATTTAATATCAATTGCCGGAACACGCACTACCGAGTGGTTATTTCTATTCAAGGAAACGCTACCGCCCGACACGGTGTTATCAGCTTGATTCAAGATGCTGGTATGCTTGAACCACCAATTGTTCAGGATAATCTGCTTGGGGAACACTTTATTGAACTTTACCGAGCACTATCGTAATTAGCAGACACCCTCGCCTAGCCTCTAGGTGAGGGTTTAAAATTGCTAACCACATCGATCAGCCCGCCAAAGAGCCTGCCTATCGGTTGTGTGTCTATTCAAATCAAAAATGACCTGTTATGCTGGAGCAAGCCTAGGAATGGAGTAAATGTGTCATACCGAATGGGTGTGCTGGGTTACGCCAGCAGTCACTTTGCTCGTTCGCACGGAAAGCACCTGAAGAGCGCCGGTCATGTGGTCGCAGCAGTTTACGATCCGGCTCGCGACAAAATGCTCCGAGCGATGCGTGAGCATGGTGATGAAGCTGCAGTGATTTGTGGTTCAGCTGAAGAACTGGTGCGACATCCAGGCGTTGATGCGGTTATGATCACATCGGTTGATGCGGCGCATGCCGAGCAGCTCGAACTAGCGATTGCCGCCGGTAAGCCAGTGTTTTGTGATAAGCCGCTGGCGCTCAACCGTAAGGATCTGGCAAGGGTGGAGCGAGCGATTCGCACGGCCCAGAGCCGGAAGATTCCGGTGATGAGCTGTTATCCGCGAGAAGATAGCCACAATCCTAACCTGCCGTACAGTTGGACCACGGCTCAGCTCCCAAGTTTGATTCGGAAGTATGGTGATCTGTGCCATATTGCTCTCGACTTTTCTTACCCTGCGCCCGATACGTCATGGAAGATCGCCCGCAGTTTGCTAGCTGACCACGCCACCCATGAGCTCGGACTGATTCGTCACTGGCAGCCTTCCGGAAAGCTGCAGGCGTGGCGAGTGGCTGATGGCCCGGATTACTACAATGTTGTTGGCTCTGTGGAGGAAACCTCCTTCTCGTTTGTCGGGACTCGGCGGCTTGCTCCGAACCATAAGGGGTATCCCGAAGAAATTCGACTGCGGTTCTGGCGGGCGACCTGCGTGGTGCGTGTACAGATGGGCGAGGTGCTTATTACAGAGCACGAGTCGCAGCAAGTGCACCGTCAGTCGATCAGTAAGATGGATAAGAGTGGGTACGACCGAGTGTTCGAGGGCGTCACTCGCTCCTTCCTGGATACGCTGGCGAAACCATCTCTTTCGCGTTACGATCATCTGATTGAGGTGAACTCCTTGATGATCGACCTGCTCGAGAGGGGTAGCTGCGGCTGATTCTCCCGTCCCTGTTCGTTTATACGAGCAGGGGCGTCTTAATATCTTATTACTCCTGGAAAAATATAGATATCTTTGCCCAGGAGTAAGCCCGACGGAGCCGCTTAAAATGCGGGGTCGGGCAACTCGACAATCTATGGACGGTTAACAAGAAAGAATTTCACCACCGAGACGCTTGGCGTCAAGCGTTCGGCGTGGCCAGGATGGAACAACACTTCATCGCCGGCCTGAGGCTCGAACGATCGAAGGAACGGGTAGCTTTCTTGATATTTATTGACGTACTGCTTGTGCGGGGTGTGTACCCCCAATTGAACTTCGCCGCGATGCTCCTGAGCTTGCAGTGTGCCGGTTTTCCAGTCTGCCTTTCTGAGCTCCGCAAGCAGCCGCTTCTCGATATCGATTGCCAGTTTATGGCGCTGTTGCTTAACCCGCGCAAATTCCGGCTCGAAATCGAGGTAGCGCCACCACCGTAGGTAGTCTCGGTGATCAACTTGCTCAATTCGCTGGAGCAGGCTGTCGCCAAAGACATCGAAATGCCGCAGCGTTGCCCAAAGGATCCAGCGGGTGTTCAGCGGCACGCGGTTCAAAACAGCCAGCTGAAGATGCGCCGGTAAACGAGCAAACAACCGCTCCGAAACGCCTTCAAGCGACTGTAGACGGTTGCCCGCCAAGTTCAGTAGCTGCTGGGCCTGCGCCTCGCCAAGCCGAATCGCGAGCAGCTCGCAAAAATTCGGCCCGTCATTAGTACGGCTATCGCTGAAAAACAGTTGTGGCGCCCTATCGACAAGCAACATCACTACCCGCAGCAGGTGACTATTCGACAAAAGTAACCAATAATTTGGCTGCCAAGCGTCGGCGGCATGTAGCTGCGCCATTGTCCAGCTATCGCTTGCCTGGTTGTAGAGTGCCTCATGTGAGACTCTACTGCTTCCGCCGTTACGAGCGAAGACCTCCCTAAAGCCCTGGCTTCTCTCGAGCTTCTCCAGAATCAGCCGAGCCAGCGCTGCTTCCGAAATCCCCACTTTCAGGGCGTTTTGCAGCCACCGATGGTGCGGGGCGGAATCAGCCGCTAGCCAGATGGTCCGCACGAACTTAAGGCGCTCTTCGGCAGTGTCGCCACTTTGGCCAAGGAGCTCGGGAAAGTACAGCACTCGCTGAACAAAGGGGTTCTGCAAGTGTCGTTTGAAGAAAGCGGTTACCGCCGTGTCACTCGCTGTCAATAGCTGCAAAAAATGACCAGGATAGTCGGCAATCCATTGCCAGCCAAGCGATGACGGGGTGCGATCAAACTCAACGTCGATGCAGTCCATGGCTCGGTGGAGCAGCTCAATAGTAACCTTCTCTTTGCTTACCGCCTCGAGGAAGGCTGTACGCACCTCCTCGTATTCTTCGGTGATCATTTGAAACCTTCCAGGATCGTCGGGGTGTAAGAGGCAAAACCGCCTCCTTTTTTACAAAAGGCAGATCTACCCCTACACCTAAAATCTAGATTGTAGAGTGCGTTACTGAAAAACAGTAATCTATATCATTATAACATAAATATGTTTATAATGCAATTGACCTGTTGAGTCATAGGCTGGTGATAGCGAAAAACGAACCGATATGACAAAATAAGGAACGTAAATCTTAGAGAGACAGGGTAAATGGCCAAAGACAAGAAGTTATCGACTAAAGAATACATCCGGGCGTTATGGGGTGTGGCCAGGCTAAGTGCTCGCACAGCACCGCTGGCGGTGAGCTTTAAGCTAGTAGGAATTGCCATAGAAGCGGCGCTGCCAATTGCAGTGACGTTTTTTGCGGCGGCGACCACCACTAAACTAGCCGAAGCTTTTGCCGGGAACGAAGCCGCTGGCGAGCAGGCGATTGTTTTTATTATCATCACGGCGGCGTTGGGCTTATTTATGACGGCCTGGCAAAGTATTAATCAGTATGTGCAAGCGGTAATGCGCTACAAGATTGAAGCCCGGGTGAGCGATATGATGTACGAGCATTTTTTGTCGCTTGACTTTTGGCAGTACGACGATAAAGATACCGCCGATCTTTATGATCGCGCGCAGAAGTTCAGCCAATTTTTTGCTTACATTTTCGACCGCTTATCGAGTATTTTGGTGCAGTTAGTCACGCTTATTTTTTCACTGGTAGCGCTCAGTTTGTTCCTACCGCTGCTCGCACTTTTTGCTCTCATCGCTGTAATTCCCGGCGTCTACATTCAATTTAAATTATCGCGGGCACAGGTGACGCACTGGAATAAAAATGTCGATGTCCGCCGCTCGAAAGCCTATATAGAATGGAACTTGCTGCAGCCTGGTAGTATTGCCGAGTTACGGCTTAACGGGCTGGTGCGCCACCTACTGCAGTTACGGGCAGGTTTACGCGATAAAGACGAAAAAGAGCGCCTGCAGTATGAACGCCAGTTTATTGGCAAGCGTTTACTGGCCGACGTGTTAGAAGCCGCGACTGAACTCGGCGCCCTGCTCTGGATCGCCGGTCAAATTATTGCCCGGGCTCAGCCAATTGGGCAGTTTATTTACGTGCAACAGCTTATTTCACGGGCGATTGGTGGCGCGAATGCCTTTGTGTCGCAAATCAGCACCTTCGATGAAGACTTGGCAAACCTTTTTGATTACCAAAAATTTATGGATCTGCCCACCGCTAAAAAAGATGGCTTCAAGTTACGCACGGCGCCTGAAAGTATCACTTTTTCTAAGGTGTCGTTCCATTACCCACAACTGCAGCAGCCTGTGCTGCAAGATATTAGTTTTACTATTAAAAAAGGCCAGCATGTGGCGATTGTCGGCGAAAATGGTGCTGGCAAATCAACTCTCATTAAGCTACTAACCGGGCTGTACGAACCCATTAAAGGGCAGGTGCTTATTGATGATCGACCTTTGACCCAAGTATCGACTGCTTCGTGGCACAAGCAACTGTCTGTTTTACGGCAAGAGTACCAAAAATATTCTTTTGCCGATATCCAAAACAATGTTTATTTTGGTGATGTCAGCCAGCCGCTCGAAGAAGCCAAGCTGAGCCGGGCGCTAGAAAAAGCTGAAGCGGCAGAGTTTACCACCGAATTACCCCAAGGGCTAAAAACCTTGCCGAGCCCCTGGATGGAAGACGCCGATGGCAATAAGGGCACCGAGTTTTCCGGCGGGCAGTGGCAGCGAATTGCCCTGGCCAGGAGTTTTTACCGGAATGCGCCAATTGTTATTTTGGATGAGCCAACCAGTGCGATTGATGCGTTGGCCGAAGCCCGCATTTTTGCTCGCCTTTTCGCAAAAGACAATAAAAAAACCGTTATTACCATTAGTCACCGCTTGAGCACGGTTAAAAAGGCCGACCTGATCATTGTAATGAAACACGGCCGGATTGTAGAAAACGGGACGCACGCTCAGCTGGCGCGCCAAAAAGGTGAGTACTACACTATGTTCCAATCGCAGCTTGAGGAAGATCAGACAAGCAAGAAGTTGTAAGTTTTTGCGGTAATCGGTATAGTGTGAGTTAAGCCTGTTCCAGGTTAGTTTTTGATTCGCTTGGAAGGAATTCTCTTGCGATGACTGCAACGACCCTTCTTCACGTGTCGGCTCGAGCTGATGACGAAGGCTTTAACGCGTTGTACGGGCTTGAGCCGCCAGAGATTCGTTTGGCGTTTGGTGAGGCGATAACGCAGCACGACACCACGAAGCCCAAGCCTGGCCTAAAGGAATTCGCCACATATTGTGAGGATGAGCTTGCATATCTCGTATTTAATTACGACATCACTGGGGAAAAGCCTAACCGACGGATTGTCGTGAGTATCACCCAAGATGAAAGAGCGCTTTCCCTTGATGTAGAAGAAATTATGGCCAGCTGCCGCAAGTGGGCGACCGACCACGAGAACATCATTACCATCGAGCCGAGGGCGTGACGATCATGAAGCGCTTTGAGAAGGTGGAGATTGTTTTTCGATCCGAGAACGAGCTGCGGAAGGTGGTGCCGCTTGACCTGCATCTTTCTCTGAAGAGATTGCTGCAGTTGCGGATTCCATTCCCAGAGTATCTCGGCGAGATTGGTGGCTTCCGAGCATTCGTGCAGTGCAATTCCGGGGTGATGCTGCTGATCGTGAGCGCCCCTGAAGGGCTTAGTCTTTCAGAGGTAGAGCAGATTGAGCGCTGGGATGGGGTGAATCCGGAGGATCTTTGGCCACATCCATTCCAAAGCCTTACAGATTTGCGGGTGGCGATTGTGAATAACCGTCAAGCGGGCAAGCTTTGGCGAACTGGCATTACATTTGCCTAAGGAAGCTCAAACGAGGTCATGTCCGGGACTGCCGGGTATGACCTCTTTTAATGCAAAATGAATAAACTAAAAAAATTAAAGCATCTTGTGTGGCAAGTGTATGCTCGCCACACAAGATGCTGTCACGCCAACTGGGGTTCAGGGGACGTAGGGAGCGGTGAAACGACCACCGAAACAGATGGTTGTTTCCTCTCCGGATGTTTCTGCGGTTCGGGAATGAAGTCGTAGCGATTTGGGTAGGCCTCGCGCCACAGATGAAGCAAGTTTTGGGCTGCTTCACCTGGCTCGCTGCGCAACAATCGCTCTACCTTTTCCCTATTACCGGCACGCACGGCCAGATGCAAGCCTGGCCAACGAGGGAACGCTTCCTTACAGGCTGCAAGAAACAGTTGCCCGATGATTGAGGCCGGGAAGTTCCGTACGGCCTCAACGTAGCCAGGTGGTTCTTCAGTGGCCATAGCCTTCCTTCCGCTTGGGCGGCGCCTAGCAATTATATCCGATATTGGTAAATATTAAAAACTTATTAAAAATGGGGCTGTAGCAGACAGATTCGCCTGCTACAGCCCCACGCGCGATCAGCTCGACGTCGGGTCCGAGCCACTGGTGGGCGGGCTCGACGTGTTGCCGGAACCAGAACTGCCACTGTCGCCGGGGTTCCAGCCACCATGGTGACCAGTTGAGCCCTGCGTCGGCTCGTTCACCCGCGGTTCGTAGTAGGTGCTGGGCGCTTCGTACGACCGCTCACGATCACCGTGGTGGACGTCAGGGTACGTGTGAGGAATCCTCTCGGGTCGGTCTTCACGCATGAAGGGCGGCGGACCGAAGTCACGGCTGCTGTCACCGCGCGTTCCGGGGAAGTAGTCGTCATCGTACGGCCAGTCACCAGGGGCATGCACCTCGGACGCTGCTCCGTGGCCATCGCCATCATGCGGTCGGCGCCTCGTGGATCGCTCGCCGCCGCGCCCTGAACGCCATGCGTCGGGGTGTCGGGAAGAGCGCGTCGGCCTCACGGAACGCTTGGGCTTGACAGCCTTCGGCCGCCCTCCCTTGATGAGACGGCGGCCGATCACAAACGTGATGGCCGCTACGAACAGAAGCACTACCGCCCATCCCCATTCAGGCATGTTCTCATATCCTTTTCATCGGTGGATTCTGACGCTATTATTTATAGCACTTAATGAAAGTAAAGTCAACAACAATTATATCTAAGTCATAGTTTGTCAAATGAATGACGCTATACTAACTAAAGCCGGTTTAACATTGTCTGAACTAAGCGTTTGAAGGATCTATCTCAAGGCTAATCGATTCTTTTTTGTCTACTTTTCCCTCAGAGGTAATGTGATACAGCAAAATATGACCAAGCGGCATTTCAACATCGGCAATAGCTGCTTCTTCAATGTCGTCGAGGTGTTTTATAAGCGCGCGGATTGAATTGCCGTGGGCCACCAGCAGAATATTTTTCCCAGCCTTGAGCTGAGGCATGATTTCAGCGTCAAAAAATGGCACCACCCGGCCATGGACGTCTTTGAGGGTTTCACCGCCTGGCACCGGGTAATCCCAGCCCCGCCGAATGCCCTTAAAAGCCTCTTCGCCAATTTCTTTTTGGACTTCCCATTTATTTTTGCCGGTAAGATGGCCGTAATCGCGCTCGTTAATTGCGCCGTGTTGGCGCCGTTCAAGATCGGTTTGGCCGTGGGCTTCAAGAATGCCCGCGAGCGTTTGGTGGGTGCGCCGCTGTTCGGAATGGTAAGCCACGTCAAAAGTAATACCCTGCAAGGCTTTGCCTAATAAACGGGCTTGTTCGTGTCCTTTTTCGCTCAGATCGACATCGGTAAGACCGGTCCATTTACCTAATAAGTTCCATTCAGATTCAGCGTGACGGCTGATAACAAGCATGCCAGTTTTCTTCTTCATGGCCCTATTATGGCTGAAAGTGAGCCAGGTCGCAAATTGTAAAGGCACCCCAAACCTTGAAGAAGGCTGGGGTGCCGGAGGTGCTAGCCGTGCATGGAAGTCCCCGGCGCAAGGGGCCAAGGATCTTCGCCTAGCGGCTTAGCCTCGGGGTCGATGATCGGCCCAGGGCGGCGTTTGACGGTAGGCGCACTGTTCGGTGGCTCGGCGTCCTCCCGGTCGCTGGGCGGCGGGCCGTCCTGAGTCAAGGCTTACTCCTTCTCTGTATCTGCCGGCGGCAGCAAGGTCAGCCTGGCGTTACGCGGGAACAACTGTCCTCGACTCTTGATTCGCACTATGCCATCGATAGGCTGCCCGCTACCGTCGACGCAAGTGAGATCGGGGCGGTGTGCGCCATCAACGTACACCGCCTTAGGGCCGCCAGGCTCGATCACATAATTGTCAGGCTGGACTTCCTGATCCATCCGTCCTCCTCTGTAGGGCCAAACACTGCCATAGTATCACCCTAACGGTCGCGCTTCAAGAATTTACCCGTATCATTTTCTGTGCCATAGTAGAAGAGTAAAGGAGCTAAAAGCATGGATATTCAGACAATTCGCGCCCGACAGATCTTAGATTCTCGGGGTAATCCGACCGTTGAGGCCGATGTAATCTTAGCAAATGGCGTCATGGGCCGAGCGGCGGTACCTTCTGGCGCCAGCACCGGTGCCGGTGAAGCCCTTGAGCTACGCGATGGCGATGCCGCTTATGGTGGTAAAGGCGTCACAAAGGCCGTCCAAAATATACAGACAGAAATTGCAGATGCGCTACGAGGTGTGGCCGCAGATGACCAAATGGCTATTGACCAACGGCTCCTTGAGCTTGATGGTACCGAAAACAAAGCTCGCCTGGGGGCAAACGCCCTACTGGCGGTGAGTTTGGCAACGGCAAAAGCTGCTGCTCAGGCAAAAAATCTGCCGCTACATGCCTATATTGCCCAAATAACCGGCACACATACCCAATGCTTGCCGATGCCAATGATGAATATCATGAATGGTGGCAAGCACGCCGCGGGGTCGAGTGATGTGCAAGAATATATGATTATTCCTAAAAGCGCTGTCACATTCGCCGATGCACTGCGTATGGGCACTGAAGTATTTCATGCTCTTGCGAAAGTGCTTAAAGCGGCCGGCTACGGCACGACCGTGGGCGATGAAGGTGGTTACGCGCCGAGTGTTAAAAATGGCAACCGCGAACCACTGGAGCTCATTAGCCAAGCCATTGAAAAAGCCGGCTACAAGCTGGGCGACGATATTGTGCTCGCGCTTGATGTAGCCTCGAGTGAGCTATATGAAAACGGCAGTTACAACCTGGCTACTGAAGGCAAAAAAGTAAGTGCCGCCGAGCTGATTAATTGGTACAAGCAAATGGCGAAAGAGTTTCCGATTGTTTCGATTGAAGATGGCCTTGCCGAAGACGATTGGCAGAACTGGGCAGCATTAACAGCCGAAATGGGGGCAGAAACACAGTTGGTTGGCGATGATTTATTGGTGACAAATACCAAGCTGCTTGAGCGAGCGATTACCGACAAAGCAGCTAACGCCATTCTGATTAAGCCCAACCAAATTGGTACTTTAACCGAAACCATCCAAGCGGTACAAATGGCCCAAAAAGCCGGCTGGAACACCGTCATGTCGCACCGTTCAGGCGAAACCGAGGATGTAACTATCGCGTACCTCGCCGTGGGGCTAGGTACTGGCCAAATTAAAACCGGTTCGCTTTCACGAACCGATCGGGTGGCGAAGTATAACGAACTGCTTCGGATTGGCGAACTATCGCCGGAGCTTGAGCTCTATAATCCATTCAAATAGGGAACTGCCTTCCTTGGGCGGAGCGGCTTTGATCCGCCCAAGGAAGTGTTACGGCTAGACTAAAGAATCAGCTAGAAGACTTCTTGTCACCGCTAACTTTAGCGTTGTGTTCGCAGGTCGGGCATGGCTGGCCGCCAGGGCAGGGCTTCCCGTCCGCGCGCTTGTTGCACGAACCAGAGGCATTATGCTTACACTGGATGCGCCCATTGATGCAACTGGGGGTACCGCAGCCATCGCTTCCGCGAACCTGGCTTAACCGAACGCGTCGGGGCATTACATGCTCCTCACTGGTGTGCGTATACTTCGATCTATATTATATCATATATTTTAAAAATTATGCTTTCTCTTACCACCTCAGCGATGTATACTTATACAATCATGAGCGTACTATTCAAAAGAACAAAGATCCTGGCAACTCTCGGGCCAGTCACGAGTAACAGAGAAACAATTGAGAAGCTTATTATTGGTGGGGTAAATGGCTTTCGGCTTAACTTTAGCCACGGTAGCCACGAAGAGCGCGATCAACAGATCCCCTGGATTCGTGAAGCCAGCAACAAGGTTGGCAAAACTGTAGCCATTCTGCAAGACCTACAAGGGCCAAAAATTCGCCTCGGTGAATTAAAAGAAGTCACGAATGTTAAGCAGGGCGACGAACTAACCTTGGCTTACGGTGCTACCCATAGCGGCAACACCATTCCGGTGCAATATAACCTGGCTGAAAAAGTAAAGTCGGGCGAACCGCTATATATTTTTGATGGTAAAGTTCGGACGACGGTAGTTGGCGTGGAGCAATCCGCTCAGGCCATCCGGGTGCGGGTTGAAAACGACGGTGTCCTTATGAGTCGCAAAGGTATTAACCTACCCGATACCGATTTTGGCGGCGATATTCTCACCGAAAAAGACCTAGCCGATATTGAATACGGTGTTCACCAAGATATAGATTTTGTCGCCCTTAGCTTTGTGCAAACCGAGGCCGATATTGAACGACTCCGTGAGCTCCTAGAATCAAAGGGTTCAAAAGCCAAGGTCATTGCTAAAGTTGAAACCAAAGCCGCCATCGAGCCAGAAACACTCGAAGCGATTGTGAAAGCAAGCGACGGCGTGATGGTGGCACGAGGTGACTTAGCCGTTGAAGCTGGCGCCGAAGTAGTGCCGATTGTCCAGCGGCAAATCATAGGTTTGTGTCAAAAATACGGCAAATTAAGCATTGTGGCGACTCAAATGATGGCCAGCATGGTCGATAACCCCGAGCCAACTCGAGCCGAAGTCAGCGACGTTGCCAACGCTGTTATTCAAGGGGCCGATACAGTCATGTTAAGCGACGAAACCGCCAACGGTCGTTACCCGCTTGAAACGGTAGCAGCCATGAAAAAGGTGATTTTACACACCCAAGAACACGCACCCGTGCGCCCCGTTTACTACAGCGAAGACCGAACCGACATGCAGGATGCGATTAGCTCAGCAGCGGTCACGCTGGCTAGCCAAGTGGGCGCAACGGCAATTGTCGCCGAAACCAAGTCGGGCGTTACGGCCGAAAGCATCGCCGCTCACCGGCCGTCGCTACCAATAATTAGCGTTACCAGCGAACCGCGCGTTGCCCAGCAGCTAGCACTCATGTACGCCAATAAAAGCTTCCTTCGAGAAGATGGCGAACGGGCAGGCTACGAACTGGCAAAAGAATTAAAAGCTAAAAATTACTTCGGTGAAACGGCAAATGTTACCGTTGTGCTGGTGAGCGGCCGCCAGCCTGGCCTGATTGGTGGTACCGACACTATTCGCGTTCGGGTACTTGAATAAAGTCTCAAGAAAAGAAGGGCGCCCCGCCATGCAAACTGCAAGGCGGGGCGTTTTCAGGATGCTAGACCAAGCAAGTCCAGCGCATGATCAATAGCAGTGCGCCACCTACCCGGGTGCTCGGCAAACGAAATGTGGGTCGTACCCGGAACAGTAATTGCGCGATCCGAGCTCAGACCGAAAGCATCCAACATTTTTTGGGTAGCGCTGTTCTGCACCTCCGTGTCTTGTGCTGAACGGAGCACCACTGCGTTTACCTGAACGTATTTCTTCGCGGGTGGCGTCCGGTGAAAGGCCAGTGCCCGCACCTGATCGCAAACGCTGGAAAAAGGATACCGGTAACTGGCGGCGTTATTAGCCATGCGTACCGTATCGTTGCTATCTGCATCGTGCGGGAAATCGGGGACGGGGTCGCGCGTAAAAAGATGCTGCACAAAATTCTCGAAGTGGCCCGGCCACAACGCAACGGCTGCAACTCGCGCGGGCATTTCTAGGGCGAGGTCGCTGGCATCGGCCGGCACATCAACCGCTATAAATGACAGTTCCGGCACTTGCTGCCAGTGCTCGGAGATTACATCGATTAGTTTGAGCCCTACTTGACCGCCAATTGAAGCGCCAAAAACCAACAACTTCTTGCGGCTCCAGACGTTCAGGCTGATGCCATCGAGGTAGTCTGCAAGCTGGGCAACAATTTCTGCGAGGTCAAAATGCACCGGATCATAGGTGACCACGACAACATTGCCAATTGCCCGAAAGCTTGCCCGAACTTGCTGCGTCTTCAAGTCGCCATCGGCTTTCATGCCGACCGCAACTACCGTTAGAAAATCGGACGGGCCGTTTGCCTCTAGTAGAAACCTGTTCCGCGTCGTTGGTAGGCGCGTTGCCAGGGCATTGCCGGTAAGTATGAGTCCGATAGCCGCTGCTAGCAGCGTGCGTCGACGCATGGGACCACTTCCTTAACGAATACGTGTAAGGTACAGACTCAACAAACTACTTTTATCAGCAAAGGTTATTATATCATAAAAGCGAGAGTATTAAAGTGGGCAGGTAAAGTGTTAACTTCACCTGCCCTGGGTTGCTTACTGCCAGCCTTCTGGCACTCGATTGGTTACGGTGTCGAGTTCAAATGGCTCGCCGTACTGGCTGGGTAGCTCTGGAACGAGTGCGTGAGTGTTCCAAAATGCCAGCGACTCTTCTCGTGCCGCTGAGCTTTTTTGTGCGATCGGGCTGAACGGCTCTACCGGTGCTGCTTCGCCGAAGTAGGCGGTGAGCAAGCGGTAATAATCTGTTCCGTATACCCGCTTGACTACCACCGTTAGGAGGGTGGTCTTGCGGCAGGTCGCCCCGAAGCTGAACTTCGATAGCCCTTGCCTACCCGGCCTCCGGGCGAAGAAAACAACGTCCGAAGAAGTAACCGGCACGCATGTCGCCATACCAATAACTTCGCCAAAGTCGATTGTTTGCTTGACAAACCTTTCTGGGGTTTTGTCTGGCATTCCAAGATGCTTGAGGGCGACTTGTAAGTACCGCTCAGTACCCTGGTGAATGTGGGAACCCTTTTCAATGACATGGTGTCCGGTAGCTAATCTTCCAATCACCGTTCCTCGTTCCCTGACCAAAGGTTTTGACAACAGATCAAGCACATAGAATATAATAAATCATTATAGTCATATGTCAACTATCTGCATTGATCAGTCAGGGATAGCGGGTACTATTTTTTGTAAAACCAGTAGCTAATAATTGCGGGTAAGCCAATACTAACCGCCCAAAGCATTAGGGAAGTGAACGGCTCTCCAGCTTGTAAAAAACTATGAACGCGACATATAGGTGGGTCAGATGGTAAGCCACCGCCCCAGTCGTCGCAGTAAAAGCCGTAGCCAAGTAGTACAACAGAAAATACGGTGCATAAAATAAAGAAAATAAGCGCAGCAACTATCCGGTGTTTGGTTTTATGCATAACTTTAGTATACCGCTCCCAAGGAATGTATTGAGATATTGTGTCGCTTATGGTTAACTTTTAGCAGTAAAGGTAGACCTATGTTCAACAAAAAAACCCTAAAAGATATACCACTGCAAGGTAAAACCGTCCTGCTAAGGGCAGATTATAATGTGCCGCTTGAAGCTGATGGCAGTATTGCCGATGACTACCGCTTGGTGCAAAGCTTGCCGACGCTGCAATATTTGCTTGAACATGACTGCACAATAATTATTTGTAGCCATTTGGGCCGGCCGAAAGGGCAGTTTAATGCACAATTTAGTTTACAGCCGGTAGCCACACATCTTGCGGCGCTGCTTAAAAAAGAAGTGACGTTTCTTGATCAAGCTATCGGAGATAAAGTCCATCAAGCCACGCTTCATGCCGCCCATGGCGAAATACTGCTGCTTGAGAACTTGCGGTTTTACCCAGGCGAGGAAGCCAACGACACCGAGTTTGCCCGCCAGTTGGCTCGTGATAGCAGTGCCGACTATTTTATTCAGGATGGCTTTGGCGTGGTGCACCGGGCGCATGCCAGCACAGCGGCAATCACGCAATTTCTACCAAGCGTTGCGGGTGTGCTGCTAGAAAAAGAGGCGCGGACGCTTACTGAAGTCATGGAACACCCTAAAAAGCCATTAACAGCCGTGCTTGGCGGTGCAAAAGTGAGCGATAAAATCACGGTTATTAAGCGATTTATTGAGGTTGCCGACCGGATAGTTATCGGCGGCGCCATGGCCAATACCTTTTTAGCCTACCGTGGGTTTGAAATTGGTAAGAGCGTGGCCGAAGATGATCTCACCGAAACCCTCGACGAAATTTACCAGGCGGCCGCTAAAAAAGTTGGTGAAGCCCAGGTTGACGAACTGCTAATTTTACCAACCGATGTCGCCGTAGCGCCAGCCATTACCAATAGCGCCAGGCGTACCGTGGTGGCAGTTGATGCAGTAGCCAAGGACGAACTAATTCTTGATCTCGGCACTGCCAGTATCGAGCGGGCAGCTCGAGCGATTCGTACTGCCAAAACCGCCGTTTGGAGTGGTACCTTAGGCTACGCTGAACTACCAGCTTTCGCTCACGGTTCGGCTCGGGTCGCGCTTGAAATGAGCCAAGCCAAGGGCATTACCAGCGTGGTTGGCGGTGGTGATACGGTCGATTTTGTGCTCGATTGGGATGCCAAAAAAGGCGGTAGTTTTTCACATGTTTCTACCGGCGGTAGCGCCAGCCTTGAGCTTTTGGCTGGCCAAAAATTACCTGGAATTGAAGCACTACTAGACGCCTAGCTAGCGTTTTTGGTACACTTAGATAAACATAAGCGGATATCTGCGAGACTCAGTATAAATGACTAAAACACTCATTGTCGGTAATTGGAAAATGCATTTCAACACGCATCAAGCGAGTGTTTATTTGCATAAATTGAGTCAGGCTATTCCCACTCACCGTGACGTCGAGGTAGTGCTGTGTCCAAATATCATGACACTGCAATCGCTCAGCTTACAGGTGAACCATCGTCAGTTTAAGCTTGGCGCCCAAAACGCCTATTGGCGCGATGAAGGCGCTTACACCGGTGAAATTTCGGCCGCCATGCTTCGCGGGCTGGTGCAGTACCTGATTGTTGGGCATTCGGAACGTCGACATATTTTTAACGAATCAGACAAAGACATCCGAGCAAAAGTGCAAGCGGCGCTCAGAAATTCTATTCGGCCGATCCTTTGTGTGGGCGAAACGGCCGCTGAACGGGCAGATAACGAAACCAGCCACGTGCTGCACGATCAAATTATTGGGGGCCTGGCTAATATTACTTCGGAAGAACTCGACGAAGTGGTCATTGCTTATGAGCCAGTGTGGGCAATCGGCACTGGTAAAAATGCCCGACCGGATGACGTGGCAGTTGCCGTTAAGCACATCCGGCGTAACGTTGCCGCGTTATTTGGTGATGACGCTGCTAAAAAAGTGCGGGTTTTGTATGGTGGTAGTGTCACAAAAGACAACGCCAGCGATTATTTGGCGACCAAGGGCATCAACGGGTTACTAGTGGGCGGCGCCAGCTTGCAAGCGGATGTTTTTGCGAGTATTGCCGCCGCGGGCCATACGGTAGCAGCTGAAATGAGAAAAATAGGTGGGGAACAATGAGCAACGATATAGATTTTGATGAGCTGGATCGAGCAGTATCGTCTTTGTTAGGCAAGACGAATACTTCTAATTCTAATGAGCCAAAGCAACCTAAAGAACCGGCTCCAACCACGGCCGCGACTCAGCCCCCTCAAAATCAACCGGTTCCAGAGCCAGTAAAAGAGCAACCGCCAGCCGAGCCATCCCCTGCTTCTGCGACCGCACCCCAGCCGCAACCAATGCCTCAAGCTGAGACGCAGGCATCTTCTTTTACCCCTCCGCCTGACACCACTTTACCTACCGCTCAGGAAGTAACATCAACGGTAGCGCCCGCTGCTGCCCCAGTTCCAACTACCGAAGCAACGCCGCCTAAAATAACCGGCAGAAGTACTCCGGTTCAAGTATCGCCGACCGATCGTTCAACCGTTCAGCCGGTGCGCCGAGCGGGAAGATTTATGGATGTCGTGCATCCGTCGTCGGATATGGCCAAAAGCGGCTCGGAAACAACTAACCCGGCACCGCAGCAGACAGTTAGTCCACGACCAGTCGCGCAACAGCCAGCTCGCCTGGTGGCTCCCGAAATTACCCCTGTCGTGAAACCCGTGCAACCACCAAAGCCAACCGTTACGCCTGTGCAGCCGGCCGCACCAGCAGCACTGGTTGAAACTCCTGAGTCAAAATGGAGTGATTCGCTCAATTTCTTAAATCGTCGAAAAAAACCCGATAACAATCCGCAAGAATCAACAAACCAATCCCTCCCCGCTAAAGCTCCCGAAGCCGACCCGGTGCTATCGCCATTCCTCAGTGACGCCAAGGTGGAAAAGCGTCCGCTCGGTGCGTTTGTTGCCCCCGGTACGTCAACTGAAAAACCAACCGAGAAACCTGTTAACGACATCCCGGCTACTTCGGAGCTAAATCGAAAAGACGACCGACAGCGGCCAGCTAACGCCCTCCCGCCCGAACTGCGCGAAGATTTGGTGGCAATTGAAGCTGGCGATCCGCACAGCAATGAACGGCCCGATACTCCACCGGCGCTACCACCAGAGAATACTCCCGCTCAACTCACACCAGCTAAACCGCACGATTCTCCATCAGTGCGTCAAGCGCTATCGGCAGCAGCTACTTTATCAATTCCGCAGCAGTACAAAACAAAGCCAGCAGACGACAATGCGGCTCCGCATGCCATGTTTGATGTTGATCAGTTCCAGCACCCGCTGCTACCCGCCGGCAAAAAGAAAAAGGGCGCGCTATTCTGGATTACGATGATCTTTTTGCTGCTCCTTGTGGGCGCTGCAATTGGCGTTGGCCTTTACTATTTGAATGGTGGCTTCAATTAATTCCAAAAAGCTTTCTCCATAAATGCCTAAAGGCATTTAACAGGGAATAAACTAGTCGGCCGTACCGAACTTCTGCTACTATAGTGGTAATGAATAATTTGTTACTCGGATTAAACCCGGCCCAAGCCGAGGCGGCAGCGCACGACGTTGGCCCACTATTAATATTAGCCGGAGCAGGTTCGGGCAAAACCAAAACTTTAACCCATCGAATTGCCTACTTAATCGCCGAAAAAGGTGTCCAGCCCGAAGCAATTCTGGCCGTCACCTTTACTAATAAAGCCGCCAAAGAAATGCGTGAGCGCTTAGCCTTGCTGCTCGGCCGAAACGCCGAGGATCGGTTCTTCATGCCCTGGATGGGCACCTTCCACTCGATTTGCGTACGGTTACTGCGCCGTGAAGGCGAGCATATTGGGGTGCCGCGTAATTTTGTGATCTTTGATGAAGCTGACCGCTTGGCAGTGGTGAAGCAAGCTATGAAACAGCTAAGCATTAGCGAGAAGCAATTCACCCCGCGCTCAATTAGCGGCATGATAAGTAGCGCAAAAAACGATGGCGTTACGGCAGAAGAGTTCTCACGCACGGCTCGACTGCCGCTACAGCAAGTAGTAGCTGATATTTTCCCGCGCTACGAACGGCTTCGCAAAGAGGCGGCGGCGCTGGACTTTGATGATTTGCTGGTTGAAACGGTGCGCTTGTTTCGCGAAGTTCCTGAAATTCGCCAAAAATGGCAAACAAATTTCAAACACATATTGATTGATGAGTACCAAGATACTAACGCCGTGCAGTATCGGCTCATTAAAGCCTTGGTGAATCAGCAGCAAAACATCTGCGTTGTGGGGGACGACTGGCAGTCAATTTATAGTTGGCGCGGGGCCGACTTTACGAACATTTTAAACTTCGAGCGCGATTTCCCTGGGGCAAAGATCGTCAAACTCGAGCAAAACTATCGTTCTACCAAGCAGATTCTTGATGCCGCCCACAAAATAATTGCTAAGAATACCCAGCGCTCAGATAAAAAGCTCTGGACTGATGTTGGCGATGGCTATCCAGTGCAAATTGCCTATGCTGGCAGCGAAACTCATGAAGGCGAAATTGTAGTGAACCGGATTGCCAGTGCGGTGTCGCTACGGGCCAGGCGCTACAGCGATTATGCCGTGCTGTATCGCACCAACGCCCAAAGCCGGGCAATGGAGGAAGCCTGCATTCGCTACGGGATCCCGTATAAAATTGTGGGTGGCGTTCGATTTTATGACCGCAAAGAAGTAAAAGATGTGATCGCCTACTTACGCCTGTTATACCAGCCTGCCGATCGCACCAGCTTTTTACGAATCGTTAACGTGCCGACGCGTGGCCTTGGGCCGACATCGGTAGAGAAGTTCTTAACCTGGCAGCAAAGCCAATCGGCCGATATTATCACCGCGCTTGGTATTGCTAATTTGTGCACCGTCGTCACTCCAAAAGCGCGGGCAGCGCTGCTTGAGCTTGGCGAAGGCTTGCAAAAGCTGCGCGAGCAACTCGACCAAGTGCCGCTACCGGATTTGATCGAACTTACCCTTAAGCGGTTTGACTACATAAACTACATAAACGACGGCTCGCCGCAATCTGAAGATCGAATCGAAAACATTGAAGAACTAATTGGCGTGGCGCGACAGTACGTCGATCTTGGCCTGGCTGGCTTCCTGGAAGAAGTAGCCCTGATTTCTGACCTCGATGCAGTAGACGAAAAAAGCGACGCCATTACTTTAATGACGCTGCACGCTGCAAAGGGGCTCGAGTTCCCAGTGGTGTTTATGATTGGCATGGAAGAAAGTATTTTTCCGCATTCACGAGCACTCTATGATGCCACTGAAATGGAGGAAGAGCGTCGGCTGTGCTATGTGGGTATGACCCGCGCCCGCGAGGAGCTGCATCTGTTGGCGGCCTCATCGCGCTTTTTGTATGGCAATCGCCAGCATAACCCGCCCTCGCGGTTTTTGGCGGATGTTTCTGATGCCGCTTCTTTAGCGGCAGCACCACTTGAACCAGCCCGAGCTAGCTTTGGGGGTGAACCAGAAATTGTTCAAGAATTCGACGAAGATATTGCCATTGGTGATAAAGTTCAGCACGCGGTATTCGGTGTGGGGGAAATAAAATCGATTGATGGCACAACGCTCGAAATAATGTTTGAAGGCCGGGGAACAAAGAAGCTGAATGCGGCATTTGCGCCGCTAAGACGTTTGTGAGAAACAAATAGGGAAAGGGGTACCAGGCTGTTGTGCCGTGGTACCCCTTATCCAGGAGGGTGCTTTAGTGGAACATGTGCCTGAGCTGCGCAGTTGCTCGCCGGCCAACGTAGGCCAAAACAGCGACGCTTGTCAAGACAAGCAGGCTGTTGAAAGTGAGCGCGGCGAGGTAGATGGAGCCTCCTCGCGCCGCATGTTGGTACGCCTCGTAGGTAAACCATACCGCCAAGGCGGTGAAGGCGAACGAAACGATCGCACCACCAATCTCTCGTTTCTCGTAGTGATCGATGGCGTAAGCCACCATGGCGTTGACGATCAGCGCTCCTGCGAGGAGGAGCCCAGACCTTGCCACAATTTCGAACAAAGACAAAATGTGCCTCCTGGAATAGCTGTGTTGTTCACAGTAAATATATAATAACACATATAATGATAAGTAGCAACTATTACGCTCCTTTCAAGATGTGTTATTCTGAAAAAGTCAGCCGACCGCACCTGCGCTTACACGGTTGATGAATCGCTGTCGGGTAGACTAATTCTCTGGAGGCGTAAAATGTCGGACGGATACTTTCGCTTTCCTAGTCTCAGAAACACGCAATCTCCAAGATGGCAGGAAATTATCAACGAGCTACATCATCATCGTTATCCCGAAGTAAAAGTTCCCGCTCAGCCTGCGCGTGGGTCCGAACTTTGGGTAGAATTCCCCGAGAATACTTCACCCGAACAGATCAAGGCTTTCTGTGCCTTTTTGGCTAGAATCGACGTAAAGTACAAGCGAGGTAGCAACGGTTCGGATCAAGAGCCTGAGGATGACGATAGCTAAAGTGGCAAAGTTCCTTCCTGGCCCTTAACCGGGGTCAGGAGGGATATATCACAGAATAACTTGCTATTTTAGTCAAGGTCTAGTATAATCGAACCATTACGTATGGTGAACCGAGTATTACATAACTCATAACTCCTATGGTAAAAAATATATTTATCCGGTTTCGGATACTGATAATCTTATGTGCGGCAATTTTATTGCTCGGTGTGTTTATTTCCACTCGAGCCACTGCTGATACACCGCAGCAAAAAGATGGCCGCATGGTGACTATTTATGATGGCGAAACTGAAAAAGTCGTCATTACTAAGGGTAAAACCATTGCCGATGCCTTAAAAAAGGCTGATATTACCGTTTCTGAACTCGATAGCGTTGAACCTGCCGCCACAACTGAGCTGGTGGCAAAAAATTATCAGGTGAATATTTACCGTGCTCGCCCAGTGACGATTATTGATGGCGAAAGTCGAGTGAAGGTTATGACCGCCCACCAGAGCGCTAAAAAGATTGCCGAACAGGCAAATATTCCGTTATACGATGAAGATATTTCGGCTATTAACCGGGTTGACGATGTGGTTGACGACGGTGGTGCCGGCTTAAAACTGACCATCGATCGGGCCATTCCATTCACCATTAAACTCTACGGTAAAAAGACGACCATGCGTACTCAGGCCGATACGGTTGGCGCTATGCTTGCCGAAAAAGGTATAAAACTGGCGAAGAATGACGATACGTCACTGCCGCTGAGTACCAAAATAGCCGCTGGTATGAATCTTGAAGTCTGGCGTAACGGCAAACAAACCATGACTCAAGAAGAGACAGTACAATTTGAAGTTGAACAAATCCAAGATGCCGACCGAGAAGTGGGCTACCGCGAAGTGAAAACGCCTGGCGTTCCAGGTAAGAAAACGGTCACTTACGAAATTGTTATGAAAAACGGCAAAGAAGTATCACGCAAGATTATTCAGAGTGTGGTAACGAAACAACCCGAAAAGCAGGTCGAAATTGTTGGTGCAAAACCAAGCTTTACCGGCGACTTTGCTGCTGCGTTAGCACAGTTACGCGCCTGCGAATCGGGCGGAAACTACCAAATCAACACCGGGAACGGCTACTACGGTGCTTACCAGTACGATGTTAGCACCTGGGCGGGGTATGAGGGCTACACGATTCCTTCAGAAGCGCCACCAGCCGTGCAAGATAGAAAAGCCTGGGAAACCTACCAGCGACGAGGCTGGTCGCCGTGGCCTTCGTGCGGTGCAAAACTCCCTGATACTTACCGCTAGTCATGAACCCTAGTCCCAATAAAGCCCTAGGTCAGCACTGGCTTGACGACATCACCGCACTCGAACATATTTGCAACATGGCCGAGCTGACTACGGCCGACACCGTGCTCGAAATTGGCCCTGGCCCGGGTGCGCTCACCAAGCAACTGACGGCGCGGGCGGGCAGGGTAGTAGCGGTAGAATTTGACCCACAGCTTGCCAAACAGTTACCCCAGCGGGTAAAAGCCGCTAATCTTGAAGTGGTGCATGGTGATATCTTAAGCTATGACCTATCGCGGTTACCGAAAAATTACAAAGTGGTGGCTAATGTGCCCTATTACATCACTAGTAAAATTGTCCAGGTATTATTAACCGCTACGAACCGGCCGTCGCGCATTGTGTTATTAGTCCAAAAAGAAGTTGCCGAGCGACTGGCCGCTGCACCAGGCGATATGAGTATTCTGGCGGTCAGCGCGCAGCTATATGCTGAGGTTAGCTTAGGCGCTGTGGTGCCGGCTATCGCTTTTACGCCACCGCCGAAAGTCGACTCTCAAGTGGTGATTTTACAAACCCGCTCCGCACCGCTGTTTCCCCACATTCCCGACAAGCATTTTTTCAAAGTAGTTAAAGCTGGCTTTTCAGCTAAGCGCAAGAAGCTACGTTCATCGCTGTCTGGTGGCTTACAGCTACCAAAACCTACCATTGAAACATTAGTTCGGGCTGCCAATATTAATCCTGATGCTCGCGCCGAAGCTTTAACGCTCGATGACTGGGCGCGACTCACCCAAGAAGTGATCAACCTTGAAACAATTAACGCCACATGATTTCACGCTCGTTTTAGAGCGAGCTGCAATTCGTCCGCGGCTGCGACGAACGGTGAAATTCGTTGCCGCCACTGGCAGCATGACCACCCAAGACTGGCACAACCGCGAACTGCTAGCAATTGCAGATAGATCTGGCAACAGCGGCGTGCTTTTAATTGAAATCGAGAACCGGTTATACGCACTAGCATACGAGCTATCGCCCGGTATCAAAGACAAAACTGGCCGCACCAAACCCGTGATCTGTGATTTTTGCCGCACCTGGCAAGCTGGCGGCAACGCTGCGCGTATTACCTTTGAAAAAGCCACCAGTGTCTACCATAGCGTGACCTTTTTGTGCTGCGCCGACCTGGATTGTAGCTTGCATATCCGCGACCTTACCAGCGCCGCTAAAACCTCCCGGGCGCAGCTGCGCGAAGACATGACCCTCGACCAGCGGATCCAACGCCTCAAAAATCGCTTGCATGAAGTAGTAACTGACCTTACAGCCGCGGAGATCGAACTAAGTGCTCAATGCTAATGTGGATTCTTAGTAAACAAGACAGGATACAGCTTTTTAAGTGTCAAAACTTGACTGGTTAGTTCTTTTCCTACTACAGGCTTATGAAGCCACTCAAGAAGCTGGGCTAGATATCCGGGCAAAACCTGTTCAATATCCGTGTCCTTATCTTGTAGGAGTGCCTTAACGACCTGCTGAAAGCTCTGCATAATATCTACATCATCAGGAGAGAGACTCCTTATTTTTTCAAATAAAAACCGGGCTGTTTCGACATAGGGAAAATTTATATTAATGTACTCCGCCCGCAGGTCGTACAAACGCCCGATAAGTTGGTAATAACTTCCCCGATCCATTGTTGCGAGGACGGTTTGGCCTATAGACGGGAAAGTATTAACAAGGTCAAGACCTACGGCCAGGTCTTGGGTGAATTTGTAATTTTGATCAGAAAGTCGCCCAGCCTCAAGGGCTTTGTGGACTGTATTCGCAAGCTGTTGATAGCCCAGTATTGCCGGCTCGTTGTCTTGATCGACCATTTTAGCTCGTGACCATAGAAAGAATGGAATTTCAAAATGGGCCGCATGATTTTTTCGTAAAACGGAATTACCAAATTTCTGTACCAAGTGCAAGAAGTCATATTTCTGGTACAATTCACTACCAAAAATGGAGGCTTTGGTTGGGTTGTGTTCGTATAGTTCTATCCAGGCATACAGGTCGTCAATGTAACCCGGTGCTAGGTGAGAGTCAAAGTTATTGGAGTCAGTTTTAAAAACGTAAATAAGATCTCCCCAGCTCTCAAGTGTCCTTTTGTCAGCGCTACCTAACATGCTTAATTTCTCATAAAAGAACCAGGCCGTTTCGCGATAGGGGTTATTTAATGAAACATATTCAGTTTGAGTTACGTAGAGTTTATTGACAATTTCAGGGAAGATATCTCGTTTGGTCTTTGATCCATAGTCAAAGCCCATTTTAGGGGCGTCCTCAATTAATCCAAGCCAGATACAGATTTCATGGGCCATTTCGTACGCTTCATCGATAAGTGAGTGGTCCCAGACTCCTTTTCGGACTGTGTGTGCAATTTGCTGATAGCCCTTTGCCGCAGATTTGTTGAATGCGTCAACCATCTTAGCCCTTGACCATAAGAAAAATCCCATTTCGTATGGAGCATGATATAAGCTGAGCGTTTGCGGTTTTGTCATAGGACGGTTTGATTGCCTAGTTTATTGAGCTAAGCTTTGTAGTAAATAGCAGGGGATACTGTGCGCGGAGTTCATCTGCCATTTTATCGTCTGTCTCGCCACGCTCCAGTAAAGCAAGCCACTCCAAAAGTTGTGGCAAGAAGCCGGGGTGCTTTGCTTCAAGGGCCGCGATGCCTGTATCTGCCAGGACTTTTACTGCCTGGTTGAAGCTTTTAATCGTCGGGGTGCTTTCCGGCGTGAGACTGCATATTTTTTCATAGAGAAAACGGCCAATCTCAATAATTGGTTGCTCAAGATCAATGTACTCGACCGGTGTATTGTACATGCGTGTCATGGTTTCGTAATAGTCATAGCTGCTAATGGTGGCGGCAACGGTGTAGCCAAGCCAAGGCGAGGTTTCGAGTAGTTCAAACGCGACAGTCAGGTCGTGCATCAGTTTGAAGTCGTTATTATTTAGCTTACTTTCTTGATAGGCCATCCATAGCGCATTACTAATTCCGCGATACAACCGCAAGTTGTCAATATTCTTAACGTCACACAGTTTCATTCTGGACCATAGAAAGAAATTTAACTCATATACAGCGAGGTGAGTGTGTCGTTGCTTGTAATTGTCGTTTTTGTATGGCTGCTGAAAGAATGAATACTTATCTCTGAACTGTTTTCCGAAAGTATATGCCTCAGAAGAGCTCTGCTCGTAAAATTCTATCCAAGTATATAAATCATCAATAAAACCAGGCGCTAGGTGGGCATCAAAGCCACTTGCTTTATGTTCTTTAAAGGCGAATATGAGGTCGCCCCAGCTTTCAAGAGTGGCTTTATCTGCCTGTTTCAGTGTGGCTAGCTTTTCGTACAAAAACCAGGCTGTTTCTTGGTAAGGCTTATTTATAGCATAATATTCGAGCAATTGATTATACCGTCGTTCGGCAATTTCAGGATATGAGCGTAGGGGCGTTGCGGCTCCAATTTCAAAGCCCATCTTAGGCGTATCATTAAGCAATCCAAGCCATTCTCCAACCGTGTAGGGCATGTGATGCGCTTCATCTTTGGCGTTATCTACCCAAAACGATCGCATCAGTGAGCTAGCAATATGGTTATAGCCTTCAATGGCTTTTTTATCGAGAACGTCAAGCAGCTTTACGCGTGTCCATAGAAAAAATCCAATCTCATATTGCGCCGGATGAATTATTTCTGACTTTTTACTATGGTACATATACTTACTTCAGTTAAAGAGTGCTGATGCCAGTGTACACTGGCATCAGCACTTGTGCTAGTGAAATCAAGATTTATTTTCTCAGGGATCGAATGCTATACTAACCCTATGATTGCCGAACATCAGCCGACAATTTTCCCGAATGAAGTGATTGCAAAGGTGTCGTCGCGGGCAAATGGCCGCATGCCGACCTTAAACGTCCCGAGCGATCCAAATGAAGATCTGGCGAAGAATCGTCAGCGGTTCTTAGAATTGGTTGGTATTTCGCCAGAACACACTACGCAGATTATTGTGACATTCGATAGCGACCATTACCGACGGTACCGCACAGCTGACGCATCGGAAAAAGGCCATGGAATCCATAAGACCCACGGTCAGCCATCGGATGCTCTTGCGGTGACCGAGCCAAACCATGCCTTATTGTTACCGCTGGCTGATTGCGTGGGGGCAATTTTGTACGACCCAAAACAGCAAGTATTAATGGTGTCGCATCTCGGTCGCCACAGCACGGAAGAACGCGGCGCAAAGGCTAACATTACCTTTTTAAAAGAACATCATGGCTGCAATCCGAAAGACGTTTTGGTTTGGCTAAGTCCGGCGGTTGGGTCGGAAACCTACCCGCTCCATGCTTTTCATGGCCGAAGCTTGCAAGAGGTTAATAAAGAGCAGTTCTTAGAAGCCGGCATTCTACCAGAAAACATCGAGGTGGCCGAGGTAGATACGGCTCTGCACGAAGGCTACTATTCGCATAGTCAATATTTGCAGCAGCAAGAAGCCAAGCGCGGCCGGTTTGTAATTGTGGCTATGATGCGCGAGCAGGGTGAGCCTGCTTAAGTATAGTTATTATTTTGATCAGCGAATGAGGGTACCGGAGCAGTAGGAAGTTCTGTGTTTCCCACAGAGCGGGACGAGCTGTTTGCGAGTGTAGCGCACTTCCTACAGCTCCGGTACGCTTGATTCGCTACGCTACTGCCACATATTATTATTTGCTACACTAGAAGGAACCTATGACAAAAAAAGCCTACATCACCACTGCAATTCCTTATGTAAACGGCGCGCCGCATATCGGCAACGCACTCGATTATTTACTAGCCGACATCTGGAGCCGATACCAACGCCAAAATGGCCGCGAAGTGCGGTTTCAGGTGGGCACCGACGAACACGGCAACAAAATCGCCGCTAAAGCCGCCGAACTGGGTATTGAGCCAAAAGCTTATGCCGATAGCACCTATGTTAATTTTGAAGCCTTAATGCGAAAAGTTGGGGCAGAATTTACCGATTTTATCCGCACTACCGATTCGCACCACGCTCAAGCGGTGCAGTATATTTGGCAAAAACTCGAGCCCTATATTTATAAAGGGAGCTATGAGGGTTGGTATTGTGTTGGCCACGAAGCTTTTTTCACCGATAAAGAAGCTGCCGAAACCAATGGCGTGTGCCCGGATCACAATCAACCATACCAGCGCTTGAGCGAAGAAAATTACTACTTCAAAACCAGTGCCTTCGCTGAAAAGATTAAAGAAGCAATCGAAACCCGCAAGTTTGATATTGTGCCAGAATACCGTAAAAAAGAAATTCTGGCGCTGATAGACAAAGGGCTGGAAGACGTCAGCATCTCTCGGCCCCGCAAAAATCTCAGTTGGGGCATTGCTGTGCCCGGCGACGACAGCCAGGTAATTTACGTCTGGATTGATGCTTTAAGTAACTACCTTACGGTGCTTGGCTACCCAGATAACCTAACATGGCGCGAATATTGGCCGGCCGATGTGCAGGTGGTGGGCAAGGATATATTGCGTTTTCATGCGGCAATTTGGCCAGCGATGCTACTGGCGCTCGATGTACCGCTGCCAAAGAAACTGCTGGTGCACGGCCATATAAATGTGGGCGGCGTAAAAATGAGCAAATCGATTGGCAACGTGGTTGACCCGAACGAAGTAATCGATAAATACGGGGTTGATGCTTTTCGCTATTATTTTTCTCGGCACATAGCAACTCAAGACGACGGCGATTTTACCTGGGAAAAGTTTGAGACGGCCTATAATAACGAACTTGGTAACGAGCTCGGCAACTTAGTGCAGCGAGTGGCGAGTATGGTCTTGCGCTATCAGGAAGGCGTGTTGGGGGACCTGCCCCAGCCCGAACACGACATTCAGGCCTACCGCGAAGCTATGCAGGAATTGAAGTTTAATAAAGCCTTTGATGAAATCTGGAACAAAGTCCGCTCGCTTAACGGCTACCTCGAAAGTGTTAAGCCGTGGGAAGTGGCGAAAGCTCGCGGCCAAGATAGTGAAGCCGAGAGCCATTTGGCGGAGATTTTAGCGTATGCTGCCGGCAGCTTAATTCAAATCGCCGATTTACTGGTGCCATTTCTCCCGACGACCGCAAAAGCTATTCAAGAGATGTTTGAAACCGGGGTGGTGAAGCAACAAGCGGTGTTATTTCCGAAGATTTATAACTTTACTAAAGACCCACGAGTTGCCAGTACGTCGAACTAGTTATAAGGCTTATAAAAACTGGATCACTCTCGTTCAAGATTATAAGATCGTTCGATATACCCGCGTATCACCACACTGCAATAACAAGGAAACAATTGCGTAGTTCTAGGCAGTCTAAGGTTATATTGTATAATGTGAAAACCACTATTCGTTGAGTAGAATGGTTGAGGCAATATGTCTGATGAGCACATTTTTCGCGATCCCGACAGGGTTGAGGCGGTAATTCATGTTTTCATGACGCTTCGGGAGGTTGAAGAGCTGGCCCGACCCGACGATGAACGGTCTTTTTCGAGCACGGAAATGCTGGAAATGCTAAAGATGCTTCGTATCGCTAAAGAGCAAGGCTGGTCTCAGCTTCCGCCTGAAGAACGGCTGAAGCGTGTGCGAGCCTATCTAAACTTGCTCAAAGAATAATGGCTGCGCTCGCAGGCAACAAGAAGACACCACACTTCTTCGTTGCCTGCGGGCCTCTTTTTATATATGATGCAGATATGCAATTTGTTGACACCCACTGCCACATTCACGAAGCTAATTACCCGATCGATGCCGAGGCGGCGTTCCAGCGAGCGCGCCAAGCAGGAGTTGAAAAAATACTGTGTATAGGTACCGATGTTGAAAGTTCAACCCAGGCAATTAAATGGGCAGAGCGAGACAATGTATGGGCAGTGGTTGGCATTCACCCGCATGAAGCAGTGACGAATAGTTTCGCGGAGCTTCAAAAGCTCTTTGAATCGCACGATACGAGTAAAATTGTGGGTATCGGTGAGTGCGGTCTTGATTACTTTTACGAGCACAGTCCGCGTGAGGCCCAAATAACGCTACTGCACCAGCACCTCGAACTCGCCCAAAAGCATAATCTGCCAGTCAGTTTTCATGTGCGCGAGGCTTTTACTGATTTTTGGCCAATTTTCGACCAATACCCCGGACTTCGCGGCGTGCTCCATAGTTTTACCGATACCAAAGATAATCTTGAAAAAGCGCTTGCACGCGGCTTATACATCGGTGTGAACGGTATTAGCACCTTTACAAAATCCGAGGCGCAAAAGAACATGTTCGCCAGTATTCCCCTTGAAAAAATGTTACTCGAAACCGACGCTCCCTTCTTGACCCCGGTGCCAAAACGTGGTACTATCAATGAGCCAGCGTTTGTTACGCTTGTTGCCAAATTTCAGGCGAATCTCCGGTCTATCAATCTCGAGGAGCTCTCCCAGGCAACCAGCCAGAACGCAACGGATCTTTTTTCTATCTAAAACAGACAATCCAAAAACAAAACAACCACTAAATGAGAGGCATGTGGAGAGGTTTTTTATGTCTGAAACACCAGGGGGCAATCCCGAAGGCCAGCAGTTCAAAAGACAAGAAGTAATAGAAGAAGCGCAAGCCGGCATTGAAGCAATTGAGCAGCGTGACGAACTTATTAGAGAAATTGGTCGGAATGCGGCCGCTATTGTGGCCGAACGAACCGAACTCTTGCGCCGAGCGGGTGCCTTGCAAGAACACTACGACCTCGCGCGATAACACCATACGAAAGGAGCGATTATGGCGACAATTTTTAAAAAAGCAATGTCGTTAATTGTCGGTAATTCACAAAAAACCGACCGCCCTTTACGTACCCTTACCGAGCGTGAACTGATTCAGCTTGAATCTGAAATTGGCCGTGAATTATTTGGCCCGATTCCTGAAGGCCACCGCCGAGAATTTTTCTGTCTTGATGATCACACGTGGGTATGGCACGAAGAATGGACCGAAAAAGGCAAGCACCATAGCACAACTACCCGCTACGAAGTGCATCCCAACGGTATTTTAAAGGTGAACGATAGCGGCACTTATGGATTTATTGATGGCGATGAACTAAAGAATTTAGCTGTTGCATCCCGGCTTTATTACGAAAAGGTTACCAGAGAGGTGTATAAGCGGGATCCGCATACGGGGCTGCCATTGGCGCAGGCACCTGATATAATAACCGCAGCGTGATGAACGAACTAATTTATCTCGATTATGCGGCCGCAACGCCGCTAGAGCCCAAGGTCTATGCGGCGATGGAGCCGTATCTTTTTGAACGGTTTTATAACCCATCAAGTGCTTATCAGCCGGCGCGCGATGTTCGCCGTGACTTCGAAGACGCCCGGGGTCGGCTAGCGAGAATCATTGGCGCCAAACCCGATGAAATAATTATGACCGCTGGTGCGACCGAGTCGGTAAATATTGCTTTTCAGGGGGCTTTAGCTGGCGGTGGACACGTTGTGACGGCCGCTATTGAACACCAAGCGGTGTTGGCTTCGGCGCGTCAATATAATCACACGCTGGTTGAAGCGACGCCTAAGGGGGTTGTTCTCCCCGAAAGTATTCGCGCGGCTATTACCGATGACACCCGCCTGGTTAGTATTGCCATGGCCAACAGCGAAATTGGCACTGTTCAACCACTGCGCGATATCGCTCAGGTTATTCATGGTGTGCGCCAAGATCGCTACAAACGCGGTATAAAAACGCCAATCTACTTCCATAGCGATGCTTCACAGGCCGCCGGATTGCTGGAGCTGCAGGTCGCTCGGCTGGGGCTCGATATGCTGACTTTAAACGCTGCTAAGTGTTACGGCCCAAAGCAAGTTGGCTTGTTGTGGGCAGCTAGTCACGTACGGTTACAGCCGTTGATCCATGGCGGCGGGCAGGAGCGCGGTATTCGCTCGGGTACTGAAAACGTCGCTGGTACCATTGGTTTTGCGCGGGCACTCGAAATTGCCGAACACAAGCGAAAAGGCGAAGTTAAGCGTTTAAGCCAGCTGCGCGATGTGCTGGAAAATAAAATCCTTGAGGCCTTTCCTGATGTAGAAATTACCGGCCACCGCAAGCACCGTTTGCCGGGCCACTCGCACATGGCCTGGCGTGGGCTTGATGCCGAACGGGCGCTGTTTGCCCTTGAAATGAAGGGTGTACTGGTGGCTACCGGTTCGGCTTGCGCCGCCAATAAAGGCACACGTTCACATGTTTTAACCGCACTCCAATTGCCGCCCGAACTGGCCGATGGCAGTTTGCGTTTTTCACTGGGCCGCCAAACAGATGAAGCCGCGGTAAAAAAAGCCGCTACCGCCATTATTGAGGTGGTACGCCAGGAACTATCGCGATGAAATGGTTGATCGGTGGGGCGATCGGTTTTTGTGCGTTGGTGGTGCTTTTTATTTCACTCTACTTATCGCCAAACGATTTAGGCAAATGTGATAGCGCACCGACCATGACCGTTGGTTCGTGTGCGCCCGTAGATGCGATTGTCGCAATTAGCGGCGGCGATACCCCGGCACGTACCGCCGAAGCCATCAAATTGTATCAGAATGGCTGGGCGCCACGGGTACTGTTTGCCGGTGCGGCCCAAGACCCTTCCAGCCCCAGTAATGCCGAAGCTATGCGCCAGCAAGCGATTACAGCCGGCGTGCCCGACCAGGCGATTCTGATTGAAGAATTATCCCGCACCACTGCCGAAAATGCGCTCAAAACCCAGAGCCTGTTTGCAAAAAATAATATTAAACGTATAATACTAGTAACATCCGCGTACCACCAGCGTCGCGCTTCTCTTGAATTTCAAAAACGGCTTGACGGGCAAGTAGAAGTTTTGAATCATCCGGTTGCTGAAGATAATCACTGGTCACCGACCTGGTGGTTGACGCTTCGTGGCTGGTGGCTGGCGGGTAGCGAATTAGCTAAAATCATTATTTTTCACCTGGGAGGTAGCTTCTAAATGGCTCGTGTCTACGTAGGAATGAGCGGCGGCGTCGATAGTTCGGTAACGGCAGCCCTGTTGAAAGAACAGGGTCATGATGTGGTGGGCGTGTATATGAAAAACTGGACCCAAGACTTGCCAGGCATGAAATGCCCGTGGGCGGACGACCTAGCAGATGCCAAGCGCGTAGCGGTGCAGCTTGGTATTGATTTTAAGGTGTTCGATTTTCAGGCAGAATACAAGCAAAAAGTTGTTGACTACATGATCGAAGAATATAAGCTTGGTCGCACGCCTAACCCAGATATCATGTGCAACCAAGAGGTAAAGTTTAAACTGTTCCTTGAAACAGCGCTTGAAGATGGCGCAGATATGATTGCCACTGGCCACTATGCTCGTGTTCGCCATACGGCTGATGGCCGAGCAGAGCTGTTGATGGGCCTTGATGCCAACAAAGATCAATCATATTTTTTGTGTCGTATTAGCGAAGAGGCACTCAAGAAAACTCTGTTTCCAGTGGGTGAACTCGAAAAACCGGAGGTTCGCCGCATCGCTGAAAGCCTTGGCCTAGTGACGGCTCGCAAGAAGGACTCTCAGGGTATTTGCTTTGTCGGTGAAGTTGGTATCAAGGATTTCCTAAGTGAATTCGTAGAAACCGAACCCGGCGCAATAGTTGACAAGCAAACCGGAAAAGTGATTGGCCAGCACGATGGAGCGCTATTTTATACCATTGGTCAGCGTCACGGCCTAAATGTTGGCGGCGGCTTGCCGTATTATGTTACTGGTAAGGATATTGAAAAAAATATCGTTTACGTTACGACCGATTTGAATGACAGTTCGCTATGGCGCAGTGAGCTAACGCTAAATTCGCTGCATTTTATCAACGAACCTGCCGAAAATGGCAAAACGTACACCATTCGCAGTCGTTATCGGGCGTCGCTTCATGAAGCGACCTTTACTGCCACAGCTGACGGATCGGCAATTCTAAAATTAGCCCAAGCTGAGCGCGCTATTACCGCTGGGCAATCGGCTGTGCTATATGATGGCGAACGAGTAGTCGGCAGCGGCATCGTCAGCGATTCTGTGTTAGACTAGATAGTACAGGCGGCAACGACCGTACAAACTGATAAGGAGGAAGTTATATGTTTGATGCAATAAAAGAATGGGTACAAAATTTATTTGGTGAGCAGATTCAGCAAACTGTCGAAGACACAGTGCAAAATGTCACCGAACAAGCGCAAGACATCCCGGGGCAAGTTACCGAACAAGTAGAGCAAGTAACGCAAACGGCTGAAGAAGCGAAGCAGCATATCCCAGGACAATAAACTGCAGTAAATAGACCTCATCTTTAGAGGTCTATTTTTCTTGCAACGGCCGGGCGGCGATGCAAAATTCGCTGCTTTTTGCTGAGCTCCATATCTGTTATACTAAAGCTACTATGAACGCCCAAGATATCCGAAAAGCCTATTTAGATTTTTTTAAAAAGCAACACCATGCGGTTATTCCGCGTGCGCTGCTGGTGCCGCAAAATGATGCCACGACCTTGTTTACTGGCTCTGGAATGCAGCCGCTGATCCCGTATTTGCTTGGCGAAGCTCACCCCGAAGGCACTCGGTTGGTAAACAGCCAAACTTGTATTCGGGCCCAGGATATCGAAGAAGTGGGCGACCGTACTCACACGACTTTTTTTGAAATGCTTGGTAACTGGAGCTTGGGTGATTACTCTAAAGAAGACCAAATCCGCTGGTTTTTTACCTTTTTAACCGAAAAAGTTGGGCTTGACCCACACAAATTATACGTTACCTGTTTTATCGGTAGTAAAGAGCACAACATTCCACGCGATGACGAAGCTGCAGCGATCTGGCAGAAATTATTTGCTGAAAAGGGTATCGAAGCTAAAATTGCTGTGATCGGCTCGCAGGCCGACGGTGATAAGCGCGGCATTAAGGAAGGCGAGCGAATTTTCTTTTACGATGACGGCGAAAACTGGTGGAGTCGCAACGGCGGCATTGCCAGCACACCAATCGGCGACCCTTGCGGCCCTGATAGCGAAGTTTTTTATGATTTCGGCGAACAAAACCACGATACTAGCGTTGGCTTACCGCACCCAGCCAGCGATGGTGGCCGGTTTATGGAAATTGGCAACCAAGTGTTCATGCAGTATCGCCGCCTCGACGACGGTAGCTTTGAGCCGCTTGAAAAATTAAACGTCGACTATGGTGGTGGGCTTGAGCGAATTGCCGCTGCGGCCATTGATAGCCCTGACGTTTATAAAATTAGCTTGCTGTGGCCAATCATCGAAAAACTCGAGCAGCTTTCGGGCAAGAAGTACGAAAGCCACACCAATGCCATGCGGGTAATCGCGGATCACTTGCGCGGCGCCACCTTCTTGGCAGTCGATGGCGTCAAACCGAGCAACAAGGAGCAGGGCTATGTCATGCGGCGCCTGGTTCGACGGGCGATTCGCTTTGCCTTTGATCTTGGTATTGAGCAAAATTTCTTACCCGAAATTACCCCCGTTATTACAAATCTATACCACGACGATTACCCGGAAGTTGCAGCGAAACGCACTGAAATAATTGATATTCTTGTGCGCGAAGAAAAGGCCTTTCGAACGACAATCCGTAAAGGCATAAAAGAATTCAATAAACTCGCCGAAGAAAAAGAAGAAATCACCGGTTCCGATGTCTTTAAGCTGTACGATACATACGGCTTCCCGGTTGAACTCACCATCGAAGAAGCCTTTCATTGGAACAAACCGCTGGAAGCCAATTGGCGTAGTAATTTTGATCGGGCTATGCAAGAACAGCGCCAGCGCTCGCAAACCGCTAGTAAAGGCGTGTTTAAGGGTGGTCTCGGTGGCCAGACTCTGCAGCATAAAAAGTACCATACCGCAACCCATTTGATGTACCAAGCCTTGCGTGATGTACTTGGCGATCATGTTATTCAGCGAGGTAGTAATATTACCGAAGAACGCCTTCGATTTGATTTTTCGCACCCCGAAAAAGTCACTGCCGAGCAGCTCAAGCAAGTTGAAGATATCGTAAATGACCAAATTGCCAAAGATCTCAAGGTGTCGTATCAAGAGTACCCCACCGAAGAAGCTTTAAAAATGGGGGCGCTTGGCCAATTTGGCGATCGTTACGGCGATACCGTCAAAGTTTACAAAATGATCGCCGATGATGCCAAAAAGCCATTTAGCTTTGAGATTTGCGGTGGGCCGCATGTCGAGCATACCTTGCAGCTATTTGAAGACGGCAAGCGCTTCAAGATAATTAAAGAAGAAGCCAGTTCTGCTGGGGTTCGCCGTATTAAAGCTGTTTTAGCCTAATACTTTCGCCTCGCTAACAAGAGTAATCGTCAAAAATTGAGAAAATACCGGAGTCGCGTTGCCTAGCATAGGCAGGCGACTCCGGCGTGATCTCGGCCCAAATGCAGCTTGGCCAGAGCCCTTCAAGCGAACAGCTCCCCGACAAAAGTAATAATTGATTCGGCACCGAGCCGAAGCCAACTAAGAACCGTTCCCACTGCAGCTGCGCTCTCCTCGGGCTGAGTGATCAACATGAACAAGCCAAATCCAATAGCGGTCCATTTAAGTACCTTTTTGATGTTCATCGAGCATCTCCTCCAAATAGTCAGGGGTGAGTCCGAGATCATCTCCAGTATGGCACGGCCACCCCAGAACTCGCAAGTATCTATCTTGTTGAGCTTATGGTATACTAAAACCAAATTATGGTATTTGATAAACTAAAACAAACGATTACGCGTTCGGGGGAAAACAACGATAATCACTTCGTGGCGCTTGATATCGGCACCGAATTTGTCAAAGCGCTGATCGCTCGACTCGACGGCGACACAATTGAAATTATCGGTGCCGGGCGCTCCAGGCAAGATTTAAGCGATATGCACTCCGGGGCAATTGCTGATATCGGCGGCGTGGTACGAAACTGCGAAGAAGCTCTCGCTGAAGCCGAAGACCAAGCAGGTGTGCAAACCAAAAGGGTGATCATCGGGATCGCTGGCGAGCTCGTGAAAGGCATGACCAATACCATTCGCTACAAACGACCGCAGCCAGACCGCGCGTTAGATGTTGCCGAAATGGAATTCATCATCGAAAAAGTTCAAGAACGCGCCCAAGTAAAAGCCCAAAAACAAGTGGCCTGGGAAACCGGCAACGAAGATGTTGAAGTAAAGCTAGTCAACAGTGCGATTGTTAGTATTCATATTGATGGCTATAAAGTCAGTAATCCAATCGGCTTTCAGGGTCGTGATGTTGCAATCCAGATCTACACGGCCTTTGCACCGATGGTGCATATTGGCGCCCTCGAGCGCACCGCCTCTGAGCTTGACCTTGATTTGATTGCGGTTGCTGCCGAGCCATTTGCGGTGTCACGAGCGGTGCTTGGCACCGATGCCAGCAGTACGTTTACCGCTATTCTAGCCGATGTCGGCGGTGGGACAACCGACATTGCCGTAGTCAGTGATGGCGGCGTTGAAGGTACAAAAATGTTCGGCATTGGCGGGCGCAGTTTTACCCGAACCATCGCCCACGACCTAGACGTGTCGTATCAGGATGCTGAAAAATTAAAAGTGAATCTTGATACCGAGGCAATTAAACCATCAATCGCCAAAAAGATAGAAGCCGCGCTCGATAAAAACCTCGATGTCTGGATTAATGGAGTAGAACTCGCACTGAGCGAATTTGACTCGGTTGATCATCTTCCAAGCCGTATTCTTCTCTGTGGGGGTGGCTCGAGTCTTTCAAAGCTGGTGCAGCGGCTGGAATCAAGCGACTGGTACAAAGAGCTACCATTCACCCGAAAGCCGTCGGTGCACCATATTAAGCCAGCCGAAGTCATGGGGGTCACCGATAAAACCGGCGACGTCACCGACCACACCTTTATAACGGCCATGGGGCTTTTAAGGGTCGGATATGATACCATAGTAGGCAGTCAGGGCGATAGCATAAAAGACAAATTGAACAAAATACTTCGCATATGAAAGACGTCATTTATATCGATATTGAAGACGACATCACCTCAATTATTGGCAAGGTGAAGTCGGCTAAGGCCAAAATTGTAGCTTTGGTACCACCTAAAAGAATTGGGGTACTGCAAAGTGTCGTAAACTTAAAGTTATTACAGCGCGCCGCCCAAGCCGACGATAAACGGCTCGTACTTATTACCAGTGAACAGTCACTGGCAAGCTTAGCTGCTGGGGTGAAAATACCAGTAGCCAAAAACTTACAATCCAAGCCTGAACTGGCGCCAATCACGGCGCTCGAAATTGACGACGAAGAAGTTATCAACGGCGAAGAGCTACCGGTGGGTGAGCTGGATGCCGCAGCCAAGCCCGCACCAACCACCGGCATCGAAAGCCCCAAAGCGGCAGCTGCCTTTGAGTCGTTACAAAAAACCCCGTCGACAAAATCTGGTGCTCCAACGCCCAAAATGTCAGCAAACAAAAATGCCAGTCGAATTCCTAACTTTGACAAGTTCCGCAAGTGGCTTTTCTTGGGTATTGGCGGCGGCTTGCTGCTGATATTGTTCTTGGTGTGGGCGATATTTTTTGCACCCCATGCAACCGTAGCGATTACGGCTAAAACCACTCTTGTTAACATTGATCTTCCTCTTTCGCTTGATACCGACACCCCAACTGACCCTGAGAAGAACGCCATTCAGCCGCTTGCTGAAGAACTGCGAAAAACCCAAACCGTCGATTTTCAGGCTACCGGTTCGAAGGAAGTTGGCGAAAAGGCATCTGGCAGTATGACGCTAACCAATGCCTCAAATAGTGACCCAATCGTGATTGAAGCCGGAACAGAATTCACCTCTGGGAATGGATTGGTATTCAAGAGTAACGCCGATGTCACTGTGCCAGGTGCCCGAATTGAAAACGGGACAATTATTGGCGGACAAGCAAATGTTGGTGTGACCGCGGCCGCGATTGGTTCGGAGTACAATTTAGCGGCACAAAATTACACCTCGAGCAATCAAAGTGTATCGGCCAGTGGTGGCTCGATGACGGGCGGGTCTAAGCGCACCGTAAAAATCATTTCTCAAAATGATGTCAATCAAGCCCGCGAAAAAATTAAAGACCAGAATAATAATGATGCCAAAAATGAAATAAAAGCCCGATTTGGCGACGACGTCGTGGTGCTTGAAGACAGTTTTGTGACGACGGTTGGCGAACCCTCAGTCTCGCCAGCAGTTGGTCAGGAAGCCACCGCCGGTAAGTTAACAGTTGAAACAACCTACACCCTTTTGGCTGTTGCTAAGAAAGACGTCAAAGCACTGCTTGAAAACTTCTTACAAAAAGAGCTCGAAGGTAAAACCGATCAGCGCATCTATGAAAACGGTGAAAAAACGGTGCGCTTTAGCCGCTTCCAGCAAGAAGCGGGCAACTTAAGCGTTCGTTTAACCGCAGCCGGGCACATTGGCCCAGAAGTCAAAGAAAACGAATTAAAGCAGCAGCTTCAAGGTAAGCGGCTCGGAGAGATTCAGCAGCTTGTCGAAACTATTCCAGGTGTTGAAAATGTCGATGTCAGGTTCTCACCGTTTTGGGTAACGGCTGCACCAGGTGCCGATAAAATAACAATTGAATTTGTTATCAAAAACAATGAACAGTAATCCCCATACTATAATTGCCCTTGATGTCGGCGAAAAAAGAATTGGTATTGCCCACGCTGATACCGCTGTTAAGTTTCCGGTACCATATGGGGCAATTGATGTCGATGGATTAGAGATGGAGCGCTTAAAGGAACTATTTGCTGAATTTGAGCCAGCCACGCTGGTTATTGGCTTGCCGCGGAATCAGCAGGGCGAGGAAACGGCTCAAACGGAAGCAGTTAGATCGTTTGCTGCACGACTCGAGTTATTTCATATCCCGGTCGTGTTCCAGGATGAATCGTTGACGTCGGTGCTCGCTGAGAAATATCTTGCGGCACATAAAAAACGCTACTCTAAGGCCGATATTGACGCCCACGCAGCTGCTATAATCCTAGGCGACTACCTAGAAGGGGTGCATCCATCAGATGGCGCTTAAATTTGCCAAAAAGCGGCCCGCTGAGCCAAGCCTTAGTCTAAAACGCTCGAGGAAGCGCCTTTGGCTGGGGCTCGTTATCGGGCTGCTAGCAGTGCTGATCGCGGGGATTGTTGTCTGTGCACTGTGGTATCAGCAGGCGCTGCAACCGCGTGATCCAGCGGCAAATGAGAAAACTGTATTTACAGTCAAAACTGGCGAAACGGCCGAAGTAATAGGCGACAATCTCGAAACAAAAGGATTTATCAAGAGCAGCTTTGCTTTTCAGCTCTATGCTCAGTTTGCAAAAGTAAAGCACAAACTGCAAGCCGGTACTTATTCATTAAGCCCCGCCCAATCGGTAGCGGACATAATAAAAAAGCTTACCTCAGGTGATACTGACCAATTTATGATAACAATTTTACCCGGTTCAACGTTAAAAGATATCAAGAAAACACTTGAGACGGCTGGATTTAGCGCCGATGAAATCGACCAAGCTCTCAACGCTTCGTACCAACATCCACTTTTGGCAGGTAAGCCAGCTCAAGCCACTTTAGAAGGCTATATATTCCCGGATTCGTATCTGCTTGAGTCAGGCCAGAGTGCTTCGTCTCTACTTCAGCGGACGTTTGACACTTTTTACCAAAAGCTACAAACTGAAAAACTCTTGCCCGAGTTTGAAAAGCGCCAGCTGACCTTATATCAAGCCATAACCTTGGGTTCAATAATTCAAAAAGAGGTTGGCGAAGCCGATGCGAGCCAGGTTGCGCAGGTATTCTATAGCCGTCTCGAAAAAGATATGCCACTCGGCGCCGATGCGACATTTATTTATGCCGCCGAGCTACTTGGTGTTGAGCCACGCGTCACCCTTGATTCGCCGTACAATACCCGCGAAGTCAAAGGTTTACCACCCGGCCCTATTGGAAACATGACCATCGCTATGTTAAAAGCTGTGGCATACCCAGCAGATGGCGACTATCTCTTTTTTGTTAGTGGTGACGATGGCACTAATTACTTCTCAAGAACAGAGGCCGAGCACGAAGAATACACCCGCAAATACTGTATCAAGAACTGTTCGATCTTTCGAAACTAGTATACTACAAAATATATTGACTATTTAAGCAATAGTTGCTACAATAGAAATGCACTCGTAGTGTGCTATATTTGCGTGAAGCAGGTAGAGAATTCACCACGGGGCCAATCGACAAATGTCGTACGGATACTACACACTAAATAGTAATAATAACGAACGGTCGAATGTATCCTGTTCTTACCTGTAAGAAGAAAGACAAAGTAACGGTTGTAATGTGACAAATAATGTCACAGGAGATTGCTATTAGTAATTTATTTGCACGGCGTGTAAATGCCGGAAGTCAACTAAGCGGCATAGCTGTAGCACCAGTAAAGCGTAAAAAACGCGCTAGCCGGGCTCAGAAGTTTACCACTATCGCAACGTATACGGCAGTATTTGTGCTAATTGCGACCTTTGTCGCGCAAGGCTACCGCTCGCCGGTGAGCCAGCAGTTAGCGTCGCAGCGCGCTTCAAGCGTGTCGATTGAAGTCAATAAACCATCGGTTGACCAGCTTGTCGCAACGAGCATGGCTGCAACCATGGCCGAAACCGCTGAATTGCCAGTTGCGACTAACGTTGCTAACTTATCAATTTCATTAAGCGCGAAGGGCGAACTAGCCCAAACCGATGACGATTTAATCTCTAAACCGCAAATTGTCCAGCCATCGACTAACTCGCGTAATACTAAAAAATACCGCGCCGTAACTGGCGATACCGTGCCTAAACTGGCTGATAAATTTGGTGTGTCGGCCGATACTATTCGCTGGGCGAACAAGCTTACCACCGATGCATTAACCGCCGGGCAATCATTAGTTATTCCCGCGACTGACGGTATTCTTTATACGGTGAAGCGCGGCGATACGCTTGAAGCGCTAGCCAAGAAGTATGGCACCGATAAAGAACGTATCGTACTGTTTAACGACCTTGAGCTGACTGGTCTTACGCCAGGTAAGCAAATCATGATCCCTTCAGGTGTGTTGCCCGAAACCGAACGCCCCGGCTATACGCCACCGCAAACTACCTTTAATGCTGGTGGTGGCCTGGCTTACAACGGATTCGCTGCCAGCGCTTCAGTTGGCAACCGATATGATGTTGGCTACTGTACTTGGTGGGTCTATGAACGACGTGCGCAAACTGGTCGCCCAATCGGTAGCTTCTGGGGCAACGCGACTTCGTGGGCCGGCTTTGCTGCCAGTGCAGGTTTCAAGGTGAACAACACCCCCGCTGTAGGCTCTATTATGCAGTCATCTGGTGGCTGGGGCGGTTATGGCCACGTGGCCTTTGTCGAACGGGTGAACCCGGATGGTAGCGTCTATGTTTCAGAGATGAACTACCAAGGCTGGAGTGTCCAAAGCTTCCGAACAATTCCGGCTGGCCAGGCGCAGGCTTACAACTATATCCATTAATTCTGTTCACAAAATTATCAGTTTCGGCGTCTCTGTTAGCTCAGAGGCGCCGTTTCTGGTATGCTAGGAATATATGTTTGTTGATACAGCCAAAGTAGTAGTGATAGCCGGAAGAGGCGGAAATGGTGGCCTCAGTTTTCGCCATGAAAAATATATTGATAAAGGCGGCCCAGATGGCGGAGATGGCGGTCGAGGTGGCAATGTTATATTTGTGGCCGACGAAAACGTTAATACGCTCGCTGGCTTTCGCTACAACCAAAAGCTTCAAGCCGAAAGTGGCCAATCGGGGCAAAAGCGCAACAAGCACGGCAAAAGCGGTGCTAGTTTGCGAGTAAAAGTGCCCGTCGGGACAGTTGTTCGCCGAACTGCAGATAATAGTGTGGTCGTCGACCTTGATACTCCTGGCATGGAAGCGGTGGTCGCCAAAGGTGGCGCTGGTGGCTTTGGCAACGCGCATTTCAAAAGCTCGACGCGGCAGGCGCCGCGGGTAGCAGAGCTGGGTGAGAAAGGTGAAACTTATGATGCGACGCTTGAACTGAAACTACTCGCCGATGTTGGCTTGGTTGGTTTTCCAAACGCCGGTAAGTCAACTTTCTTGAGTGTAGTAAGTAACGCTCGGCCGGAAATTGCTGATTATGCTTTTACAACGCTGACCCCCAATCTTGGAGTCGCCGATATCGACGATACGAGCATTCTGATTGCCGATATCCCTGGATTAATCGAAGGCGCCAGCGAAGGAAAAGGCTTGGGCGATGCTTTCTTGCGCCACGTTGAACGCACAGCCGTGCTGCTGCATTTAGTTGATGCCTATCAGGACGATGTGGCTGCAGCTTATAAAACCATCCGTGATGAGCTCAAAGCTTATAGTCCGGAACTGGTTGCACGACCGGAAGTCGTGGCCCTTACAAAAACCGAAGGGCTTGATGACGAATTAATTAACTGGAAATTGTCTGAGCTTCAGGCAGTGGTTGCACCGGAAACGCCGCTATTCGCTATTTCTTCTCAGGCTCATCGCGGTGTTACCGAAGTTCTGCGCGAACTAAAAGACCAGCTTGAAAAAACCCGCCAGGCAGAAACCGAGGACGTTCCAGACTACGAAGAACTGCCGGTCATTCGCTTAAGCGAAGCGACAAAAGCTGAAGCATGGCGCGTCCGAGTCGAAAATGGTCGGTACATCGTGACCGGTGAAAAAATTGAACGCTTTGCCGCCCGAACGGATTTTGGTAACATCCACGGCGTTAACCGTTTAAGGGATATCATGAGCAAGATGGGCATAAGCCACGAGCTTCGGCGGGCAGGCGCCAAGGGCGATGATACTATTGTAATCGGTGAAAATACTGGCTATCAGTTAACTCTTTTTGAGCAGTAGGACATGGCAAAGAGTTTTTTCTTTTACGATCTTGAAACCAGCGGACTCGACGCTCGCGCCGACAGGATTATGCAATTTGCTGGTCAACGCACGACGCCCGAGCTCGAACAAATTGGCGAACCAATCAATGTACTGGTAAAACTTACCGACGAAATTTTGCCCAGCCCCCACGCCACGCTTGTCACCGGCATAACACCGCAAAAAACTCACGAAGAAGGGATAAGCGAATTAGAATTCATTCGTCTTTTGTGTGAAGAAGTGTTTACGCCCGAAACGGTAACGGTTGGTTTTAATAACATTCGCTTCGACGATGAGTTCGTGCGACATGCCTTGTGGCGTAATTTTTACGACCCCTACGAATGGTGCTGGAAAGATGTCCGCGGGCGCTGGGACTTACTGGACGTGGTGCGTATGACCCGAGCTCTTCGGCCAGAAGGTATCAATTGGCCAGTTGATGAAAACGGCAACGGCACTAATCGGCTGGAACTTCTCACAAAAGCCAACGAACTCGAGCATCTGCAAGCTCACGATGCTATGAGCGACGTGCATGCCCTGATCGCAGTCACGAAACTAATTAAAACCAAGCAGCCAAAACTCTACGACTATCTGCTCGGTATGCGCGAAAAAAAATCGGTAATGAACTTGGTGAACCCACAGCGGCCGGTACCGTTTGTCTATAGCAGCGGCCGATACGAGTCAATCTACCATAAAACAACTGTCGCCTACCCAATTGCCGATAGTGCCCGGCCTGGTGGCGCTCTGGTGTACGATCTGCGCTATGATCCAACCTTATTTGCGTCGCTACCGGTTGAGGAATTAAAAAAACGTCTGTACGCCACGCGTGAGGAGCGCCAAAAACCTGATTTTATCCCCCTACCCGTAAAAGAACTGGTGTATAATCGCTGTCCGGCGGTTGCGCCTTTGGGTGTGCTAGAACAAGGTGATGCGTGGCAGCGAATTGGGCTGACGCCTGAGATTATTCAAAAGCACTTGGGGCTCCTTGAACAAAATCCACAACTAGTCGAAAAACTGAAGGCCGTGTTTGCTAATCGCCAGCCGTTTGCAAAAGTGAATGATGTCGAACATCGCCTGTATGATGGATTTACACCCGACGGCGACAAGAGAAAAATCGAAATCATCCGTAACGCTTCCCCTCGCGAACTGGCAACTTTAACTGCCGATTTTGATGATGAACGATTGCACGAACTACTCGTGCGCTATAAGGCCCGCCACTATCCTCACATTCTTTCAGAAGAAGAACGCACGCGCTGGGAGCAGTATCGTAGCCAAAGAATCCAGGCGCAACTGCCAGGCTTTATGAAAAATCTACAATTACTAGCTCAAGAATCTGATGAAGAAAAGCAGTTTCTGCTGCAAGAGCTCCATTTATGGGCAGAAAGTATTGTCTCGGTTGACCAATAGAGCCTGGTTAAGACAAGAGATAGGGTATAGAAAGTTAAGAAATTTCGCTATGGCGAAAACGACGACGCTTAGTGAGCGACCGCACCCACTTCTTCTTTCGCTGGGTTTCGGTCATTTTTTGAAGCAAGAAGTATAGCCCTCGGGTGGCTGCCCAGTGAGCTAAAATACCTAGGGCCAATACGTAGCCAGTCAGCATAAACCACGCTGGCACTACAAGGGTTGTACCTGGAACTTCACCAAACAAAAAGAACGTCAAGACGCTATGGATAACGGTTGGCTGAAGGGTGGCCGCAGCCGCAACGACACTCAAGCCGATTCTGATGAGTTTTTCTTTTTTCACTGTATTACCCAGAAAGTTAAGTTATTCTTAACACCAACGTAGCACAAATGTCAATTATGTGCAACCATAAGCACAATCGAGGAATAGCCCTAAGATTTACTAGTATATTGAGCAAACTACGAGCCTTTATTTGCTTGGAGCATTACCATATAATAAGGCTGTCTTCTACCCCTTGGAGGTTAAAGTGCTTCAGCAATTTTGTCGATTTCTAAAGCAGGTGGTTTGGCAGCAACTAACGGACCGGCCTAAGCTGGACAGTGTCATAACCGAGCAAGACTTTGAGCTCAGTAAAATTAGAAAACTGAGTGAAAACAAAACACCAATGGTTTTGAGTTTTGAAAGAACCGATGGCTCTGAAGTGACGTTGGTCGTCAGGCTTGATCGGAGTGATACTAAGGGTAACTTTGGTACCATCCTGAGAGTAGACGTGCGCAATAAGGGCGAGAGTACTCAGGAGGACTTCGAAGGTTTTCCCGTGCGTCTCTCGTGCTCGCAACAAGGTAAAGTTGTGCTATGGCCAGCCTAGTTTTGCCCCTCCCGTTGCCCGTTTGGCAATGGGAGGGGTTCTTAATTTTCTGGCACCGCTGCTATTTATTTGAATGCCTGCGCCTAGGCTATTGCTGCCGTGAGCTATATAGCAACTTGCCCCAGTTTCATGCTATACTAAGGTGTTATGCCAGAGGTTATCAAAGTTACAGGTGCACGCGAACACAACTTAAAAGATATTAGCGTTGAGATTCCACGTGACAAATTGGTGGTAATTACCGGACTATCAGGCTCTGGTAAATCTTCGCTTGCGTTTGATACTATTTATGCCGAAGGCCAGCGGCGTTACGTCGAAAGTTTAAGCAGCTATGCGCGGCAATTCTTAGGACTAATGGAGAAACCGGATGTCGATCAGATCGACGGCTTAAGTCCGGCAATTAGTATTGATCAAAAATCCACTAGCCGCAACCCACGTTCTACCGTAGCAACAGTGACCGAAATTTACGACTATTTGCGTCTTTTATACGCTCGAATTGGCGTGCCGCACTGCCCAATCTGCGGTAAAGAAGTTAACCGTCGCACACCCCAAGCAATTGTTGATGAAGTACTGAAGTTCCCCGAAGGCAGTCGCTTGATGATCTTAGCCCCAATTGTCAAAGATAAAAAGGGCGAATTTGCTCATGTTCCGGAACAATACCAGCGGGCTGGTTTTGCCCGGGCCCGAGTTGACGGCGTGATTTACGCGCTCGACGAATGGCCGCAGCTCGATAAAAAATATAAACACAGTATTGAACTTGTGGTCGATCGAGTGGTCAGCAGTCCCGATTCTGCCAGCCGAATCACGCAATCGGTAGAGCAAGCGCTTGAAATTGCCGAGGGTACAGTTGAAGTGCTTGAGGCCGATGACAACTCACTCCACACTTATAGCCAGCGCTACGCCTGTATCGATCACCCAAATGAAATGATTCCCGAGCTTGAACCGCGGCTGTTTAGCTTTAACGCACCGCATGGGGCCTGTCCGGTCTGTACGGGCCTCGGCTCACGACTCGAGGTCGATCCTGAGTTAGTATTTAACCCTAACCTCACCATTGCCGAAGGTGCCATCCGACCCTATAACCGTGTCAACAGCGATGCTTGGTACATGAAAAAGCTGGCGGCGGTCGGCGAAGCTAACGGTTTTAGCATTCATACGCCCGTAAAAGAGTTCGATGACGATACGCTGCAGAAAATTTTGTATGGAACAGGCAGTCAGAAGTACCGGGTAAGTTTAGGCGGTGGACGGTATTTCGATACCGCCTATGAAGGCGTGGTGCCCAACCTTGAGCGACGCCACAAGGAAACCGATAGCGAATTTATGCGCCGCGACATCGAACGCTTTATGCGCGAGAAAAAGTGTCATGCTTGTGGTGGAGCTCGCCTAAAGCCAGTAGTGCTGGCGGTTACGATACACGGCTTTAATATTATGGATATTTGCGGCCTGAGTGTTAATGACGCGCTTGATATGTTTAAGAATAAACTATCATTTACCGAGCAAGAACTGTTCATTTCTCGCCAGATCGTCCGCGAAATTACCGCTCGGCTTGGCTTTATGCACGATGTTGGCTTAACCTACCTTGAACTTGCCCGGGCCGCTAACACCCTGAGCGGCGGGGAGGCGCAACGGATTCGCCTCGCTACCCAAATTGGTTCTGGCCTCCAAGGCGTGCTGTATGTGCTCGACGAGCCAAGCATTGGCCTGCATCAGCGCGATAACGACCGATTAATCGCCACCCTTAAACATTTGCGTGACATTGGCAATACCGTTTTGGTAGTTGAGCACGATGAAGACACCATCCGCGAGGCGGACTACTTGCTGGATATTGGTCCTGGTGCGGGTATTCACGGCGGCCAGGTGATTGCAGCTGGCACTCCGGCAGAAGTCGCGCAAAACCCAAATAGTATTACGGGTAAGTTCCTAAGCGGCACTGAAAAGATCGCCGTGCCTAAAAAGCGGCGCACGATTAACGCCAAGCGAAAGCTGGTAATTCGCGGCGCGGCAGAACACAACTTAAAGAATATTGATGTTGCTTTCCCGCTAGGCGTCATGACGGTAGTTAGTGGCGTGAGTGGTTCGGGTAAGTCTACTTTGGTTAATGACATTTTAGCCAAAGAACTCGCGGCTCGTCTGCACCGGGCGCACGAAGTCGCCGGTAAACACGAAAATATTGAAGGATTAGACCAACTCGATAAAGTAATTGTTATTGACCAATCGCCAATTGGCCGAACGCCGCGCTCAAACCCAGCAACTTACACCGGGGTATTTACGCCGATTCGTGAATTATTTGCAACTACTCCCGAAGCTAACATCCGAGGCTACAAAGCTGGTCGTTTTAGCTTTAACGTCAAAGGTGGCCGCTGTGAAAATTGTCAGGGCGATGGTGTGATAAAAATTGAAATGCATTTTTTGCCAGACGTGTATGTTACCTGTGAAGAATGTAAGGGCAAACGCTATAACCGTGAGGCACTCGAAATTAAATATAAAGAAAAAACAATTGCTGACGTGTTAAGTATGACCATTGAGCAGGCGGCTGAATTCTTTAAGAATGTCCCAGCCATTGCCCGCAAGCTCGATACTTTAGTTGAGGTCGGCTTAGGTTACATTACTTTGGGGCAGCCAGCCACCACTTTTAGCGGTGGTGAAGCGCAGCGTATAAAACTGGCCACCGAGCTAAGTCGGCGCGCCACTGGTAAAACCTTATACATTCTTGATGAGCCCACCACTGGCTTACACTCGGCTGACGTCAAGCGTCTATTGCATGTGCTCCAGGCCTTGGTAACTGCTGGAAATAGCATGGTGATAATCGAACACAACCTCGATGTCGTAAAAAGCGCCGATCACGTGATCGATATGGGTCCAGAAGGCGGCCTAAACGGCGGTACGGTTGTTGCCGAAGGAACGCCTGAAGACATTGCATCGAACAAGCAGTCCTACACCGGCCGCTACTTACAGGCCTTGCTGTAGCTTTAGCGCTTAGTTTGCATGAACAGTTCGTGGAGCTGCGCCTTAACCCGCGATCGAATTAGTACCTGCTGAGTGTGCGTCAGCTGATAATCAACCCGGGTAGGAAGCTTTTTATATAAATACCGGAACTCTTCTTGTTCGAGTTCCGGTAGGTTAGTGGGATAAAATTTATTTAATTTAGATTTAATGATTGATTTTGCGTAGAAACCAACATTTCTTTCGAAACGAGGTTTCCCGATGATAATCACCGGCCGGTACTTGAGCATAGCGTATAGTAGTTGGTTGCAGGTGGCTTCGTCGACGCTATCGCCACAATAAATGATATGAAAAGCACAACTAGCAATGCCATTGTAGAGGTCGACCATTGCCTTATAATGGTCCTCGGGTGTTACTATTTGGTCGGTCGTGGTATAGATGTGAGGCCGCTGAATATCAACACTGTGTAGCTGATGTTCAATTTTAATCAATATGTCCCGGTGGTTAAGAAAGTTACCGCTCACCTGAACTGTATACATCTGTCATTCCTCCATATGTGCATAAGCCGCCGAAGCAACATTGGTTAATGATATACGCATAATAGGTGTAGGTGCGTATGGTTTTGAAATTATGCCACAGGTAGGGGGTGAAAGTAAAGTGAATCCGCCGTTTTTATTAGTACTATTGTTGTTTAAAGTGTTCGTTGTCGCCGTTTGCAGGCGACAATTTGGCTTTTTAACTCCGAAGTGATATAATTAGGATAATTATGTTAGTACACTTTATCGCTACACGTAGTAATCTTGAAGATGATCTAAAATACTTTAGCCGTATAAACCGTATTGTCTGCGACCTTGGCCACACCTATACACTCGACTGGGTAAAGCAAGCAGAAGAACAAACTAACTCGAATGATAGCGATAAAAATAAAGAAATTGACTGGAAAAAGCTGCACGATGACAACATGAATGCACTGGCGAAGGCGGACGTCGTCATTGCTGAAGCCTCCTCGCCCAGCTTTTCGACTGGTTACTTGGTGGCAATGGCGTTGCAGCAAAAGAAACCAGTGCTGGTCTTGAAGCGCAAGTCAGCGGGCGGCGGTGAGTTTTATACTGGCTTGAGCTCGGATTTTCTTTATTCCGAAAAATACACCAATGACAATCTTCAAGAAATTATTGCCAAATTCTTGCAAGATAACACCATTGAAACCAAGGATATGCGGTTCAATTTCTTTATCGATCGTGCGATTTATAACTATCTTCGCTGGGCATCGTTCAAGTCTGGCAAAACCAAAGCCGAAGTGCTCCGTGAACTCGTACAGCGCGAAATAAACAAAGAAGATTATTAGTAAGACGTATCAATAGCTGTGCGTCTGCGCTGAATTAGCTGGTATCGCAGCGATTAGGCTTAGGTATATATCCTAGAACAAAAAATAAGGTCACAGACAGGCGAATTGGGCCGAGGAAGAACGCAGTAGTCGGGGTAGGCTTTTCGGGGAAGCGCTACCGATTTGTTTTGTCGGTAGCGCGGCTTTTCTTTTTCAAGACATTTTTTGAAGCTTGCACAATGGCCTTGCGGCGGGAGGCATCCTTCAGGATGTGAATGATTGGCGGCAGCACTGAAATCAAAATAATAAGCGCGATGATAGGCAAGAGGTAGTGATCGACTTCAAGGCCCTGTGATTCAAACCACGCGCCGGCGTAATAACCAAGATAGGTTAAACCTACTGCCCAAAGCAGCGCTCCCACCAGGTTAAAAAGCAAGAACTGTTTGTAGTTCATTTTGCTAATACCGGCAACAATTGGTGCGAAAGTTCGCACTACCGGAATAAAACGGGCAATAACGATCGTTTTAGGGCCATGTTTTTCATAAAATTCAGCGGCTTTTTCAACATTTTCCTTTTTAAAGAGCAGCGAATCGGGACGCCGAAAAATCTTAGGCCCTACCCGCTTGCCAAAAGTGTAGCCCACACTATCGCCCAAGGCGGCAGCTACAAATAAAATTGCCACCAAGGCATGAATATTTATATTAAGCACGCCTTCGTGCGCCAAAAAGCCGGCAGTAAATAGCAGGCTATCGCCCGGCAAAAAGAAACCGATCAAAAGACCGGATTCTGCAAATACGATTGCCGCTACGCCAAGCACGCCAAACACAGTAATAAATTGTACGAGTTCAAATCCTGGAATCATGCTCTTTATTTTACCATGGAACGATAGGTTATAATAGAAAGACAAACTAACGTACTGAAGGAGAGTCCTTATATGACAAGCAATGAAGTTACGTTGACGCTCGAAAAACGCACGGTGATTGGTAAAAAGGTTGCTCGGCTGCGGGCCGATGGCCAAGTGCCTGGGGTAATTTATGGCCACAGCATGAAAGCCACGCCAGTTCAGGGCCCACTGTTAGCGGTGCAAAAAGCCATTCGATTAGCTGGCAAAAACCATCCGGTGCATCTTACGATTGATGGAAAGAAAAAACTAGCCCTTATTAAAGATGTGGCGCTTGATCCGGTGCACTTCACTATTCAAAACGTGACTTTTCATGCGGTAAAACAAAACGAAACCGTTACCGCCGAAGTACCGGTGCGGCTAGTTGGTGCCGGCGAGAGCCCGGCTGAACGAGCTGGCTTGGTTGTGCTGCAAGCAGTGACAGCGCTTGAAGTGAGCTCGCGGCCGGCAGCGATTCCTGAAGCACTTGAGGTTTCAATTGAGAACCTTGCGGAAGCCGGGCAAAAACTAACGGTGGCCGATATTACGCTGCCTGAAGGTGTTGAGTTAGCGGCTGATCCAGAGCTAGCAATCGCCACTGTGTATGAGCCAGGCGCCTTACAGCGAGCCAACGATTCATTAGCTGGTGACGGCGAAGATGCGGCGGACGTTGCTGCCGAAAATGGCGAAGATACCCCGCAAGACACTCAAGCTGCCGAGGATCAACCCGGTGGCAAGCAGCAAAACCAGCCTGCAAAAGACTAATAGCCACTAAGGTTAGAGTAAAGATTCAGGCGCTATCATACGGTAGCGCCTGATTTACTATATAAACTAAGGGTCACTCTTCAATAAAACCACCCGACTGGTGTTCCCACAAACTAGCGTAGATGCCCTTTTGGTTTATGAGCGCTTTGTGCGAGCCTTCTTCCGCAATAGTGCCGTTATTGAGCACAACAATCCGATCCATTTTTTGAATCGTACTTAAACGGTGGGCAATGACAATGGCGGTTCTGTCTTTCATTAACTCCCACAGGGCGGCTTGGATGAGCTTTTCGCTTTCGCTATCGAGGGCACTAGTGGCTTCATCGAGCACCAGGATCGGGGCGTTTTTTAGTATTGCCCGAGCGATCACAATTCGTTGGCGCTGGCCGCCGCTTAATTTTATACCCCGTTCACCAACGGTAGTGTCGTAGCCTTGTGGTAAGCGGGAGATAAACTCGTGAGCATGAGCCTTTTTGGCCGCCGCAACAAGCTGTTCTTCGGTGGCGCTAGGGTTGCCATAGGCAATGTTTTCGCGAATACTGCGGTGAAAGAGTAGCGGTTCTTGTGGTACGTAAGCGATCGCACTGCGGAGATCATCTTGGGTGATCTTGGCGATGTCTTGCCCGTCGATCAAGATCCTCCCTTTATCAAGATCGGAAAATCTCAAGAGCAAGCGAGTCAAGGTTGTTTTACCCGAACCCGAGTGGCCAACCAGACCAATTTTTTCACCGGCGGCGATCTTCAGTGAGAAATCGGTGAACAGAATATCATCTTTTGAATCAGCGTGGGCAAAAGTGATGTTCTCAAAGTTGATAGCGCCATCTTTAATGCGCGACACTTCGGGTGACGGGGTGTCTTGAACAGCCGGGTCGGTAGCAATAATATCCACCATATCCCTGGCATCGCCAAAGGCGCGATTGTATTGCCGCAAGGTGCTGGTGCTGAATTCCCACAGCCGATTGGTGAGGTTGCCGGTGTAGTTCAAGATCAAAAACACGGTGGCGATGTCGCCGTTTTTAAAAATCACCACGCTGGCAATCGCAATCGTAAGTGAAACGGCCATGATCGAACCGTTAATGGTACCAAAGATTGTGTCGCGTTTGCTGACGGCTCGCATAACTTTTAGGCCGGCTTGGCGAGTTTTTTCGGTCGCATTAGCGTACGTTTCGGCTTCAATATTGCCACTGGCAAAACTTTTGACTGCCATCACGTTGGTTAAGCTATCAGCGAGCATGCCGGTTTGAGCGCTCGAGGCCGAGGCTTCTTCGGCGTGCAGCTTACGAACCGGCTTGGTAATAAAGAAGGCGCTGACCATAAAAATAGCTGAAAACACCAGCAGGGCAGCCACATATAACGGCGCCTTGGGGAGCAAAATAATGATGGTAATGGCGAAGGCCATGATCAGTGTTGTCATATTAAAGACAGTAGTATCGGCAAACCGAACGTAAGCACTGACCAGCTTGGTGCTTTGCGACACCAGCGAGCCACCAAAGTTATTAGCATGAAAACTCGCACTCTGCTTCATGAGGTGTTTAAAGATGCGCTGCGATAGGTCGCGGGCCACCAACAGCTCGAGTTTCCAGATGAGCAAGATCACCACTCGCCAAGCTATGGCGTTACCAACTAGTACCAGCACGGCGTAGAGCAGGATGTCATTACCAAAACTACCCCACAAGTCGCCACTGTCGAACTGGCCTTTGCTTAAGCGGTCGAGAATGCCGGCCACGATTAATGGCGGAATAAATTGTTGAATTAATAGCGTAAGGGGAACGCTGGTAAAAATACCCGCAATGTATCCCGGATATGCTCGGGCATGTTCCCAAAAAAGTTTTAAGGTGTCTTTGACACGACGCTCTTTCATAGAGGATCCTTTTTGATTATTGTTACTGGTTTGTTATTAGGTGTATGTGCAGAAGACTAGTGAAGCAGGCGCTTTTAGACGCACACTAGAGTCATGCCAAGAATAGTGGGCTGTAGAGAAAATGAAGCCATATTGCTTCTACCATAACAGATTGAAGCCTGAACTGCAATCTGAATTATAGGCACGGACGGCACAAAAAGTCCTGTCAGGCAATATCTTATCGTGATATACAAATTATTAACGATTTGCTATACTTTTGTCTGATGCAAAAAATCTTATTGTATTACAAATTTACCCCGCTGGCCGACCCAGAGGCGATTAAGCTGTGGCAAAAGACCTTGGGTGAATCCCTTAATCTGAAAGGCCGAATTTTAATTTCGAAGCACGGCTTGAACGGTACGGTGGGCGGTGATATTGAAGATTTAAAAAGATATGTTAAAAGCACAAAAAGCCACCCGGCGTTTAAAGGGATTGACTTTAAGTGGAGCGACGGCTCGCGCGATGATTTCCCCCGCTTAAGCGTGAAGGTTCGCTCTGAAATTGTCGCTTTTGACGCAGCCGATGAAATTGAAGTAAACGAAAAAGGGGTGGTTGGTGGTGGCCAGCACATTACGCCCGAGCAAGTCCACGAACTGGTGGAAAAATATGGCGATGACGTGGTGTTTTTTGACGGCCGCAACGCGTATGAGGCGGCGGTTGGAAAGTTTAAGAACGCCATCGTGCCCGATGTTCGCACGACCCGTGACTTCAAAAAAGAACTTGAAGATCCAAAATACGACGCCATCAAAGACAAGCCCGTGGTGACTTACTGCACCGGCGGCATCCGCTGTGAAGTGCTGAGCAGCATGATGAAAAAGCGTGGTTTCAAAGATGTTTACCAGATTGATGGCGGCATTGTGCGTTACGGCGAGAAATTTGGCGACGACGGCCTATGGGAAGGTTCGTTGTATGTGTTTGATGGCCGGATGAACCAAAAGTTTTCGGATCATGCAAAAGATATTGGTGAATGTGTGCATTGCGGCGCAAGCACCAGTAATTACGAAAATTGTGCTAATAAAGCATGTAACAACTTGATCTTGCTCTGTGAGAATTGCAAGCAAACGACCGATGTTTGTTCGGAGGCTTGCAAGCTCGCCCTGACTGTGTAAGCGCACGATATTTACTTTATAAAAGTATTATGTTATAATAATTTAGTCAGTTTTTGACCGTTTGTTGAGAAGGAGAAACGTGTCCCGTTGGACCTGGCGTCACTCGTTGGCCGCCCTGGCGCTATTGCCGCTCGCGATTGTTCTGTTTGCGTTCAGTCACGAACCGGCCAGAATTGCCGGAGCGCCAACGGCAACGCACACGAGCTCTTCCGCAGCCGAAATGGCCTTCGTGGGAGAACTTCGAATGGAGGGATTCACCCCCAACACGGCCGGCGCCGTCCGACTGTCCACCATGGGCATTGAGTGGGCAAAAGCCGATACAGGGTTGACCCTCCTCGGGCGACGCATCGTGCAGGTGCGGCAGGGCACGATGTTCTGCCAGCTTCCCACTTCGCCCCAACTGCCGGAATTCGGCGTGCAAGCGGCTCTGGAGGTGCTGGCGCTCGCGACTGCCGAAGCAAATCATGTTAGTTTCGTGCCTGGGCCGGCTGGGCCGCGCGAAGCCGACGTAACGATCAACTACGCGGGATGGCAGCTGACGCTTAGCTGTCATAAGCCCCTTTAGCAACACCCCCCACAGTTCACTCCGAACTGTGGGGGTGCTCATATTATGACCATTGTGACGTGGTTTACAAAAAGCAAAATTCATGATATTGTACTAAATATCCGATCGAACCTTCGTTTTTACGTCGAAAGGGGTACGTCATGCAGCGCACTCGTGGTTTGGCAACGGCTGTCTTTTTGATGGCTTGTTTGGTTCTGGCTACTGTGGCGGCGCAGCTGCTCAAGCTCTTCACTTCAGAAGAGCCCAGCGGCCCCGAGCCGGTCATCCAGACGGTCAATGGCGTTCGCGCCAGTGTGAGTGATGGCCATATGACTTGTCCGCTGTTCGACAAGCTAGAACTGGATGACGCCACCGCCAAACTGGCCTATAGGGCCGCCAAGCGCCTCGCGGCTGACGCGCCGTGGCAACCAAGCGAGGCCTTACAGGATGTGGCTGATTTCACTGTCGAAGTGAATGGTCGTACTGTCGTATTTACCTGCTATCGCGACAACAGCACCAGTGAGTAGCGCACTCGTTCGTCGGATAGCCTCTGAACTTCCGCCGCGAAGTTCAGAGGCACATCCCAGATTCTTCGCCCATCGGGGCATTTTTATTTGTATAATACTTACTAGTGAACGAAAAACTACAAGAAAAATTAAAAACTCTTCCGCGCTCACCGGGCGTTTATTTTCATAAGTCAAAAACCGGTGAGATTATTTACGTTGGCAAAGCGGCGGTGCTTAAAAATCGAGTGCGGCAGTACTTCCAGAGCAAACGCGACATGGATATCAAAACCCTGGCTCTGGTGGCTGAAATTAACGACACCGACTGGATTACCACCGAATCCGAAATCGACGCCCTGTTTTTAGAAAGCGAGATGGTCAAGCGCTACAAGCCCCGTTTTAATATTTTGCTGCGCGACGACAAAAGTCAGTTGTTTGTTCGTATAAACATGAAGGATGCCTACCCTTACGTTAGTTTCACTCGAGGCCCAGCTGATGACGGCGCTGATTACTACGGACCCTACTATAATGCGGCGGCAGTGCGAAAAGCGCTGCAATATTTACGGAAAGTGTTTCCGTATTCTACCCATGCTGTTATGCCCAAACGGGTGTGTCTACAGTATCATATTGGGTTATGTCCTGGCGTAGAGGAGCAAAAAGTATCCTCGAGCGATTATAAGCAAAGTTTGCGCAAGTTAATTCGGTATTTGAAGGGCGAGCGCAAGGCCTTGATGCAAGAACTCGAACGCGACATGAAAAACGCCGCCACCGAGCATAACTTTGAGCTAGCCGCTGCACTACGCAACAAGCTCAATAACCTTAAAGAACTACAGCGACGCATTATGTTTGGCGATGCGGAATTCTTGGATATTAGTAAAGATCAGGCTTTGGTTGGGCTGCAGGAATTATTGCACTTGTCGCAAATTCCTCGCCGGATTGAAGGCTACGATATTTCGCACATGAGCGGCACCAATAACGTTGCCAGTATGGTGGTGGCCACAAATGGACTGGCCGATAAAGCTGAATACCGCAAGTTCAAAATGCGCCTACCGGGCAATAACGACTTTGCCCATATGCACGAAACACTCAGCCGGCGCTTTAGTGGCCGCCACCTCGATTGGCCGACGCCTGATTTGCTGCTGATTGATGGTGGGAAAGGACAGCTCGACGCCGCCCTCCGGGCCCTAGAAGAAAAATCGCTAACTATTCCTGCGATTGGACTGGCCAAACGTGAAGAAGAAATTATTGTCCATAAAACACGCTCGAACGTTGAGTTTGTGCGCCAGAGCGATAGCCTGCCGGTGGGCACGTTTGTTGGTGAGAGTGATGATTTTTTCGTAATTCGTTTGCCAAAAGACTCGCATATTGTGAAGCTGCTACAGCGAATTCGGAATGAAAGCCACCGCTTTGCCGTGAGCTATCATTCTACTCTAAAACGCCAAGGTGCTACCAAGAGTTTACTAGACGACATTCCTGGTGTTGGGCCGGCAACGCGTAAAAAAATAGTGACGGCTTTTGGCAGCGTTCGTGGTATAAAAACCGCCAAGCCGGAACAAATTATTGCGGTAGTTGGCCAGCGTCAAGCCAAGCGGATTATTGATTGGCTTGCGGGCACAAAATAGCTGCGAATACTGGCATTCAGCCAATGTTATGTGCTAGCCTAGTACAGAATGAACCGACACTTCCCACCATCTTTTTTTGCCGGTAACCGTCAGCGGGCCATTGAAAGGTTGCGGGGTGCTGCTATCGCGCTTACAGGATATGTGCAGCTGCAGCGGATCAATGATATTGGTCAAAGTTTTGAGCAAGAATCTAATTTTTGGTATCTCACCGGGATAAACGAACCAGGCTGGCAGGTAATTATTGATGGCAAGCGTGGAAAGGCTTGGTTAGTGCAGCCGACTATTAGCCGTGAACAAGAATTATTTGGTGGTTGCTTAACGGCCGAAGAAGCAGTAGCAATCAGCGGGATCGATGACATCATTGATCAAACGGCGTCGCTGAGTATCTTGCGGCAAATGGCCCGAACGCACAGCTTGGTATATACTTGCGATCAGCCCCCGACGCACGGGTTGGTACCAAACCCAGCACCGCGCGAATTCCGGCAACTGCTTGAGCGGCATTTTAATAGCGTGCAAGATTGTCGCCAGGAGTTGGCTACCATCCGTAGTATCAAGCAGCCACTCGAGCTCGAGGCTATTAAAAGAGCCGTAAAGATCACACTTGAAGGCTTTGAAAAAGTGCGCCGCCAACTACAAAATTATCGCCATGAATTTGAAGTTGAAGCTGATTTTAGCCATACATTCCGTCGACAAGGTTGCCACCACGCTTACTTACCAATTATCGCTGGCGGATCAAGAGCCTGTACGCTGCATTATGAGAAGAATAACCAGCCGCTAAAGAAGCGCCAGCTGTTACTAATGGATGTCGGCGCCAGCTACGGACACTACGCTGCCGATATTACGCGCACCTACGTTACGGGCGATCCAACCAAGCGCCAGCGTGACATTCACGATGCCACCCGCGAAGCTCAAAAAGAGATCATACAGTTATGCCAGCCTGGCATGCCGCTTTCAGATTACCGCGAACGAGCCGATGCTATTATGGAGCGGGCGTTAGTTGATCTTAAGCTTATGGAGCCTGGCGATCGCGATGCTTTTTATACCTATTTTCCTCATGCGGTTGGTCATGGGCTGGGGTTGGACGTTCATGATAGTATGGGCGCGCAGGCGTATTTTCAGGTTGGTATGGTTATAACGGTAGAGCCGGGAATTTATAGCCGTCAAGAAGGAATCGGCGTGCGAATTGAAGACGATATCTATATTAGCGAAGACGGCCCGGTAAACTTAAGCGCAAAACTTTCGACGAGCATAGGTTAGGTGGTATAATGAAGGGTAAATTATGAGAAAACAATTTTTCGTTTTTTTGCTGCGGTGGCTATTAAGTTCATTTGGTCTTTGGCTGTCGCTACGGCTTTTAGGCCTATTCGGCGCAAATTACGATGAACCTGGCGCGATTGGCATGTTCTTTGTGGCCGGTTTTGTCATTTCAATTGTCAATACACTGCTAAAACCGATTATAATAATACTATCGTTGCCGGCAATTCTACTGACATTGGGCTTATTTACCCTTATTGTCAATGGTTTTTTGGTCTATATTTCACTGCTATTGGTGCCTGGCTTCGAAATTTCATTTTGGGCGGCGGTATTTACTGGTATTATATTGAGTTTAATAAATTACGTATTGAGCGGGCTGCTTGAACTACGTAAAGCGAAGGAGTTTTAAATGGATATTACAGCAATTTTACAGGGTGTAACGGCCGTATCGGCAGTTTTAATGATACTTTTTATTCTTTTGCAGACCCAAGGAGCGAGCTTGGGTGCCGGATTTGGCAGTTCGGGCGAATTTTTTACCACTCGTCGCGGTATCGATAAAAGCTTGTTCGAAGCAACAATCGTTATGTCGGTTATTTTTGTGCTGTCACTCTTAGCAGGGTTGTTACTCGCGTAAGGATACTCTTATGGACGATCCGCAGGAAACCAGCAGTTGGCGCCGATTTCACCGCTTAAAACCTTCTCGTAAGCAGCTCGGAAAAAAAGCCCGAAAGCTGGAACTTGCAACTTTGCGGCATGCGCATAAGTTTCTTGTAAAGCGCTGGATAAATGTCCGCGAAGTGCGGCGCCATATGTTGGGCTGGTTAGTGCTTGTTGCCCTTTTAATCGGCGCCACGGGCCTACAATTTAACTGGTACCGTGGCTCGTACACCGCTCAAGCGGCGGTGCCGGGCGGTACTTATGCCGAAGGTGTAGTAGGGCCGCTTGATATTGTAAATCCGTTGTTTTCTGCTAGCACGGCTGAGCTTACCGCCAGTCGTTTGCTGTTTTCGGGGTTATTGGCATACGATGAAAAAAATCAACTGCGCGGGGAACTGGCCGAATCGTGGCAGGCAAGCCACGACGGCAAAATATACACGGTAAAATTGCGTGAAAATGCCGTCTGGCACGATGGCCGGCCGATTACCAGCGAAGATGTGGTATTCACGATCAATCTAATAAAAAATCCGGAAACGCGGTCGCCGTTGCGGTCGAGCTGGGAATCGATTGATGTCGCTGCTCTAAACAATCAGACGGTTGAATTCACATTACCAGAAGCCTACGCTCCGTTTCCGCACGCCCTGACCTTTGGGGTAGTGCCTCAGCATCTATTAAAAACAGTCCAACCCGGCTTGTTACGCGAAAGTGCTTTTAGTAAGGCACCGGTAGGCAGCGGACCATTTGCTTTTAGGAATGTGCAAATTATTGATGCCGCCGAGGAGCGAAAAGTCTTGCATCTGCGGGCTTTTCGCGACTATTTTGGCGGTGCGCCGCAGCTTGATCGCTTTCAACTTCATATCTATAAGGATTCCGATCAACTGTACGCGGCCTTAGTGAGCAACGAAGTCAATGCCGTGAGCGGCCTAAGTAGCGCGACAACTAAAAAATTAGATAAAGCTCGTTTCGTTACCGAAACGCTGGCCATTAATAACGGTACCTACGTTTTGTTTAGAAACGACGGTCCAATTCTAAAAGACCTGACAGTGCGCCAAGCGCTACGACTCGCTACCGACACGGCAGCGATAATTAATAAAGTCGGCGGCGCGCTCCCTTTGCATGGCCCAATTATTGGCGAGCAATACGCCAGCGTTATGAGTATGAAGCCCCCCGCGCATAACATCGCCGAGGCCGAGAGATTACTAGATAAAGCCGGCTGGAAGAAGAATGCCGAAGGTGTTCGAGTTCTAAAAGATCGAGAACTTTCAATTATGATGGTTGCGGTAGAAAGTGGTGATTACCCCCAGGTACTCAGTGAGCTTGCCGGGCAGTGGCGCCGGATTGGCGTAAAAGTCGATACCCGACTGATGAACCCTGAGGACGTGCAGCAAAGTGTTCTTCAGCCACGTGCCTATGACGTTTTGCTGTACGAATTTGCGATTGGTGCTGACCCGGACGTCTATGCCTACTGGCATTCGTCACAAGCCTCGCAAACTGGTTTAAACTTCGCAAATTATAGCTCGCAAATTGTTGATGACGCACTTGAAAGTGCACGCTTGCGATCCGAGGTGCCATTAAGGGCAGAAAAATACAAAACACTTACCGAACAATGGCTGGCTGATATTCCGGCAATCGCGTTGTATCGTCCGGTGTTGCACTATGCAACCACCACTGATGTTCGATCAATTGCCGATAGGTCGGTAATTGTTGATCTTGCTGATCGTTTCCGGGGCGTAAAGTACTGGACGGTCGAGCAGGGGCTCCGGTTCACGACTCCTTAGCCTTTGGGCGTACCGAAAGATGTGTAAACAGGGTTGCAGTTTTTACGAAGAATCTGTACAATATCGTTTGTTACTCATGCGCGAATGGCGGAATTGGTAGACGCGCTAGCTTGAGGGGCTAGTGCCCGTTTTAGGGCGTGGAGGTTCAAGTCCTCTTTCGCGCACCATGAATTTATAAAAAATATCTCACAAATTTTGTGGGGTATTTTTTATCCCAAAAAGGGAGTTCTTGGATGACTTCGGGGAGCTAAAGACCGCTCTCGTGCCATATTTCACCGTACTCACATAGTAGGCGTCACAACATGCTTATGGTATTATGAAAGGAATATATGACGAGACGAAAATATGAATAAAATCGCTACATATTTACAGGGGCATCTGCAGGGTGAGGTGCTTGTGGGGCCGAGGGCGCGAGCAACTTATTCAAAAGATGCAAGTATTTTAGAAAAGTTGCCTGATGCAGTGGTCTTTCCTAAAGATACCCAGGATGTTCGTAAGATTGCCCGTTTTGCCTGGCAGCTAGCTGAAAAAGGCCATGTTCTATCGCTGACGGCGCGTGGCGCTGGCCAAGATACTACCGGTGGGGCAATTGGCGCCGGCATTGTGATTGATATGTCTCGCCACTTAAATCGTATTCTCGAGGTTGATACCAAACGGCGATTAGCGCGGGTACAGGCGGGAGTTTCGGCGCAGGTATTATCTGAGGCGCTGTTTTTACACGGATTGTGTTTCCCGCCACTGCTTGACGCCGATCCTCGTAGCACGATTGGTGGCGCACTCGCCAGTAATTACGCCGGAAAACGGGTAGGGAAGTACGGTGGTATGGCCGCTTGGATTGATCAAGTCGAAGTCGTGCTCGCGAACGGCGATATTATGCAAACTGGCCGGCTAAGTAAGAAAGAGCTCAACAAGAAAAAAGGCCTGACTATGTTTGAGGGTGAAGTCTATCGCACGGTTGATGGCATTTTGACGGATGAAGCCGATCAAATTAACGAGCAGCTGACTGGGGTGGCATCATCTTTGGGCTACAATATTGCTGCCACCAAACAGAAGGACGGTTCGCTGGATGCCACTGCGCTACTGCTTGGTTCTCAAGGGACACTTGGGCTGGTAACTGAAGTTATTTTGCGGTTGGTGCCATACAGCCCTGGCATCGAGACGGCCGTTGTCGCTTGCGATAGCCTTGAAGCAGCACTTGATGCCACTGCAACCATTCGAAGCCTTGAGCCGGCAGAGGTAACCCTTCTAAGCCATAAAGAACTACAATTTGCTCAGCAGCAACAAGGGATTGCCTACGAAGGATTGCTAGGTGAAGACATGGAGCAACTGCCGCAAGCATTGTTGTTCATTACATTCGATGACACAAACGAGCGATTGCGCCGTAAAAAAGCTAAACGGCTTGAAAAAGCCCTCAGCCGTATAGGCAACACCGTCTTTCGATCAGATGACTACGACATTCAACGTTCGTGGCGACATTTGTACGAGCGGACTCTCTCGGCTCTCACATTTGATGAATCGGAAGGCAGAGTCGCAGTGCCATTTGTCGATACCATTACTATCCCCGAAGGACAAATCGAAAATTATCTCCGTGGCGTACAAGAACTAAGTACAAAGCTGCACGCCACCCTGCACGTATGGGGTGACCCGACAACAGGCATTTTCCAAGCCCGAGCCCTACTTGATATGCGCCGCGTAACGGACCGACAAAAAATCTTCCGCTTAATTGATGAATACTTGACGTTGGTGCTGCAGCACGACGGCGACTTTGGCGTGTTTACTGGCGAAGGAAGGCTATTGGCACCATTTATCGCCAAGAAATATCCCAAAGAAGTACTCGAGCTCTTTATTCAAGTCAAGAAGGCCTTTGATCCTTTCAATATTCTTAACGCCGGCGCCAAAACCGGCTTCGATCCAAAGAAGCTGGTACCGCTGGTGACCGACGATTATTCTCCTTATAAATAGCTTGAACTTGCGTGGCAGCTAGGGTATAGTAAAAATATTGTGCGCGAATGGCGGAATTGGTAGACGCGCTAGCTTCAGGTGCTAGTGTCCATTCGGACGTGGAGGTTCAAGTCCTCTTTCGCGCACCAAGAATTTATTACAGATAGAAGAGTGTTCCACAAAGTGGGGCACTTTTTGTTTTGAGTAAATTATTATCTGTTGTACCGGTTCAAGTCCTCTGTGGTTGGTAGGACTGTGCTTATGATTTTTATTGCGGGTATTACGAATCTAAATAATGACTTAAGGCAGCAAAGGACTCCAGTCGAAATGGATTTGCTAGCATGATAAACCCGTCGCCCCGGGTCTATCGTTATGCGACAGATGTGGGGCGACGGGGGTGGAGGTTAGGCGGCCGCAGTGAGCGGCCTCCCGAACCAGAGCGATCCCCAGGCGAGCCTGCAGGTAAGCTCGTTTGGCTGATCCGGCTCAAGTCGCGCCCGAGCTACACGGTAGACCTCTCGGTCCGTCTCGGTTCGCGGAAATTCACTGCGCGGGCTGTCGCCCGTCAGTACTCCGAGTACCTCGTTCAGGAGAGATTCGAGAGCTTCGGCGGGACGACCACGCAGGGAGGGCATAGACGACGCCATGTCATCCAAAATGATCTTCAGCGTGTCGGCGTTGAGCCCGAGCTTGCTGGAAATCGACTGGTTCACTATTACCTCTTCAAGTTGAGGGTAATTACAAATGTTATAATAACATATATAGCTTAATAAAACAAGGACTTTGTTGCGGGGCTTCATCTAGGGAGACGGTATTGGTATATAAAACTTTTTCAGTCTCAAACTCGGAGATGTATCTTTCCATTGCAATACGACCAACCTAGTTCAGTTAGTTTTTTCGTACATCAGAATTATGCTAGGCTCTAATGTGTTCCACGACAGGTCGATGTGGTGCACCAGGATATCATGACGGATAGAAATGTTCCACAAAGTGGACATTTCTTTATTGCTATTTCTGTGTGCAAATCTGGCTTAAACTCTTTGGTTATCGTCGCTATACTGCAAGACGCCACTGCCGAAATGCTTTTAGAATACATCTTTGTATTGCGGCAAGATTTAGAGTAAAGCTAGGATGCTCCCACCAATTGTCATCATGACGATACAAGCTTTGTCGGCCAAAGACAGGCCGCGCCAAAGTACAAACGGTTGTTATTGACATATCATTTAATAAATGGTATTATTTAATAAGTTGCATAATCCTTTTTTGCAACCCGGCCTGAAATGAGTAGCAACGTGGAACTGACTGAGCTTCATGGAAAACTCGCCACCCGCCCGTATGGCGATGGCCCCTGCTACGCAGTAGCTCTATGCGTTACGGACGAAGCCCGTCACGAAGCCCTTTTGTTCATTTCTTGGGCTCTATGGTCGACGAAGGACCAAGAGAACAGGGAACATCATGAAGCAGCCTTTAGGAGGTTCCTGGAAGAGTTCGACGGCACATTCGAACTCCTCGCGTTTGATTTTAAGCCCGAGGAGTATCCAAGGTTGGCCGACCTCGCGCCACATGTCACTTCTGTGACAGTAGAGGCCATGTTGCCGTAAAAATCTAACACTTAGCCCATCCCGTCGCGGATGTCGGCACTCAGCTGCTCATTTATGAGAGCCGGCGCCCCAGATGACTTTATCTGGGGCTGCTTGCTTTGTAATTATCATTCTTGCACTAATATTTTTCAACAGATTGCGCTGAAGATAGACAGAAATCCTACCCGCACGACGTCTAGTAATTTAATTTTTGACATTTTAGTGACTCCTTGCTAGAATAATTAAGACTTTTAAGGGCGCTTAGCTCAGTTGGCTAGAGCATCTCGTTTACACCGAGAGGGTCGGGGGTTCGAGTCCCTCAGCGCCCACCAAGAGATTATAATCATATCAACAATTTGAGCATTTCAAAAAGTCAGCACTAATGGGTGCTGACTTTTTGAAGCCTTCTGTGCGACAATGGGCAAGTTGCGTTGAGGTGTTACGCTTTTATATTAATATCCAATACACCTGCGTGGGTAGTGCGCGAAATAGTGTACATTAACTCATTCAAACAGAAGTGGTAACTTTGCAATATCTTTAGATTGTACTCGAGCGAATTTAAATAGATGCCCCTCTATATTCAATGATTGACGAACCAGGCTTCAAATTATTGTATATTTCCTGACACATGCTTTTGTCCGGGCGATTAATTAGAAATATGGTGTTTATGTCTTTGACTGAAGGGATTGTAATTGAAGGTGTTATCAAGTGAATATTATTTCCATGGGAATGGTTTGGATTTGTGTCCAAGATTTTGACCTTAGCTATGCTCGTCGCCATGTCTTCAAGCACGCTTCTCATTGCCGTATCAGAAGTATTTGCTTTTTCTCGTTCGAGGAGCCTCCGAAGTCTAATAAGGCATCGGCTTAATATTGTTGAATAGATTTTAGCATTGTCTACGTAAAGGATCGTTCCACTAAATCTAATCCGCACTATAATGTGCAGTGCTGCGTCCATAACTCCCTCAGTAGCATGACGTAATAAGCGAGTCTCAGCGTACCTTGTTGTAGGAGCTTTGCCGATTGCTCGTACTCGATCGTTTTGTGAGATAAAGTAATTACCCCATCCGTTGATCCATAAAGTTTTGGTTTTTAAATGGTCTACACACGCAAATAATTGTCGACGTTCAAAACTAAGCGGACCGATAGTTGCCAGGCTGGTAGGTATTTCTTTTTTACATATTTCGCACTGCACCGTGCCAACTGCTTTGTGGCCCAGGGCGGCGAAGCCTAATGGTGCGTATAATTCAGGACACCCCTTCATAAATAGCCGCTTTTTCCCTTATTGTTACTTTTATCGCTGTAGTTGACAAATTTTCAAAATAAAACGCGAGCACTAGTTCACCATTTTGCTCGCGTGGTATCTTTTTATAAATTATTTTTACCATGTCTTCAGAGGAAAGGGCGACGGTATAACTAGGCGGCTTAAACGGTAGTTCGAAAATTCCAACTGCGATCTCTTTATTGCTTTGAGGCGGCAATAAAAAGTCATAAGCGTGAAAATCGCCATTGTTGTGCGCCTCAGAGTTGGTATGCGTATGCATAGAAATGATTCCCCATAACATATATTTACCATTACGGGCCGTCATCACCCGGTAAATATTTTTAAGCACCTGTCCTAACAAGCTGTTTTAGCAATCCATTGCCCGTTAGCATTGAGTATGATACGGTGATTGCAGAAGCATGCTTGTTGTTATTTGATGATACACGCATTTTCGGACACATGTCAACGTTTTTACAGGTAAGTATAAGCACAATCGATGAGCTACTATAAAAAATCAGAATTAACAAATCTTTTTGGGGTTAATCCACGTACTATATCGAGATGGATACAAAACTCACGGGAAGGCGGACTGGGCTTAGAACTTGTTCACAACGACGGACGGTATTTCATAGCTAAAACTGCAAGAAATCAACAAATTATTCAAAAGCTTTTAGAGACTCGTAGGAAATACTTAAATGGAAATATTCATAAGGTTATTAAGCCGCTTCCTGAATTCTATAATGTTTATACTGAGGAACAGATTCATGAAATCTTTACGCAAATAGATACTGATCGGGAGATCCCACATAAGTATGCTTATTTTGATGGTGGCGCGGAATCTTGGGATGAATATGCTCGTAAGATGCACGAAGGTGAAGTGGCCAACACCCTTACCAGTACAATTAACTTACTCGATTTAAATATGAGTTATCTTGACAGCCTTCTGGAAGAATATGATTTGGTTAATATCATAGATGTTGGCGTTGGTAACGCACTCTCAAGTAAAAGCGTGGTCAATCATCTTTTAGAAAAGAACAAGTTAAATCGCTATGTTGCAATCGACATTAGCCCAACTATGCTTGATATCGCCAAAAGGAACATCAAAAATTGGTTTGGTGACCACGTTAAGTTTGAAGGGTACTGTTACGACATTAGTGTTGAGCCATTTGCAAATATTATTGCTGAGCCGCCCAGCGGAGCGGTTAACCTCATACTGTTACTTGGTGGAACGCTGTCAAACTTTAATACACCTCAGTATGCCCTAGATGTTATCAGGAAGAGTATGCAGCGCAATGATCTATTTCTTTACAGCCTAAAGCTAGATTCAAGAAACACACGCGATCAGTTTAATTCGGCCACGCAATTAGGCAATATTCTTCCACCTCATCGCGAATATGTTATCGATTTACTAGGTATCAATAAATCGCTTTATGATATTGTTCTGAGCTACGACGAGATTGAACGTGCGCGGGTAATGCATATTAAGTTAAAATATGCATTAACAATTGAAATGCAGGTCATGAGTCAGATTTGGAAAATTGAATTAAACAAAGGTGATTCTCTCGCGGTATGGCGAGCAAAACACTATAGCCATTTTGAGATTGAAAAGTTAATCTATGGTGCCGGATTTAACCCCCTGCACAAGAGCCGAACCAAGGATAACGACTTTTTGTTACTTATCTCTGGCAAGCGGCCGCTCGCAGAAGTGTAAAGCACGTTATACCAAAATATTGCATCACTATCTCATGTACTTGCGCTATAAACAAATTTAACTGTCTGTTATAATAAATATCGACTCTACCAAAGAAAGGTGGCTGCAAAGTGCTTGAGGGTCTGGTGGGTATCGTGAGCTACCTTGGCGCTAAGGTAACGCCGTTCGTAGCAAACCGGCTTCACGAGATAGGAGAGGTCTATACCTGCCGTTCGCCGTGGCAAAAAAACACGAGTCGGTCTTCTATAGTGCTGCAGCCGGCGCCACTGCCGGCCAGCGCCACATACGACTTCGGTTATGGTCGGCGAACAGGCGCGGCCATGACGGTCGACGTTCGAGCTGAGGCGACACTCGGTGAGTACATCCGGGTATTTAATGACTACTACGGTGTTCGACAAGGTGAAAAGACCGGTGTCGTGTCGCTTGAGAGCAGCATGACTGTTCTGTTTGCTGTTGAAAAAGGCACGCCCAAGCCATTTCAGCTGCCGAATGGAGATATCGGGAAGGGCACGCTCTGCTGGGCAGAGCACTACCAACTGCCGGATGGCACGAGCTGCATTTGCCTAAAGCAGTTTACAGGTGATCTGTGGCTGCGATCGGCTGAGCTCGGACAACCAAAGCGTCAACTTGATATCATGCTCTGGAAAGACTACTCTTCGCTGCGGTGGCGGGGCTACCAAGTAGTGCATCTGGCTGACGAAGTCAGTTACGACTACAGCGCCAACGAGACGCCCTGGGACTACCTTGCTACCAAGGATGAGTCTGGGCGAACTTGGGGTATCATGAAGAGCAAGCTGAGTTTTGGCGGGTCGCTTCGGCTCGAGGTTGTGGGGCGATACAATGATCGCCTGAACCAGCGCAGCTGTTTGACACTGACACCGCCATACGAGGCCGTCTGGTCGCCTAAGGTCACCGACCAGCTTCCAGAGCGGCTGTACATTCCATTCACCTTGCAGTGAGTTTTTGGGCAGACTGATCAGGCCCTCCACACACCGTTTGTGGAGGGCCTTTAAAATACACCTCTTCGTATAAGACTACCTTCGCGTGTCTTCAACATCCTTCTTGGCTTCTTCAGCGGCAGTTTTAACTCGTTGTTCCGCTTCGTGGGCTAGTTTATCTTTTTTATCTTTTAGCTCGTCCACCTTTTCTTCGGCGGCTTGGGCGGTGTCTTTCATTTTTTCGGCTGTGTTGTCAATCATTTGGTGAGCTTTTTCGGCGAGATTATCTTCTAGGGCCATACGCGTCTCCTTGATTATCTTATTTCTAGTATACAACTAAAAGCAGGGAGGTGTTTCAAAAACAATTTAAAAGCGCCCATCCGGAAGTTGCAGGAGTTCCGGATGGGCGTTATTCGATGCCGTTAGGGCGCGAGCTGGCTGATGGGCAGGTTAATCACGGTGCGCTTGCCATTCGCCGTGACGACCTCGATCTTCGCTGTGCCATCAGCTAGGTCAAGCAAGGTCACATCGGTGATACCAACCAACAACTCTCGGCACTGCTCTTGAGCCGTCTGTCGGCGTGCAATTTCCTGCAAGTTTGGTCGCCCGAGCAGCTTAAACGAATGATCAAGCTCCTGTGTCAGCTCTTCAGTGAGCGCTTCTGGTACCAACTGCACCCGCTGTCGTTCGCTGCCGTCGCGCATTCCCCATACCACAATCGTGCCGTCACTCTGCAGCTCAAACTTTATGAAATCGCTTACCACGACATCGTTGCCGCTGGTACGTCCAAGCCGCAATCCGGTTGTTTCAACCGCGGCTGACACGATCTGTTCGCCTCGGCCTAGCCCTAGGTCGCGCCCGCGAAGCTTTGCTCGGTAAGGATGTCCGGGCAGATTGAGCAGACGGAGGCACTCGCGCATTGTGCTCTCGTTCTCCATAGCTCCTTCTTTCAGACTGGGAGAGGTATTCCTAAGTGGATTATATAATTTTTGAGTATTATGTAAAGAGATACTGATAGTAACATTGCTTTAATCCATAAAGACCGCTATATTCTATAGATATGAAATGGGTGGGAAAGAAACAGGCCGGTTTTACGTTGATTGAGGTGTTGGTAGTCGTGATTGTGATTGGTATTTTAGCTACGATTGGAGTGGCGAATTACTCTGGCGCCCAGGCACGGGCGCGCGATACCGAGCGTGAAGCTGATGCCCGCTCTTTGGCGCAAGCCCTGGAGTTGCATGTTGCGAGCAACAATGCTTATCCAATTGAGGTGACACCAACTATCTTTGGTGTGAACGTAAACCGCGACATGTTTAAGGGCCCGGGTGAAACTGCCGAAAACTCAGTGGTGAGTCTTGGTAATAATAACGATATGGCAATCCCTGCGAGTGTGACAAGAAATTCATATTTATATATTCCTTTTGTCAATGGCCCGACCGCAAGTATTAACAATGCCAGCTGCGGCAGCTCGGCAGTGGCTGGCGTGCCATGCGATTCGTTTGCAGTTGTTTTCTTTAACGAGCAAAGCGGCGAATGGCGATGGTTTACCAGCAGAAACTACCCACCGCCAGCAAGTCGACTTACCCAAATTCGTGAAGCGCTTGCAGGCCGAGGTTTATAGCGGTATCATAGGCTGATAAGCAGGGAAGTTATGACACAAGATATACTGACATTTAAAGATTTATTCAAAATTTACTGGTTCGCTACAACCGTTACTTTAGCAATCTGGGTGGCCTCGTTTATGTGGGGCGGCATGGGCGCGCTATTTACGGTGATAGTGCTCACGCTCCTTGAAACAACCTTTAGTGCTGATAACGCCGTTGTTAACAGCAAGGTGCTCGTAACTATGTCGCCAAAGTGGCAAAAATTATTCATGACGCTAGGTATTTTTATCGCGGTGTTTTTGGTCCGATTCGCCTTGCCGATCGTGATTGTTATGCTGACTGCTGGTTTAGACTTTGGGCGCGTAGTACACCTGGCGCTCAATGATACCCACGCCTACGAACACGAACTAGCGAAGGCTGAGCCGGTGATTAGTGCGTTTGGTGGAACCTTCTTGATCATGATCGCGCTTAGTTATTTTATTGACTACGAGAAGAAAACCCACTGGCTAAAATTCCTTGAAGCTAAGCTTGGGCGTTTAGGGAAGTTCGATAATATTACCGTTTTCTTGATGCTGTTAACCTCAATTGTGCTGTTTCTGACAGTTGACCCTAAATACCAAACGGCAGTGCTGATCGCCGCAATTGCTGCTATGACGTTGCACATTGGATTGTCGTTACTTGAAGCGATGTTTGAAAAGAACAAAAAAGCTGCCTTATCTTCTGGGCTAAAGGTGGGTGGCGCGGCCTTTGCAGCTTTCATGTACCTCGAAATTCTTGATGCCTCATTCTCGCTCGATGGTGTAATTGGTGCCTTCGCAATTACCAGCAGCATCGTACTTATTATGGCGGGTCTTGGTGCCGGTGCAGTGTGGGTGCGGGCCATGACGATTCATCTGGTGCGCGCCAAAACGCTGTCAAAATATGTATTCCTCGAACACGGAGCACACTGGGCGATCGCCTTCTTAGGGGCTATTATGCTACTGAAGCTATATCATATTGAACTGCCCGAGTGGATTGTTGGCACCCTGGGCATTGGCTTTATCGCGGTGGCAATTTGGTGGAGTAGAGTGAACGCCAATAAAGTAAAAGCTACAAAATAGAATTAAATAGTATTTAAAAACCTCCCGAGCAACCTTTTCAAAAAGGTACCCGGGAGGCTAGGGTGTATCAGGAAGATACGCCTATGTTCGTTAACGGTTGAGGGAGGTGGTTTCAAACTGACTCGTTGGCTGAGCCAGGCTGCGGATGGCGCGGAGGTCGATCACCAGCAGCCCAACTCCTGCGAACAGGAAGGCCAGGCTGTAGATGTTGAAGCCGAACCACAGCACTAGCGTGATGCTGATCGAGATCAGTGCCACCTTGTTGTACAGTCGGTGCTTGACGGCAGCAGCCAACACGGCCGTCCGTCGGAACGGCGTCTTCTTGAGCGATCGAAGGTAGTACCACATCAGCCCAGCTCCGCCAAGGGCGAGGGGAAGGATACTTGCCAGCGGATAGATAAGGTTCACCATATGAATCGCCCCGAACAGCAAACAGCTCATAGCTCGCTGCCGAAGGTTCCAGTTTTCGGCGCCCTCACGGAAGGCCTGCTCTTCGTACACGGCAGCCTTGCTGAAGAAGCCGTAGGTGTACATCGACAGTGACGACTTCTGTGCCGGCTTCCGCTTCCGGATGCGCGAAGTGACGACGACCGTAGCCATCACCAACGCAATGGCGATTGGCGTAGAAAGCCCCAGCCACTGTGTCAGGGCCAGGTAGCCGCTGACGACCGAGTACTTCATCCAGGGGAGCAGCTGCAGCTGCAGCTGCGCCAGAAAAATGAAGGCCCCAACCGCAGGCGCAGCCCACAGGTAGTCGGTCCACTTGAAGTGCCGCCGGATGTCCCCAAAGCCGAAGACGATGTGCCGCTCCGGCTGCTTCGGCATCAACCTCATAAGCGTGCCGCTGTACCACCCGCGCGGTCGTTCGAACTCATCTGGCGTCTCCCGGCTCTGCCACAGAGCATCTTCGAGTGCCTGAATGACGTGGTCGGCATCAAATTTTCCGTCGCTGTTGTAATCCCAGTGATGCGCGGTCTCGATGAATGCTGCCAGTTTGCCGTTATTGACGGCCGAGGCGTGACTGCATACCAAGTAGAGGCGCGAATCAGCAGATTCGAGACCGGCTTCCAGTTCACCGGTGTAGTCCGGGTCGAGGAAGATCTGAACCGTTGGCTGCTCGGGTGTCTTTGTGTCGAGGATGACCCTAGCCAGCTTCGGAATAACGAATTCCTGATGAGACATATTTGTCTCCCTTGTCAACTTGTAAAAGTGCGAACAATGTTTTATATAATATCACAAAATTTTGTTATAGCAAGTTTTCAATTAGAACCGCTCGAAAAGAAATATTTTTGAAAGTGATTGCTAGCATTTGGCCTCGATTTATGTTATTATTAGCCTTAAAGGATTGCCCAAAAATAAAGATGGGCTTATTTTTATGAAAGACGCAGCACAGATTCGAAATATTGCCATTATTGCCCACGTTGACCACGGTAAAACCACCCTGGTAGACGGCTTATTAAAGCAAAGCAACACCTTCCGTGAAAACCAGGCCGAAATGAGCCAAGACCTGATTATGGATAGCGGTGACCAAGAACGCCAGCGCGGCATCACTATTACTGCCAAACAAACCACAATCTACTGGAATGACTACAAAATAAATATTATTGATACCCCGGGGCACGCTGATTTTTCTGGTGAAGTTGAACGAACACTTAATATGGCCGATGGCGTGCTGCTAATTGTCGACGCGCAAGAAGGCCCCATGCCGCAAACAAAATTTGTGCTCACAAAAGCCCTACAACTGGGCTTGAAGCCAGTGGTGGTGATTAATAAAATTGATAAACCTTCGCGTCGGATTGACGAAGTTGAAGACGAAATCGCTAATCTATTCCTTGAACTCGCAGTTGATGATTCGCAGCTGCACTATCCGATTTACTATGCTATTGGTCGCGAGGGTAAAGCTTGGCAAGAGGTGCCAGCTCATCCTGAAGCGGCGGCAGATTTAACGCCGTTGTTTGAAGCAATTGTTAAAGATATCCCGGCGCCAACCGTAGTAGCCGATGCGTCGCTGCAGTTGCTTGTCACCTCGCTTCAATACGATAACTTTTTAGGAAAATACGCCGTTGGCCGCATTTCACGCGGTATCGCCAAGAAAAACCAGCCTGTTACGCTTATTAAGCGCGATGGCACCACCGTCAACGCTAAAATTGAGAAGATTTTTGCCTATCGCGGGCTTACCAAAGAGGAAGTCACCGAAGCTGTGGCTGGAGACATCGTGGCGCTGACCGGCATCGCTGAAGCCCATATTGGCGAAACCATTGCCGATCGCGACACCCCCGAAGCCTTACCGGTGCTCGAAGTTGAAGCGCCGACATTAAGTATGTATTTGGGCCCGAACACCAGCCCGCTGAAAGGTCGCGAAGGTGAATTCACCACCAGTCGTCAAATTGGTGACCGTTTAAAGAAAGAGCTTGAAACCAACGTATCGCTCCGCGTCGAAGAAAACGGCATCGGATTTATAATTTCGGGTCGCGGGGAGCTGCACTTAAGCGTGCTGATTGAAACCCTGCGCCGCGAAGGCTTTGAATTTGAAGTTGGCCGGCCACAAGTGGTTACCATTGAAAAAGATGGCGTGGTACAAGAACCCGTGGAAGAGCTGCTGATTGAAGTAGGTCCAGAATTTATAGGCGCAGTGAGTCAAGAACTTGGCCAGCGCCGCGCAGAATTAGTCAAGCAAGAGCAAACATCACAAGGTGCGACACGCATAACCTACATCATACCGACGCGCGCACTTATCGGGCTTCGTAACCTGCTGCTTACTGCCACAAAAGGGACAGTAATTATGCACAGTTTGCCGCACGGCTACCAACCACAAGGGCCAAAAATGCCTAAAACCCGCAACGGTGCGTTGGTGGCCACCGAAGCTGGCACCAGTACGCCATATGCACTCGAAGCCGCTGAGGCTCGCGGTATTCTGTTTATTGGCCCAGGCACCACTGTGTACCAAGGCATGATTGTCGGGCAATATAACCGCCAAGATGATCTTGATATTAATGTTTGCAAAGCCAAGCAACTGACAAACATGCGCACCTCTTCTTCTGATGGCACGGTGCAGCTCACGCCGTTTACTCAGCTCAGTCTCGAGCAATCGATCGACTTTATTGAAGACGACGAATTGCTTGAAGTGACGCCAAAAAGCCTACGTCTGCGAAAGCGCTACCTCGATCCGAACGAACGCAAACGGCACAATAAAAAATAATTTCTACATTGTTAGCTAAATTGAGGGCGGTATCGTCACGAATTACCGTAACGATACCGCCAAGATAAATTATTACCTAACTGAGCTCAGCGCAAAGGCTGACTTCACATGGTTCGGTAGATGCATAACGACAAACCGATGTACGTCAGCCTGAGCCAAGCGAGCGTCAGGATCGATGCGATACCAGGTAGAATTGTACAATAGCTGCATAGTTTGGCCTGGATTCTGCACTCGTTTCATGCTCTTCAGGCTTTCTTTAGCAAGGACGTGAAGTTGTGCTAGATTTGCCCTTACTTGTGCAAGGATCTGTGTATCAATGGCAAAACTCTCGCCAAACCTTACCATACGTCCGAACAGCTGATGATCAAGTTCGGATCCGAGAAGCTCGTCGTGTCCACCAGGATGGGCTGCCCGGAGGTAGCAATCGGCAAGCCACAACCATACTCGTCCAAGTACTCGATCACGATGGAATCCGTGGTACTTTACACCGGCTGCTTTGATGTGCTGTAGGGGTCCCTCGTCAATGACGTAGTCTTCCCACGATCGCACGAACCAGATAAAATGCCCGAGATAGTCATCCTTCTGTACATTTTTGAAACCGCTAAGTTTAGCGAACTCTTTGAAAAAGGTGAATGTATCGCTGTCTCCAAGCAGCCGGGCTGCCGCAAGCGCTCTCGCTCGGCGTCGGCTACTAGGTGCTCTATCGAACTGAGTACTCAAAGACATGTGAGCTCCAGAGTATTAGGGTAAACCCACTAAATTAAATCAGTTTCCGTATAAAATGTAAAGGCAGTACTGCCACACTGGTGGTGACAGTACTGCCTCGGGTTACTACAGCATCCTCGCCAGCGCAGGGGTCACGTGCTGCTTGACGAAGTCCATGATCTCTGCCCTGCGCGCATTATCCAGCTGTGTCCAGGTGTTGTTCACGAAATCGCGAAGAATCCCACCTGCCTTGTGTGTCAACGTAAAGTTGGCCAGCTTCCTGAGCACCCACTCGCGCAGGTTTGCAACATCGTCTGGCAGCTCACGAAGGTTCAGCTGCAGCGCGTTGCCTGCGGCGTGGAGTTGCTTCATGAAGGCGACAGCGTCCTGTGGCTGCAGCAAGTCATGACTAAGGCCGGCCTGCCAGTAAGCTTCGCCCGTTGCTCCCAATACGTAGGTCATGAGATCGCTGTTGACATCCAGGTTGCGATGCGTTGTGACGAAAGTTGCCGTTCCGGGAGTGATTGACATGATCTTCGGTTGGTAAAGCGCCTGCTCGATGCGCAAGAAGACTGCCTTGAGGTGTAGTGCTGCCTGGCCCTGCCGTACGCGCGCCGAGTGCTGGATGAGCTTTTCTGTAATACCATCGACCCCCACAATACGGGCGGTTGCAGTTGCTTGTGCAAATTGTGCGGCATCAGTATTGAAGATTTGCTGGATTGCCGGCGTTAGCTTGCTCATCTTCGTCCTTACTCTTGGGTGGATGTGAGCGTAACTATCTAAGCATATCTTGAAAATTTAGGCAATTATACTGGCTCTCGATTGTCAAAAATAACGGCGTTTTTTAGCTCTTCCGGCAAAAAGCCCTTTTCGTGCTGAAAATCTGCCTCCCATTTGTAACCTTTATTGTAGCCGAGGTCTTTCATTAGTTTTGTGGGGGCATTGCGCAAATGCAGCGGCACCTGAGCATCCGGGAACTGTTTTGCAAGCTCTAGCGCTCGGCTCATAGCACTGGTAGTGGCGCGTGATTTTTTAGATTTTGCCAGAGCGGTCGCCGTGTGAAACAAAACATACTGAGCTTCAGGCATACCAATTCGCTCAACTGCCTGAAAAGCTGCCACTGCCAGGCCCAGCGCACCATTGCCAGCCAGGCCAATATCTTCGGAGGCGAAAATAATCATTCGCCGGGCAATAAACTTCGGGTCTTCGCCGGCCTGGATCATGCGGGCAAGATAATAAAGGCTGGCGTCAACATTGCTGCCGCGCAAGCTTTTGATAAAGGCACTAATAACGTTGTAGTGCATCTCGCCTTTTTTGTCGTAACCGGGAATCCGTTTTTGGGCGGCTGTTTTAACAATTTCAGGCGTAATTTTTTCACCTAGCTGCAGCGCGAGTTCCAGGTTGCCAAGGGCGATCCGGGCGTCACCGCCGGCTAGTTCGGCCAGATAATCAATGGCTTTTGGGGTGATACGCTTGCTGGCCTTTTCAATCTTTAGGGCTCGTTTAATAATGGCGATGAGGTCATCCTTAGATAACGGCTCAAGCACCAGTACGCGGCTGCGACTTAGTAGCGGAGTAATAATTTCAAAGCTAGGATTTTCAGTGGTGGCGCCAATCAGGGTAATAAGCCCGCTTTCAACGTGGGGCAAAAAGGCGTCCTGCTGGGCCTTATTAAAGCGATGAATTTCATCAACGAATAAAATTGTTCGCTGGCGTAGGTTCCAATTAAGCTTGGCGCGTTCAACTACTTTTGTGACATCGGCCTTGCCAGCGGTGACGGCACTGAGTTCAATGAAATCTGCACCGGTCTCTTTGGCGATGATTCGTGCTAAGGTGGTTTTTCCACTACCCGGCGGCCCCCACAAAATTAAGTTAACCGGTAATTTATCGCGCACAATCCGCTGCAAAATTTCGCCACTACCAAGCAACTGGCGTTGACCAATGACGTCAGTAAGAGTGGTGGGGCGAAGGCGTTCTGCCAGCGGTTGCTGTTGCATACGTATAGTATAGCATATTTTATGTTTTTATGATATAGTAGTGGTAAGTGACTCGACAAGATCCTTAAAGAAAGGCATGGCAATGGCAACCACCTACGAGCGGGCATTGCTACTCACTCACATGCAGGTGCCACGGCGCAGCAGCGACCAGCTCTCGGCTGTGCTGAAGCAGAAGGTTGGTGAAAATATCGGGTATATCACCGATAGCCAGCTGCTCGCCATCTGGAGTGGTGGTGGTAATATGCTGTGGCGTACCTGCCGACATTACGCCAGCTGGTATGCCGCGCTTAAGGCACTGGATCGGCTGTCGGTGGCACTGTCGCCGCGCGCGCCGTGGCCGCTGTGTCGCACAATGGTCTACTTGTGGTCACTGACTGGAATGACTGGCGCTGAGCTGTCAGACCACGAAGTTACCACGCTTGTGGCCTGGATGACCGACCGCAAGCAGCTAGTTCAAATGACTTATCTGTTCCGCAAGGTCTGCGAGCGCAGCACCGAAGGGGAAAAGCAAATTGCTCTCGCTTTGTCGCTTAATAACGAAGCAGCAGCGCGTCAGCTGCTGTGCGCTGGTGGTATTATCGAAGCACGAGCAGCGGCTTAGGCACCGGCCAATGCGTCTACGAGATTTCTCGGGCGCATTGGCTTTTTAATGAGTTAGATTTTATACTACCGATATTCATCCAGTACGCGCAGTGTGAGGTGGGGTAATGACCAAGCGAAACAATGATCAGCAAAATCAGTCACGCGAAATCTCAAAAGAAGCCTTGCATGCATTCGCTGGCGATGAACGGCGGAATGTTGCCACTCAGCTCTGGAATAAGCTCTGTCGTGAAGCGGAAACCTGGAATCCGGCGTTGGATGACATTAGAAATCTCTGCGAGGAACTAGCGAAGCGGCACCTACACGGCTTCGGGCAAAAGAATCAAGCGTTGCTTAATGATTGGGCGCGATATCTCAGCGGGCCAGCAATGGCCGAGCAGAAGAAGCGGTAGTTCACTACGACCCATCGGCACCGGTGCGCTTTTTCACACAAGCGCACCGGTGCTCAACAAACCATAGGCTCCAAAAAGGAGCCTTTTTCTTTTATCTCATTTCCCTTACACTAGTAACAAAGGAGATATATGGACGCACTATTTATTTGGATAATTATCATAATTTTGGCGCTGGCGCTCGCGGGGCTCAAAATTATTAACCAGTACCAACAGGGTGTGGTGCTGACGCTTGGGAAGTTTTCAGGTGTGCGCCGGCCCGGCCTGCGGGTGGTGTGGCCGTTTATTCAGCAAATGATTCGGGTGGATATGCGCTCGACGCCGATCGATGTACCAAAACAAGAGGTTATTACCCGCGATAACGTGACGGTTAATGTTGACGCTGTGGTGTATTTCCGGGTAATAGACTCCCCAAAAGCGGTGCTTGAAACCACTAATTACATTTATGCCACCAGCCAGTTCGCCCAAGCGGCGCTGCGCGATGTTGCCGGTAACGTTGATATGGACGACCTGCTGGGTAAACGCGAGCAGATTAGTCAGGAAATTAAGCAGATTGTCGATGCCCAAACCGATCAGTGGGGAATTGACGTTGAAAACGTAAAAATCCAGAATATTGAACTGCCGCACGATATGAAACGCGCCATGGCCAAACAAGCCGAAGCCGAACGCGAGCGCCGAGCGGTTATTATTACTGCCGAAGGCGAAAAAGCCGCCGCTATGCAGGTGGCTGAAGCCGCTGAGATGCTTAGCAAAGTGCCAGGCGGTGTAAGCATTCGTACACTCCAAACTTTAGAAAAAATTGCTACCGAACCATCGCAGAAAACCGTTTTTGTGTTGCCGGCAGAGCTGATGGACTTTGCGAAGCATTTTGGTAAGAAATAATAAGCAAACTCTTAAAAACGCAGATCTCTTTAGCGCTATTGATCATAACCTAAGAAAGTTATAAGATTAGCCTAGCTGGACCCAACCGATAGCAAGGAGCGGGCATGGCTGGTTCGATTACAATTGATGCTAGGACCCAGGATCTGCAAATCAATTTGTATTTGGCAGCTCCCAAGAAATCGGTAAAATTCAACGCGGAGCCACTGTTTAAGGCCCTACGCGAAATTGCCAACGGGAAAGTGACGTCCAGACTTTACCGCAATGATGGTAAGTTTCTGATTGCGGATGCGAACGCACTTGCGGTTGCACTCGTCAAATCGAGAAAGTCTGTACTTGGTTTGTGTGTTGAGTTTGGTTTGGAGGAAGAGCTGGAGTTGGTGCCGTGTGGCGTTCGCGATGAGATGGTCACGATCTCACTGCGGCGAATTCATGGCGAGAACTGTGACCGCGCAAAGTGGCCTCTTGATGTAGACTGGGAAGTAAAAGTGGATCAAGGGTCTAAGCTAGTCTTTTCAGTGCCGCGAGACGACATGGTATGCCCTTTGGCGGATAGCAAGCTACCGGTGACGTGCGGTTTCCGGATGAGGCTTGTCTACGATTCAACTTCGCGCGCTGAAACGACAGAGTTTAATAAGTGGGTCAGCAACTCCAACGAGATGATCGTTAAAGCCTACCGCCGCCTTTTTGGCTAGCGACACGCCTGCTTAAGGGCTGCATAGCACAGCCTGTTTTCAAGAAACTTTTTGAAAACAGGCTGTTTTTTATAAGATTACTTGAGTAAAAAGGTGTTTTTCGGTAAAATGATGGAAGTCGCCTTACTTATTGAGGTAGTTGTGGCTCTTTAGCTCAGTTGGTAGAGCAGAGGCCTGAAGAGCCTTGTGTCCCCAGTTCGAGTCTGGGAGGAGCCACCAAGATATAATAGAAATATCGTCGAGTATTAAACTCGACGATATTTCTATTACTCTCGATTTTATCGTCCTGTCTGTGAGCGAATAATTTTAGCAGAATTGATGCTTGCGTTAGGAAGCGAGCGGGCTGTGGTTAAAACTACCTTAATTAAGTAAGCTATGGTAAAATCTAAATATTGTAGGTGCTTATGCTTACCCGCAGTGGAAAATGAAGGAACATAAACAATAGAATAGCGTTAGTGAGCTGCTACTTGTATCGGAGGGGACAACGGATGGGCAAGGGTAACGAAGGTAAAAAAATAAGATCGGAAAGCAGTCAAAAGGTGTTTACGCTGCCTCGTATGCTGGGCATTCTTATATTTGCTGCGCTTGCACTTGTAGGGTCGGTACCATCGTCGGTATTCGCTGCGCCTGGCGGGGTAAGTAGCGGGCTTGTGACCTGGCAGAAGGCAGACGATGGCACGGCGACTGGTGCTTCTTGGGGTGACGCGAGTGGTAATGGCAATACCGCCACTCAGGCTGTCGCAGCAAATCAGCCGATTTTTGTACCAAGTGGCATCAACTTTAACCCGGCCTTTCAATTTACTGGTACGAGATGGCTCGATTACAGCAGCACCTTGGGTGTTGAAGGCGCCAACAGTTTCAGTTCATCTGTAGCTTTTAAAGCGACCGCAGTATCTAATCATGACTTATTTTCTAACAATGGGGGCGCAGATAATAATTTTCGTTTCGGTTACGGCACAAACGGAGGAGCGTTTCTGGGCCGTGGAGGTGGTGGGGGAACATGTAGCGCTAATACAACCACCACTACCCCAATTCAAACAGCGGCTGTAGCATCGTACACGCGGACAAGTCCAAATGCCACAGTTTACCTAAACTCCGCTACAGGTACTACGGGTACCTGTGATATGCCTATTAATGCCGCCAACCGAATGCTTGGTCGGCGACTGCAACCAGGGCAAGGCTCAGCAATTTTCCAGGGCTTTATGAGTGAATTTGTCCACTATAGCCGTGCACTCACTACTGATGAATTGGCACGTGTCCAATCATATTCCGCCGCTAAATACGGTGCGACGTTAGTTTCTTCTGACTATGTCGCCAGTGACGGCACGGTCTTTTGGAACAACACGGCCAATGCCCCGTACAATAACAACATCACGGTCATTGGTCGCGACGATGCAAGCCCGCTAAACCAAAAACAATCCAAAGCGGAGACGCTCGATAGTCTTCTAACTGTAGGTAACGGTAATACAATTGCCGCAGATAATGCCAGCAACCCTAATAATTTTGCTGCCGATAGATCCTTCTTTGCTTTTGGCGACAATGGAGCCACTACAGTTGCTAGCGGGGTGCTTAGCGGCGGAGCTGCGAACCAAGTGCGCATGGGGCGCGCCTGGAAAGTTCAAGAAACTGGTACCGTAGGTTCAGTGAAAATTCGTATTCCAGCTTCTAAAATAGCTGGCACAGCGCCAGTGCTCGTACGTAGCACCGACGATACCTTTTCGGTTAGTGACACGCTTGTTCCGCTATCGCCCGATGGTGCTGGCAATTATGAAGTGAACTGGGATTTTAGCAATGGCGACTACTTCACTTTTGCGTTTCTAGGGGCTGCGCCTGGTGGTGTGTTCGGCTTGACTACGTGGCAAAAAGCAAACGATGGAACGCTGAACGGTCTCGCCGGGACCACCACTTGGCTCGATTCGAGTGGTAATGGCAACACTGCTGTGCGTTCGGGCGGCGGATTTTCTGAAGCTGGTATGAACTTCAACCCTGGCTGGAACTTTACTGGCAACGCTGCCTGGGCATACACATCAGCCCTTGGCGTACAAGGCACCAATAACTTTAGTTCTATAGTTGCTCTGCAGCATAATGTAAGTGCCAATGGCGTATATTTCGGCAACCGCGCGAGTTCAGCTGGTAGCAACTTTCTTGCTACCAGCACAGCTGCAGGGGCGTCATCTGTCGGGCGCGGCGGCGACGGCGGTGCTTGCGGAGCGACATCTACCGTAACGGCGCCAGTAGGCGTGTCGCGTATTACTTCGTATAAGCGCGAGTATCCTAGTGCCGTAGCTTACCTAAATGGGGCAGGTGGACCAACGGGTACTTGTAATATGAACATTACGGCTACGTTCCGGCAGTTGGGTAAAAGGGATCAAACGAGTGTCGGTGATGCAAACTACAGCGGCTTAATGGGTGAGTTTATCCATTACGGCCATGCATTGTCTGATGCGGAATTCAATCGCGTTAACTCGTATGTGGCTCTAAAATATGGCATCACCCTCGACCAGACCTCACCTCAAAGTTACGTTGCCAGTGATGGCGCCACGACCTTTTGGAGCGCCACTACTAATAATGGGTACAACAATAACATCACAGGTATTGGGCGCGACGATCTTTCTGCCCTTAACCAAAAGCAATCAAAGTCGGTTAATACAGAAGGTCTGGTAACCATAGGCCACGGCACCATTGCGGCTGATAATATATCGAATCCTAATAATTTTGCCGCTAATAACTCGTTTTTGATGTTTGGTGATAACAACGGTGATATTGATTGGACGACTTCTGGGGCCCCAATAAACAAACAGATTACCGGCCGTACATTTAAGGTGCAAAAAACTGGTACGGTTGGCTCGACAAGGGTGCAGGTTCCTGATGATTCGTCAACATTTGCCACTAAGTTGTCACCCGAGGTAAACACGATTTACCTGCTGGTCGACACCGATAGCGACTTTACTAGTGGCGCCACGATTGTCCCAATGACACTCAATGGCGCTAATTGGGAAGGAGACGTTACGCTAGCTAATGGTAACTTCTTTGCCTTCGCCACTGATGCACCGCTGATCGACCTATCTATTTCCAAAACAGACGACACTACTGCCTATACACCCGGCACCAGCACAACTTACACGATCGTGGTTGCAAGTGCGAATACCAGCTTGACTACTGCCACCAATGCTCCTGTTCAAGATCTGCTACCGAGCGGCATTACTACTGCAAGTTGGACTTGTGGCGTGGTAACCGGCGGCGCTACCTGCGCCCAGCCAAGTGGAGCCGGAGCTATTAATACCACTGCCACACTACCTCCCGGCAGTTCCGTGACCTACAGTATTACCATTACAATTCCAGCGGAGTACACTGGCAACCTTTCAAATACCGCTACAGTAGCTGCACCAACCGGCACGACTGAAAACGTTACTGATAATAACTCGGCGACGGATACCAATACCTATTCGCGCATTGAGTACCGCAAAACCGTTACCCCAACGCCAACCACGCCAATTACACCAGGTCAAACCTTCACCTATACTATTACTGCTGAAAATATGGGCGAAACACCATTAACCGGCATCACTGTGACTGACGATATGACCGATGTCATTGACGACGCTACATACAATAACAACGCAACTGCCAGTGACGGTGCAGCACCAACCTACAGCGCCCCTCACCTCAGTTGGACAGGCGACGTAGCCGTGGGGGCGACGGTTACTATTACCTATACGGTCACGGCTAATAATCCGATGGCTGGGGATGGTATTTTAATCAATAGCATCAGCGGCACTGGACCTGCAAGCAACTGTACTTCAGCAACTGCCACCACCAACCCAAACTGTTTTGTGCGTTTGCCACAACCAGACATTGGCAGTAACAAAACAGTGGTGAGTCCTACGGCTAATCCCAAAGCTGGTGAAACCGTGACGTATCGATTTACCGTTGATAACAGTGGGGCCGCCGCTGCGACCGGGGTGGCTGTTGGAGATAATTTGGCTGGCGTGCTTGATGATGCTATCTATAACGGCGATGCGACAGCAACGGCGGGCACAGTCACCTACAGCGCTGCAAACCAACAACTCACTTGGAATGGCGACTTGGCCGCAGACGGGAGCGCGGGTGATTCGGCAATCATTGAGTACAGTGTTACCATTAAAGCAGCTGATGAGCTTGGTGATGGCATGCTCAATAACGGCGTCTTTAGCGGTGGCTGTCCGAATCCTGTCATTTTTGACCCAGCCAATCCTGGCTACAATGCCGATTGTGTTACACAGACGGCCATTATGGCATGGATAGTGACAAAAACCATGATAGCGCCAGAGGAGATTTTGCCTGGAGACACGCTCACCTACAACCTTACCGTTGAGAATACCGGTGCGGCTGACCTTACCGGAGCAGATGCTCCTTCGATCTCCGACAATATGGCTCAAGTGCTCGATGACGCCATTTACAATGAGGATGCGACTGCTAGTGCCGGCCCGGCACCAACCTTCACCGCCTCGCAGCTGACGTGGTCGGGTGATGTCGCCACTGATCAGGCGGTGACCGTAAGCTACTCGGTAACGATAAAGCCACAATCCGAACTGACAGACAAAACGCTGCTAAATACAGTAGCGGGCGGCCAGTGCCCAACATCGCCAATTACAGATGAGAGTGATCCGAACTTCAGAGCAGCGTGCGTGGTGATGGCTACGGTGAATGACTTACCGCCAACCCCAACGCCGACGCCAGTGCCAAGTCCTATGCCAAACACCCCCGACACTGGCACGGGTGGACTTGCCGATACAGGGGTGTCCTTTATTGCATCGATACTTTTAGCGTTTGCTGCGATCGGTATTGGTATTGGGGTAATGTATGTGCGACGAACAAGTGGGAGGTTCGATAGACAATAACAGAGGGGATGCATCTTCATACTAAGTGCAGACTAATAATGCAAAAAGATTACCATATACTGAGAGCATAATTACGAAACCCAGGTCTATCAAGCGGTTATTGTAGAACGGCACTTTAAAGACAGGACCGTAAGGGGCATAGACTTAAATTATTGCAACTTATTTCGTTTTATTATATGGTAAACAATGTGCTAAAGTAATCCATTCCTTGTTGACAGTTGCATGAAATGACGGACAGACAGTAGACCAAGGAGAGTGCAGTGTCTCGCATTATCAACCTCACTCCTCATTCGCTTGTGATCCTGCAAGAGGATGAGCTGGGTGATCATGAGGTGGTTATTGGGCGCGGCGCGGCGGCAAGGCGGGGTGTGGTGAGTATCGCGCTTACAATCCCTCCTCGGGTGGATGGGGCTGGCCGGCCATTGCCGGCAGCGGCGAAAGAGTTTAATACCCCGGTTGCACCTCTCATTTTGAATGGTATCCTAGTGCCGTTGATTGAGCGACGCTTCGGGCCACCGATAGATTTGCCAGAACCTAAGGAAGGTGTACTGCTTTTCGTCGGCGGCATTACGCTCGCCGCTGCGGTGGCAAGCGGGCGCCCAACCGCTGATCTCGTTACGCCGGGGGAGGCGGTTACGAAGGACGGAAAGCCCTTCGGCGTTTTGTCGCTTGCCCGCCATGGATAAACGCAGCCGGTGACCATCTAGCATGTCGTTTTGTAGTGGTTAGGGCTGAGTGCAAATGGATTACCACAGCCGCGTGGTGCGGCTGTGGTAATCCTACAATTTTTGAACTTAGGTACATGATTAGAATAAGACAATCGATCAGGTAGTATTTAACAAATCTTGTGTATTTCCCGATTGTGCAATGAGGCTACCCGTATAGGTATTTTGTATTTTCTCAATTGCTTACTGGTAGTACTTTAGGATAAAGCTAGTCTAATTTTGTTATGCTGCTAATTAAGACATAGCCGACCACATTAAATCCCTGACCGCGCAAACGGCCAGGGGTGAGTGGTTATTTTGGGAGGTGCTGTTCGATGAGCCGTTCGAGCTGGAAAATTCGATCATTCAGCGCAACGCTATCATAAAACGTGTCATCTGACGTCGGGACGCTCTTCCAGCTAATAGTGACTTTTGCGCCACAAGCATACACTTCAACCAAGTATGTATTTGGTGGAGTGCAAATGCTGAAGGTCGCAAAAACTATTTCGCTGCGAGAATTCCGCATCCGATCAAAGGAAATCGGGTTGTAAAAGCGCCAGCCGGTTTCCCGGCAAAAAATTTGTAGAGATTCCTGAACAGCCCTATAAGCTGTTGGTTGGTTAGGGAACTCGTAGGAGCTCTCTGAGAGACGCATGCAGCACCCCCATCAATAAAAACAACCACACTTTTAGTATACGCCCAGTATCGCCGTTTTATTAATTAGCACTCTTGACATGAGAGTGCTAATTAATAATAATGATAGTAGAAGCAGCTGCTTCTCGTAAAACAACGTTACGGCAATAACGAAAGGAGGTTACGATGAGCAATCTTATGAAATGGGATCCATTTGCAGAGCTCAGTGCTCTACAAAAACAACTCTTTGGCGATGATTGGTTCACACCAACGCGCGGAGTGAACATCCCTACCACCGATGTGTATACCCACGAGGATAAAGAGTTGGTAGTGGAAGCCCACCTTCCTAACTTCGACGAAAAAGACGTCGATGTGCACGTTGAAAACGGCGCCTTAGTAATTCAGGCCGAAAGCCACCAAAAGGAAGAAGATAAAAAGAAGAAGTATGTAGTACGCGAAAGCTCAAGCAGCTTTATCGCCGCATTCAGCTGCCTGAACGGGCACTTGAAGATGGTATTAAAGCCGATATGAGTAACGGCGTCCTAAAAGTGACGGTGCCGTTTAAAGAACTACCATCACCGAAGAAGATTGCGATTACTTCTTCAAAGAAATAACCCATACCGTCTAAAAAACTAAAACCAGCGCTGGCAATTTGAGTGCTGGTTTTAGTTTTTTTAAGAAATCGTGTATAGTAGCAAGTTATGGCAGAGACAAACGGCATTTTATGGTTAAAACTCGATACGCATTCGAAGAAAGTACTACTTGAGGCTTGCCCTCAGCGTTACGAGCAGTTATTTTGCGACCACGTGACGCTACGCTACGACGTGCCGCGCGCAGAAGTAGAAGGCTGGATCGGTACGCAAACCGAAGTGGTAGCCTACGAACATTGTTGGAATAGCAACACCCAAGCCGTCCGGGTTGATAGCCTTGAGCTGCCAAACCAGTATGGTGTGCCGCACGTAACCATTTCAACCACAGCCGGTACCAAACCGTTCACATCGGTTACCATGTTGCAAACGGGTAACTGCCAAAGGCAACCAATCGATCGCTTGGTGCTGAGCGGCGTGATTCAATTCGTCTCACTGGAGTCATAAAAGTTGCGCGCCAGCCATTCTTAATTTCTAGGGATGGCTGGCCCGTCACAAAGTATACTGGTGGTATGAATCATACAGCGGCACAATTTATTGAAAGCTTGAGCTTGCCAGTACTATGGCAATGAAAATAAGCCCTCGGCTAGTGTGAGTTTGCGACTTGGGTGGCTTGGGCTACTAAGTAATCAGCCAGCCGATTAAGCGTTCTTTCGGCGTGTATTCCATTTGAAACTGGTCCTAACCCAAGATACGAGTTTAGTTCTACCATCTTCCAGCCGTCTGGCGTATTCATAAAGTCGATTGAGTAGTATCGCGGCAGGTCTTTAAAATGAGCATCAATCTTTTTTGCTAGCGCAATAAGCTCGGCGGGTGCTTCGCTGACGTCATAATACATAATTTCGCCGCCCTGAGCTATGTTAGCCAGTAATTTACCTTCTTGGGCGCTGCGAATATTGTAGTTAATAATTTCGCCGCCGCAAATTGCTAGTCGTACATCATGTACGCCTTCAACTTTTCCCGGCACACCGGTAGAAGTATCCATGAATTCCTGCACTAACACCGGAAACTTATTGGGTAATTCGGCCAGTACATCTTCTTTTTCGCCAATATAGACCTCGTTGCCGCCGCTGCCTTCGGGCTCTTTGACCACAACTTTTTCGCTGGGTAGTTTATCGGCGGCTTTTGCAACTTGTTTTTTGTTGTGGCCAATGTAGGAATTTGGCTGGTGCTCTTTGAAGTGCTTATACATTTCAATTTTGCTGGAGGCAATTTTGGTGATAATCGGCGGGTTAATAGTTAAAACATCGCGTCCAATAAAGCCGCCGCGGTCGAAAACGACATCGACCTGCACATCTTCTACTTTGGTAAGGTTGTCGAGAGTAGTTTTGGCGTCGATGGTATACGCAGCTTGAAACCGGCCGAATCCACGGTAAGAATTGTTATCGGTGGTTAAATATGCCGCCGCACCGTGTTTCTTTAAAGCCAACAAAAGGTCTTGATAGGCCTGCCAGTAGTAATCACTTGAAAATGGATCACCCCCAGCCTTTAACTCACGACAAAAAATAGCGATTGCAACTGGTCGGTTAATTTTGGTGGTAGCTGGCTGAGCGGACACGACAACCCTTTCTTGTGCGGTAATTTACAATAAAAACTAAAGCTACTTCAGTAGCGTCGCTTTATTATTGCATCGATTAATACAATTATCAAGTCCGAGGTACAATAGAGAGGCTATGTCTGAAGAAGGGGCACTGAAGTGTTGATTCATACTCGACGCACCGAAGCTGATGGACGAGTAGCTTTTGAGAAAGACCAGTTGTACACTTTGGTTATGCAATTTTTCGCCGAAGAGGTTAACTGGGAGCTGCGACACGGCCGAAAGGCTAAAATTATTTCGCTGAATCTCAGAGAGGTGGTATCCGGGTGGGATAATCAACGACTTGTTTATAGCCTCGCCGGGGATACTGCGAAGGACGAAGAGACTTTTGCGATAATGCTTAAATCTCTCATCGGATTCATCCGATATAACCCCGAGGTATTTGACATTAGTGAGCAAGCTGAAATGTTTATGGCAGCGTATAGCTGGGAGTAAGCAACCGACTGAGGTTTAAGAACACTCACCAAAGCCATCGCTTTTGGTAGCAGCGCCGGGCTTGAGGCATAATTTATGCTACGCCTCAAGCCCGTAAAAATCGCTCACCGTGGTACAAACAGGATAAGATAAAGGTATGAATACGAAAACGTCATTAAGCTGGGATATCTACGCTATCCGCACCGATCACACTGAAATTCATGGAGTGATGCTCCGGGGCCGGATCCGTAAATTAGGGCTGGCGCATGGCTTTACTGTACTATGTGAAAATGCTACCGACGAAGAACGTTGTGTTCGGTTTGCATTGTTGCACGGCGAAAACCCAAAAGTTATTATCCACTACCTACAGAGCAAAATATCTGACGTAAAAACTGAGTTGGTACTTGAAAATGTGAAAAATCCGGTATTATCGAAATTGAAGGTTAATTATGAGGACCGGTATACGTTGTAGTCATTTTGGCTGGCGAGCAGAGAGCTTAAGGTTAAGTGTACGTAAACCTGTTTAGAATAACTTCGCTATTTTTTATTTTACTAATTTGCCGTGGTCAAAGCTTTTCTCTTTTTGGATTGAGCCGTCCTGGTTAAAGATAATCCACGGGCCATGTTGCTTGCCTTGATCATCGAAGTAGCCTACCTGCCACAAATAACCTTCCTTCTTGTTAAAAATCCACCTGCCACGCATAGCACCGTTTATATAGCCACCTTTAGATTTTATGGTGCCATCCTCAAAGAAATAAGTAAGAGTATCGCCATCTTGCTCGGTGATCTTTTGTCCGTTGGCGTAGGTTTTGCCTAGGTTATTCATAGTTTTAATTACTGTTAGAGTAGTATTCTCTAAGCTTATACTTCCTGAACGACGCCAATATTATTACCTTCAGTGTCGGTGATGATTGCCCAAATAAGGTCCATACCCTCCATTTTTTCGGGAGCTAATGCCACCTTGCCACCGGCGGCTTCAACGGCTTTAATTTTAGCTTCGATGTCTTCGACAGTAATCACGATAAGGGGTTTATCGAAGGCTTGGCTGCGCGGCGATATATCACCATTAATTGCACCGGCAGCTAAGGGTGCGCCTTCTTCGTCGCTAGGGGTAGTAATGGCCATCATGCTTCCGCCGCCCATGTCAGGTGTATCCCAACCAAAAACAGTAGCGTAAAACGCGCCTGCTCGCGCAGTGTCATCGGCCGGTAGCTCAAACCACGTTACTTTATCTGCCATAAAAACCTCCTTTTTATATTTCTATTTTAGCATTGATGGATGTGACTGTTGTTAAAATTAAAGCGGCCCTGAAACGTTGAGTTGCACCGACTTTGCGAGGTTCTGCTACGATAGAACCATGCGTATACATCCCAAACTAAATGAGATTGATGACTGCCTCTACCGGGTGGCTGCTAGAGTGCTGATTGTGCAGGCAAAAAAAGTTTTATTGATCAAAGAAGCTGCAGAAGGCTGGTGGGCAGTTCCCGGTGGCGGCGTGGATCACGGAGAAACGATAGAAGTGGCAATTATGCGCGAAATTGAGGAGGAACTAGGCGCACCCGCAAGCGAAGTGTCGTCAGATTTCCGGATTGTGCATTACGATATTGGCAATGTGGTTGATGCTGTGCCGCGGATGAACCTATTTTTTAAAGCATCTGTGCCTGAAGTGTCATTCAAAAAAACTGATCATGTTTCAGAGTGGCGGTGGTGTACAAAAGATGAATTTCTCCAGCAAGAATTGCATCCTTCTTACGATAAAATTGTACTGAGCGAGGTAATTTGGGGATAAAACGACCAGCCGCTAGGGTGATTCGCTACCTTTGTCTTCTTGAGCCAACAGGAACTTCCGCCGGATATCAATGATTGTATCTTTGGCGATTTCTTCAGGTGGCAGCGACTGCATAAATGTAATGACTTCTTCGGCGGCTTCTGGGTACTCGGATTCTGGTTTTACCTTTGGCTGTTTGCCATTTTTAATCGCCTCGAGTGCGGTTCGTAGCTGTTTCCAAAAACTATAAAAGTCTAGCTTCACCTTTACGAGGAAATGGTGAGCGTCTTCAATCACAAACCCTTCCACATGACTCCCTTCAAGCTGGAACTCTAGGCCTTTGAGGTGGTCGTGCCACGTTTGAAACTCATCCCAATTCGCGAATTCTGCGGCCAGGCGTTTAGAAGCGGCGTTTATTGAGGCGGCGAAGTTTTCTCGTTCTACATCTGGTAAAGCTTCGAAATTGGCCTGCCTTTTTACGATATCGAGCAGCACCAAATGATCTTCGGTGTAATCGATGATGTGGGGATCGAGGTTGGGAAGCATTACTTCAAACACCAAACAGGCATTTTGGCGGGCAAGGTACTGCTTGATGGCGGCTTCGTGCTTGCCAAACCGCTTCATAAATAGCTGCTTAAACCAGCCGGCGAATTCACTTTCGGTGGTGGATTTTGAAGCAAAAATTAAATCACCAGAGACAGCGTCGTAGCCTACCAGCCCCAAGTAGCCGTTTTCTTTAACCCAGGCTTTTACCGGGAAGGCGAGCTTTTCTTTTAGTGCTGGCAGTTCCGTATCGCGGCGTTCGTTAATATTAAAGAATTTGTCGTAGGCTCGTATGACAATTTCGTTGGTGAGAGTGTTCACAAATAAACCGCGGGCGGTGATGGTTTGTTTGGTCCATTTTTTTTCGTAAAATACCTCCGGTTTAAAGTGGAACGAGCTGATGTTGCCAGGCAGTGTTTTTTCAGTTATATAACGATTGGTACGCAATTGGTGCACTAGCGGTGCATTTTCTGGGTGAAGGGTTAGTTCGGATGACTGGTTTGAAATCTCAACTACTTTAAAGCCAGCGCTACTTAGCTGAACCACTCGTAAATCGCCGCCAAACTCAACTTTACCTTCTAAATTAAAGGTACGCTCATTGTACTGGGTAGGGTAATTTTGCTGATTGCGGTGGCCGTGAACCTGGTAAGTGGAGTTGTTGGTGTTGGCGACAAAGGCGTCGTCAACCAGCCCGACCTCGCCGTAAGACCCCGCGCCGCGGATATATTGTTCACTCGAGAGCAACTTGAGATTTTCGGGCAGGGCGCTAACACCGGCGTGGGATACTAACACCTGTTTTTCGTGGTAGGTGTACAAGAAGCATTCGCGCATACTACGAAGCAGACGACTCACCGCGGGCTTGTCGATGGCGGCGCTTTCTAGCTGACCGCGTGTTCGGCCGTTAAATTCGCGTGAAGTGATGGGCTGGTGGGTCAGCCATTTCCAGATATAGAGGTCGTGATTGCCCTCAATAAACGCCACATTCGGTTTATCGACAAATTGCTCGCAAATGTAGGTCAGCACCTCGGCATTCTCTGAGCCGCGATCGAGCAGATCGCCGGTAAATATGTAGTATTCATCATCGCGAAACGGGTGTTCGTCGAAATATTGCCGCAGCGGCGTATAGCAGCCCTGAATGTCGCCAATATGATGAATACGGGTGTACTGACTAAGATCAGTTGGAGTGTATTCTAAGGTGGCCTTTACTTCATCTGGTTTTATAACCGTATAACCTTTTGGAATGGTGAAATTCTGTAGCCGGGCGTGCATAGTTTCAAGCACTTTATCATCGACCACCTTATAGCTTGCTCGTGTTTTATTGCGCTGTTTGCAGATTTCAAGCGGAACGTCAGCAAAATCGATCGCAAAAAGTTTGTAGCGGTAGGTTCGGGCGAGTTTAGCGTAATCGTGGAAATAGCGGGGCAGAGTGTGGGTGGCATCAATAATAATAAGCTCGCCCCGCGCCATGCGGGTTTCAATTGATTCGCGCAGCAGTTTCCAAACCGTCGCGTCGTCTTTAGACGGCATGACTAGACGGCCTTTTGTATCAAGTACCGGCGAGCCTAGAACGAGGCGTATGGTATCGGGCGAAACGGTATATGCTTCAAGATTGTTTTCCTGAATAAAAGTGCTCTTGCCGGATCCGGGAATGCCGCGGGTTATATAAAGTTGTCTCATTTTCGGTGTAGGTCTCGTTAAGTTCTGGGCTTATTGTAAACTATCTTCGGTGATTTGCGCCAATGTTATGGCTAGTATATTGAATAATTGCCATGGCTTTGCTCAAGCGGATGGTCGCGTCAGATACAGATTTTATTCAAGTTGCTTATGTTTTTTAGTAGCTAACAGTTGACAAGATTTACTACTACGTGCTACTATATAGTAGTAATAAGTAATACTATATAGTAAAAAGGAAATTAGCTTGGATAATATTACAGAAATGCTAAAAGGAGTCCTCGAAGGCTGTGTGCTCGAAGTCATTAGCCGACAACCAACGTATGGCTACGACATCACTCAGCAGCTGCGGAAGCTCGGCTTCACCGATATTGTTGAGGGGACAGTTTACACGATTTTAGTGCGGCTTGAGAAAAACAAGCTTGTAGCTATTGAAAAAAAACCATCAGAAATTGGTCCGCCGCGTAAGTTTTATAGTCTCACTAAGACTGGTCAAAAAGAACTTCGAACCTTTTGGGATAAATGGAATTTCGTATCATCAAAAATTAATGAACTAAGGAGTAACTAAAATGGGAAAAATTATCGATACAATCATCGGCGATCTTAACGAGAAGAAAAAATACCGGGCAGTTGAAAAACGTGCCAAGGCATTGCCCGCCGAGTATGCCGAAGCCTACAAAAAGATCAAACACTATCTCTGGAGCACATCTGGCATATTAACGATCGATCCACCGGTGTCATTAGTAGATATGCTCGAAGAAGCTGCTGCCGATGGCAGGCGAGTCATTGACATCACCGGGCCTGACGTTGCGGCTTTCGCGGATGAATTTGTTCGTGGTGAAAGCTCATATAACGACCAGCAGCGCAAAAAATTAAACGACAAGTTAAGTAAATAGGTGAGCAATAGCTTCTAACTCTTGATCTAAATTGGGTGCGGTTAACAGTTTGCCAATAGCCTTACCTAGTAAGGCGAGAGCTATCCATTATGTGTCACGAAACAGAAAGATTACCGCCAGCGCTGCAGGTGTCGTGACCGCTTGTTCTTTATTTGCTAGGAAATAGATCTACGCCAGGAGCCGCGATCAAGCTTTTTGCGCCTCAACCACAACCTCAAATCCACCGCGCGCTAGCTTGCTCATTTCAAACGGCGATACGAAATCGCTTTGTTCTTGGTAGGCCTCATCCATCTCGTCCATTACCTTTTTATTTACCTCATCGCGGTGTTCCTTGGATTCAAACACAATAAAAGAGAACCACACATCGTCTCCATCTTCTGCGCCGGTCATTTCGCTAAAAGAACGGGATTTTTCGTCGCCCATCTCCTCTTGCTTAAGGTCATCCCCTTTGCACTCAAAATACTGAAGCGCACCGTGCTTCATCCATGAATCTCGTCCTTCTTCGGTCATTTTTTTGTACGCTTCAGCTTTGCCTTTTGGTACGACTAGTACAAAGCCATCGATATACTTAGACATTTCAAAAGATCCTTTTAAAATTGATACTCTACTAATAAGTCTAGCACCAATAAGTCTAGAATCTATTATACGGATTACGCGCGCATTATGCAGGTAAAGAGCCAAGAAGCTGGTCATACTTCTTTGGCTCGATATTGGCTGCGGTTAGTCCGAACTGTGCTGCAGACTGAAGAATTTGCTCTTCCGCGCCGCCCGTGTCGGCCTGCTCGGCTAATAGTTCAATTTCTAAAAAGCTCCCGAGGCGGGCAACCTCGTCCAAAACAAGTGTCAGCCTGCCTTGTTTCATCTCAATTCTGGTTTTATCTACAAGCGTAACCTGCTGATAGCCCATCTCTTCGAGAATTTTTTGCATTGTATCGGCTGATTCTACGCCAAGCTCATGCTCTAGCGTATCGCCGGCATCGTTAATTGCCCTTTTATACGTTAACTGCGTTTTATTATCGACCGTACGGAGCCGAGCAACTGGCTTACCAGACTTAAAATCTTTGAACGAATTAATGCCTTGCAAAAAGACTTGATCGATTTGGTGGACTGGCACGAGGTCGCTGCCGTTATTTTTGAAATACTTTTCAATAGCGGCTTTTTGCTCGGGCGAGATACGGAATTTGCGTTCAATTTCAATCATAGTTTTATTCTAACAAGATTTAATATCCGTAATTAATATATTAGCGAGCAACTTTGAAATTATTCATCGCTAAGGAGTATACGATAATCGGATGAAGTACAAAACCGTCAGTGGAATAACTACCCACCAAACAATCACAAGAAGAACCGCTCCACTATACTTCACAACAAAGTTGGTTTTTAAAGCAAAATACTGGCGCCACAAAAAATATGCCAATGCTGTGCTGGCCGTAATAATAGCACCTATGGCAATCAGCCAGTATGTGGTGACGAATGGCAATACGCGTACTGTTCCGTACCCAATTAGCATGCTGTAGATAATTACAGCATATGGATTATGTATCTTTTTTCTAGAAAAATAACTTATTACCGCACCCAGGATTATTAATGCTCCGCACTGTATAAACACGGTTATGCCACGCGGGTGCGGTGCTAACAAATAAATTAGTGAGGCTGTAAGACCGGCAATAATGCCTATATGGGCGGTTTTCTTAAGTGAAATTCTCATGACAATAATGTTCGCGTGTCATTAATGTTCGCGCCACGTAAAAAACTGCATCAGTGCGGCAAGCGTTTGACCATCAGTAAGCCTACCATTTTTGATCATAGTCATAATTTCTTCGACTGTTACAGCTTTGGCTGCACGGATAGCTTCGAATTCTTCGAAATGTTTTTCCTCACTCCTGTGGAGTCCTTCGGCTACAAATACTTCCTGTACGTCATTCATAAAGCCGTTGGAAGATGGTCCAAAGGTGTTTACACGAATCCAGTTTTCAGCAGTCATACCGAGTTCTTCGGCAAGCTCGTTTTTGGCTGATTCCAAAGGTGTCGCACCTTCTTCAATACCGCCGGTAGGTAATTCCCACTGCCATTTTTGTGTAGGATAGCGGAACGATTCAATAAGATAAATCTTGTTATCCTCAGTCAGAGCTATAATAAATACTCCTGGCTTACTTTCTATAAAGCCGTAAATACCTTCCTTGCCGCTTGGCGTCAGTACTTTGTCCTCGTGCACTGTCATCCAAGGGTTCTGATACATTATTCTGCTATCGAGGGTTCGCCAGGGATTGTCGTCTTGTTTTGTCATATAGATCTATCGTAGCATGCCTTCCATTTGAAAAGTCTCTAACCCTCTAACGCGGCGCTGTCTTTGATGAGGTCATGGCTAAGAAATACCCAAATTCACACCACGAAAAAAGCCCAGAAAACCTGGGCTTTTTTCGTGGTGCGGGTTAGGAGACTCTAACTCCTGGCCTCTTCCTTGGCAAGGAAGCGCTCTAACAACTGAGCTAAACCCGCATACTAGGGAGATTATAGCGCAGTTATGGTATGTTTTCAAGCAGTCTTTAAATACTTTGTGTATTAAGTCGCTAAACACAACTTATCTCAAGAACCAAAGCATGGCACCAAGCCCTTACTAACCAAAAGGTTCCTTAAAAGATAGATGAAGTTACAGTGCCAAAGTTAGTGTAAATCCTTATAATTTATCCTCATGCCTTGGCTAGTATTCCTTATTAGTTTATACTCAAGGTGCACTTGTCTCTCAGAAGAGGAGAAGAAGATGATGCTCAGGGCTTCATATGTGATCTGGGAATCAAATCCTTCGGGATACCGCTTTGCTTATCCTGCGACAAAGCCGAACAAGCTCAAAGCGCTGGAACCTGAATTGAGAAAAATTGAGGGTATTCGGTTCAGCTTGCCCAAGAGCGGGGAAAATGCCGTTCTTGTGGGTATAGTGGAAGGTAGCGACTACAAAGGCATCATCGGAAAACTGAAGCGGATTTTTAACCCGCTGCTGCCTTATGGTGCAATGGTGCTGTTTGTTAAAATGCAGCGATGCGGTACTGGTAGGCACTACCGCCAAATTATCAGCGGTGAGTTTGTCCCTGGTTTTGAGCCAACTGAGCGAGTTAAAGCTGACCTCTACGCAGCCGTAGGGAAGCTCGACGTCGAGCAGCTCGTACCTATGAACGCTCGAACGGAGCAGGACTTGGAGGCCTATAAGGCGGCTATTCGAGGTCTAAAGCAGAGAAATCTCACGTATATCCAGAACGTCGATCTAGACATCTCTTTCTGCTGTAGGTAGACGAAGAGTAAATGGGGCAGGCGTAGCATCAACCGCGCCTGCCCCTTCTTAATGGCATCGCTTTAATAATCTAATTGCCCACTTAACGCTGTTATAATGCCTCTATGACAAACAAAACAAGCTACTTTTAGTGCTTGTTGCCGGCCTCATTATTGCAGCCCTGCAACTATTCCTACCGCTGACAGACTTTATCACCTTGGGCTGGGCAGTCTTCGTTTCATGAAGACTGCCCAGCATTTAATTGCTGATTTTTTATGCCAAAATTATCATAGGAATATCAATAAATAATTATTGTAAATCAATAAAATCACTGTTAAAATACAAACACAACTTAAAAGAAAGGCTCCAAAATGAAACGCGGCTCAACCATCATCTTAAGGGCAACAGTTATTTTTATAGCGCTTATTGTGCTGGCGCTGTGTATCTTTGTTCTACCGTTTGCGATTGGTACCGATAAAACTGGCGATTACCGTCCGATTCTATTTGGGATGTATGCTACAGCGATACCGTTCTTCGTTGCTATTTACCAAGCGCTCAAGTTGCTTGTATATATTGATAAAAACATCGCTTTTTCGCACGCCGCGGTACAAGCCTTAAAAGGTATAAAATACTGCGCAGTTATTATCAGCGCTATGTACGCTGCCGGCATGCCTTACATTTACTTTGTGGCCGATAAAGATGACGCGCCAGGTGTGATTGTGCTTGGCTTGGTGATTACCTTTGGCTCATTTGTCATCGCCACTGCCGCGGCATTGTTTCAAAAGCTTTTTCAGTCGGCAGTGGCGATTAAGTCCGAAAACGATCTAACGGTGTAGCGACTTTATGGCAATAGTAGTAAATCTTGATGTAATGCTCGCTAGGCGAAAAATGAGCCTAACCGAGCTTTCCCAAAAAGTTGGCATCACCATGGCGAATCTTTCAATACTTAAAAACGGTAAAGCTAAGGCCGTGCGGCTATCGACACTAGCCGCAATTTGCGAAGCACTCGATTGTCAACCTGGGGATATCCTAGAATACCGCCAGGGATAACTGTTATTAAGCGTATGGCAAAAGATGAAAAAATCCCAGGTAGCTATAAATTGATTTTTTCGCTTGCATTCCGGTGCGTGACTTCAAGGCAGCAGTTGCTTGGTATGAACGCTTGTTTGGCTGCCCGCCGACTTACGTTGCGAGCGGCACTGAAGCCGTGCGGGAGCTTGCCAAGCACATTTCGATTGCTATCGAGCACTTACCAGAACGCGGGCTGGCCACACTATGAATGTGGTATTTGTAGATGATTTTGATGATCTTGTAGCCCAAACCAGCGAACGAGGCCTCGAGCCAACCGCACGAGAAACATATGGTAACGGCGTGCGCAAGGCAGCTTACCAAGACCCTGAAGGGAATAAAATTGAGTTTGGTGACGCGCCGATAGCGAGTTAACTGCTTGTACCATGCGGCTTAGTCGCCGTTGATTAAAGCATCACTTAATGATATAGTTGGATCCGATACGAAATGAGGAATAAGAGCAAGTTGTCTTTATTCCTCATTTTGTGTCTCTATGGTAGGGCGCAGTCAGGTGCCAGCCTGAAGGTATGCTGCCGAATGAGGAGAGAGGCCGATCATGGGTACGCAGAGCATTTCCGGAAAGTTTTTTAGGGTTTCCGGTGACGAAGTTAAGTTTTTCGAGAATGAGAGTTATGCGCGTATGGGCAGGGAGAGCTGGAGGGTCGGTGGTTTTGAGGTAGATATTAATCCCCTCACGCCCGAAATCCAGGACTGCCTTGACGATGACGAGCGCAATGGCAAGCTCGATCGGGTTGCGATGGTGCTCGTCGGACCCGTCGAGGCTTTGCAGCTCTTTGTCGAAGGCTGCTTGAAGGTCAGTCACTTTAGCAAGGCAGCAGAGCACGCCGATTGCATCGATGTTCCTGAGGTGCAAATCCTTGGCAGGCAGTTGACGGTTCGTATCAAGAAGAACTACCCGCGCGTGGCCACTGCCGATCGTCAGGGTAAGGAACTGTAGGTAGTTGGGTAGGTGCAGCACATCAATAAGTGCTGCGCCTACCCGTTTAAATTTTGGACAAGTTGCAATCATCTTAGGTATACTAAGAAGGTAAAAAAGGGGAAGCAATGCAAA